>JAHEZK010000002.1:0-125913 GCA_023251115.1 Nitrosomicrobium frigidum (SeqCode) | reverse complement strand
GAAGATACACTTTAATTGTGAGAGGCTATTTTTCCCAGTCAGATGAGCCTAAATTGCACTGGCAAGGTGCTCCTGACAACCAATACTTCAGATGATGGCATAGCACAAGCTGCCAAGAGTAAATTGATTGAAAACGGGATACAAGAATCACAGATAACGTTGGGTCATGATATACAAATCTTGGAAAAAGACGATTTTTATGTCAGCTATGATCCGCCAGATTTGGTCATAAGAATTGTGTATGATAAAAAGCCAAATGGTATGATAAAGATGAAGAATATCAAAATGATTAAAATTTAAACCAAAGTCTGAATATTAAATGAAAAGAAAAAGAAAATTTGAATTACATTTGTCTATACTATTTGATCTAAATATTTGTCAATTTCAGTAATACTCTGCTTCTGTTCCTTTGATCCTGATTTTATAGTAACGATGCCTTTCTTGAATTCATCAAGGCTTATGATAATTATAGCAACTGCTTTTTTGAGGGCAGCTTCGTGAAACTGTTTGCTTGTTGTTCTGCCATTTATGTCATAATCCGTAGCATACCCAAGATTTCTTAATTTTGAAACCACTTCAATTGCATGTTTTTTTTCTTGTCTGGAACTGTAAGTGACATAAATTAGAGGTCTTTGGATTGTCTTGTTTGATTTGTCTTTGATGGCTGTAAGAATCCTTTCCACGCCACCTGCGGCACCGGTTGCAAACAAATCCTTTCTACCAAACGCTTCTGTCAATCTATCATATCTGCCGCCACCCACAAGCGATCCAATCTGCGATGATTGATCTTTGGCCTCAAATACAATCCCTGAATAATAATCAAGTCCTCGGACTATCCTAAAATCTACCATCAAGTTGCTTACCTGTCTTGATTTCAAAGAATCTACAAGTTCCACAAGGACTTTGGATGACTCAAATTCACCAACCTTACTGTTTTCTAGCATTTTCTCAGGTGTGCCGTTAAAGGAAACAAATTCAATGAATTTTAGCAAACTGGCCGAGTCAAGCTTTTGCTTATATTCTTCAACTATGTGCTCAGTACTTTTTTTGGCAAGTTTATCAACTGCCCTCATCATTTCATTTACAGTACTATTGTCTGTAATCCCAAGAGATCTTGTCAAATATTCTTCCAAAATAGATCTATGGTTTATTGCAATTACAAAATCAATTCCCAATTTTTTCAAGAAGTGTGAAACAAACTCTATAATTTCCGCATCAGCATCTACCTCCGGCGATCCGAATATTTCGATATCCCATTGATGAAAATATCTGTATCTTCCTAACTGTGGTTCGTCATAACGCCAGACACCTCCAAATGATGATAGTTTTGCTGGGAGTTTAAGGTCTCTTCGCATGGAAACAAATCTAGACAATCCTATGGTAAGGTCAAAGCGTAATGCTATATTTCGTCCGCCTTTATCCGTAAAGCTGTATGTTTCATCAATTATTGATGGCCCGCTTTTGGCTTCAAGAGTGGATAATAATTCCAGCGTTGACGGCTCTATTTGCTTAAAGTCAAAGATTTCTGCAGTTTCTGCGAATTTGTCTCTAATATAGGATATATTTCCTAATTCATCATTTTGCAAATCCCTCATTCCTCGCGGAAGGTCTAGCTTCACAATCATGAGGATCGTGTGTCATCATTTAGATTTTGCGATTAGTTATAATAAAGCAGCAGAAAAACAAACATTGTTGGCTGGAGGTTACAGATATCTTGACCATGTCACTGATGCATATATCGAGGCGTACGGTGACAGCATGGAAGAAGCATTTTCGTACGCAGCTAAAGGAACAATAAATGTAATGTTTAAAATTAGCGAAATTCGTGGCAAAAGCAAATTAGAATTTGAAGTAGATGGACATGACTATTCAGAATTATTATTCAACTGGTTGGAAAGGATACTCTTACTTATCGCAATAGATAACAAGGTAATGTCGAATTTTGAGATAAAAATTTCTAAACTTGAATCCAAATATCAACTGACAGCATTAACAATGACAGAATCAATAGACTTGTCAAAACATGGCTATAGGACCGAAATAAAAGGGGTTACCTACCATGAAATGGAAGTTTTACAAGAAGGATATTTGAATAAAGTAAGGTTCATACTTGATTTATAGTGAACCAAAAAGGCACAAAACTTTACAAGGTCAACATTCTAGAAGAACTCACAATACATTGGATAGAAATTTTTGTTGTTGCCTTACAAGATTTAAATATCAATTCAAATGATGAATTGTAATAATGAGTTCTGATTCTAATAAGCCTGCGCTTGTTGAATTGTCCGAAAAAAACTTTGACGAAGTAATAGGGGGTGACAAGCCCGTACTAGTAGATTTTTGGGCAACATGGTGTGGGCCATGTCAGTTTATGCTTCCAATATTTGACAAGCTTGCCAAAAAGTATGAAGAGAAAGTTATTTTTGGAAGACTGAATGTTGATGACAACCAGGGAGTCGCAATGAGGTTTGACGTCTACGCAATTCCTACATTCATTGTATTCATGAATGGAAAGCTAGTCGAAAAAGCAGTGGGCGCTGTTGGCGAGAAGGGGCTAGAAGGTTTACTAGAAAAGTACCAGTAACAAAATTTTCTTGAATCTTAATTTTACAGATATCCAAACGCAGGATCTGATTCACGTTTTTTTGATAGTATAAAATTAAAAATTTCCTGCTCCTCTTCGCTGAGTTTGTCTGAAAATCTTTCCAGCAGTATTCGTGCTTGTCTGCCGTTAAGGTCTGTATAAAAAACATCACCTTCATTTATCTGTCTGCCAATCGTTGGTTCCTTAATGGAAAGAGCCACCTGTGTTCCTCTATCGGCGATTTCTAGGTTTTTACCCTCATTTTGTATTTGATGCACCACACCAATTTTCTTACCATCTTCATTCATTACAGTAATCTTTTGCCTTAATTTGCCGACTAATATCTCGGCACCAAACACTGCGGGGTTGCTCCTTCTGAAAACATAACCCTTCATGAATTGAAATTTGCAGATAGGGGGTATTTCATTAAAAATAATTGAATCTGCGTGAACTTTTTCATAATCTACCCATTCAGAGTAACTTCTAACTAAATTGTAGATTATTTTTTCGTTAAATATTTTTATTTTCCTTTCAAAGGCTTCCTTTTCTGCATCTTCAAAAACCTTTACATTGAATCCAAGAACCACTCCTAAGTAACGATCTTTCTCTCTAACAGCAGAGGCAGAAAGGATATCCCTGCGAGTAATAGTTCCTAGATCAGCTGATCTTATTGGTATGTTCTCCTTTTTCAAAAGTTCAGTAATAGCTTCAATTGATCCTATGGTATCGCATCGCAAAATTATCCCGTTTGACTCTGTTTGTATTATTGCTGATCTAATCTCTGACTCTATGCTTATTTTTAATTTTTCTTCGTCCTCAGGCCTTTTAACAACATAGAGTGGACTTCCAGCAAGTACACCCTCAAGGTCGGGCGAGGTTACTTTCAGACCTGCAGCAGCAGTAACTTTATCAACATGTCTAAATTTATCCCTAGGATCTCTCATTTCATCCAGTGGTTTTGGAAGTAGTAACGCCTTGATTTTGGTGGTAGTAACAGTATCTTTTTTACCGACAACAATTCTGTCTCCTTGCTTTAGAGTACCGTCTAAAAGTATAATATTTGCTGACGGTCCCAGTCCTATTTCATCATTAACTTCAAGCACAAGACCCCTAGTTTCGGTTTCATGTCGCTCCAGCCTTTTGGACAAATATTGTTGAGCCAACCCCACCAGTACTGCCAGTAGTTCTGGTATTCCTGTTCCTCTTACGGCACTTACAGGAACAATTGCCAGTTCCTTTGTAAAATCTTTAACCCGCCAGAATGCCTCAGAATTATATCCTAATCGAGAAAGGGCACCAACAACAATGTAAATTTTTTCATCTAAATATGACACAATGGAGGCATCTTGAATCTTTAATTGTTCTGCAACCAGGATCGAATCATTTTTCTTCCAACCAGATATTTGATCTATCTTATTGAGTGCTATGACAAATGGGACTTTTCTCTTTTTTAATATATCCAAACTTTCAATCGTTTGCGCCTCAAGTCCTTTGTTGACATCTACTACTACAATGGCAATATCCGCCGCTGAACCACCCCTCATGCGGAGATTTGCAAAGACTTCATGACCGGGAGTATCTATCACGAGTAACCCTGGAACGGGATTTTCTGATTCGGCCAGCTTGTCAAATAACTTTCCAGTAATGTCTTTGATTGTTTCAATCGGGAAATAACTTGCACCAATGTGTTGGGTTATTCCTCCCACTTCTCTGGATTGTACAGCCGTTCCACGAATTTTGTCAAGTAAGGATGTTTTACCAGAGTCTACATGACCTAATACTACTACAACAGGTTGGCGAAGTTCCACTTAATTAAAAATGATTTTAGACTCTTTTATGAAGCTTTCAGCCGAGTCGGAGGCATGTATTATATTATCGGTAAATCCGAGTCCAAAATCTCCCCTGATTGTCCCCGGTTGCGCTTCTGTTGACTTCGTGTTTCCAACCATTAGCCTTACTGTTGAAATTGCATTGTTTCCTTCCAAAATACACCCGACTGTTTTACCAGAACATATGAATGAAACAAGCTCGTTGAAAAAATGCTTGTCTTTGTGAGCATCGTAGAATTTGCGTGCCGTATCTGTATCAAACTGAAACGACTTGAGATTCATTATCTGAAAACCCTTCTCTTCGAATCTGGAAATAATTTTTCCAACAATACCCTTCTTGAAGCCATCAGGTTTTACCACAATGAGGGTTTGCTCTAAATTAGACATTTCCTAGCTCTTATTTTTTGACCTTAATTCCGCCCTTTACGTACTTTCGAGTCCATTTCAGTTTTCTTGGATCTCGTTTTAACTTCATGTTCTTTTTACATTTAGATGAACATGTCCACTGGATAGAACCATCATTTTTTACTGACATTATTCCTGCATCAGTAGGAATATGTTTTCCACAAAAGAAACAATTTCGGAGAGACGCTGCTGCTTTGCTCAATCAATATCACTACTTTATCTTTCTTGCCTCTCTTTCAGTTTCTCTTAACATCAAGATGTCCTTCATCCTAACTGAGCCTTTAACATTTCTTGTGAGGATTCGACCCTTGTCCTTTCCTTCCAGAACTTTTACTCTAACTTGGATTACTTCTCCTGCTATACCAGTTCTGCCGACTATTTGAATAACTTCTGCTGGAGTTACCCTTACTTCTGCAGCTTTACTCACTAGTTAAATCACTCCTTCTTGTCTTTGATACTTGAAAGTG
Organism: Nitrosomicrobium frigidum (SeqCode); assembly: GCA_023251115.1. Taxonomy (GTDB): domain Archaea; phylum Thermoproteota; class Nitrososphaeria; order Nitrososphaerales; family Nitrososphaeraceae; genus TA-21. The sequence goes on along the minus strand of JAHEZK010000002.1, from coordinate 120,628 downwards.
TTCCAATTACTTCGTCAACAATATGCTGACCTTCTCCTGCATCAATAATAGTTGCTGCAGCAGAGCCAACTTCAATTCCAAGTGATTCACCTAATTGTTGTTTGCTTGGTACAAAAATGTAGGGAGTATTCCTTTCATCGCAAATAATAGGAATGTGAGCAACAACTTCTGGCGGCTGCACGTCTTCCGCTATTACCACCAATTTGCCTATTCCTCTTTCTATCGCCTTTGTCGTTTCATTAGTCCCTTTTCTAACACTTCCGCTCTGTTTGGCTACTCTAACCGCTTCATAGACAGCACTTACGAGATCTTTTGGAGTTTCAAATTTTACATAAAAAGGTTTACTCATTTTATAATTCATCACCCATTGGGATCATCTTTAATCTACTGAATAGATGTGGAGGCGTATTAAAAACGTTGCCGAGCAAATATTATTTTCCACCTAGTGTGTCGTTAACAAGCCGCGTGTATTCATTAACTTTTGAACTAATCAATAACTCATCAGTTGATTCTCCATACATTCTAATCAAGGGCTCAGTACCGCTGGGACGGAGCATTAACCAACTTTCTTCATCAAACCAAATCTTGACGCCATCGAGTGTTTCTATCTTCATTGGACTGCCATGAGCCTTTGCATTTTCTATTACTTTTTGAACCACTGCCATATCAGAACAATGAAACTTTGATTTGTGCTGGTAGGACATGGGAAGAGTGGATAGCAACTCTGAGAGCGTTTTTTCTTGTGATGCCATTAGATCGAGCATAAGTGTTGTTGTCAGGGCACCATCTCTAACCTGATTCAAAATTCCATACATAAAACCTCCGTTTTCCTCCATGCCAATAATGGCATTTTGTTTTACCATTTCGCGAGAAACCTCAACACTACCTACCTTTGTATGAATAACGCTAGAGCCATTATCCTGTGCAATTTTTGTCAATATGTCAGTTGTGTTTATCGGGCAAACTATTTTGGCTCCCTTATGTTTTTCAGAAATTAAGTATCTTGCCAATAATGTTCCGGTCTTATCGCCCCAGTGAATGCTTCCCTGTTCATCACAGAAGATGGATCTATCTCCATCACCATCATAAGCAGCGCCAATATCGGAATTGGTTTCTTTTGAAATACTACGCAGCAAATTGAGGTTAGATGGAGTTGGCTCTGATCCCCTACCTGGAAAATTCCCGTCAATAGTTCCGTTAAGAGTTATTACCGTACATCCAAGTCGTTTTGCAAGTATTGGAGCAACTAGCGCCTGAACACCATTTCCCAAATCCATTGTTATTTTGAATCTGCGTTGCTTGATTCTGTCCGTATCTACTAATTTCAGTACCTCATCAATGTATCTTTCGATTATCATTTCTTCTTTGAAATTGTCACCAATCCTTGCCGAATTAATGAACGCCTTGTTCCTAAAAATTTGTTCCACCATGGTCTCATCATCTCTTGAAATCTCAACTCCATCTTTTGCAATAGGTTTTATACCATTATACTCTGGAGGATTGTGGGAAGCAGTAATCATGATTCCGCCTTGAAAATGATTCTTTTTTGTGGCATATTGAAGACACGGTGTAGGCAAGATGCCGGAATCAACCGTGTTTATTCCATTTGAATTAAGGACTGCAGTAACAATATTGAACATGATATTGTTTGAATTACGGCCATCTCTGCCGACAAGGATTGAACCTTCCTTGTAGTAAGAAGCCAGTGCATGAGTTACATCGACCAAAAAATCTAGTGAGAGATCTTTTCCAAATACTCCTCTGATTCCGTTGGTGCCAAATAATGGCATATTCCTGTTCATCATAACTAAACACCAATATATTCTAAATAATAGTTAAATTTGGCCGAATGACTTTCAATAGGCAGACTTCGATGCGGGGGTTGCCAAGCTAGGTCAACGGCGCAGGTCTCGCTAATTGCGAGTGCGAAGCTTAGAATGGATTACATTCAATTCCTAGATCCCTGTTCCTTAGGGATTCGTGGGTTCAAATCCCACCCCCCGCACACAATTAAGGACCATTTCTGGCAGTTGCTGTTAGTCAAACTGGCCTTAGATTTAGAAAAAAAGTAATTCACAGATTGGATTGAATTCTACTATACGCTACATAATTTCTTGTGTCTTTCATCGTGAAAATGAATTTCACAAAAATCTGCATTACATGTATAACAATGCCACCCTGATAGTGTATAGCATACTGAGCATTTTCGTGTAGGATTATTATAATCAAAATCCTTTCTTGACTTTTTGAATATTTTTTGTCTTGCTTCAGGACTCATATCTTGCAAACCAAATTGTAAAGATCAATAAATGAGAACATGTCATTGCTAGTCTATTAGGTATGAATGTAAATGCACCAAAAGTGTATTTATCATCGTATTAGAATTGGTTTTAACTTATTTAAGTATTAGTGTTGATGCGTATTTTTTAGAATCCTTTAATTTTGAGGTCTTTCTTTAATCCATTTTAATAATGAACAGAAATGACAGACTCGTAGTTGAGGTAACAGTAGTTGGCAAAGACAGAAAAGGTGTAGTTGCAGATGTAACTAACTTTATTTTCAAAAACGATGGAAACATTGAGCAGATTAATCAAAGGGTCATCAACGGACTGTTTGGTATGCAACTGGAGGCATCATTTCAACAACGCGAATTCAGAAAAGAACCATTTGATACAGAGCTGAAGTCTCTCGCAAAAAAATTAAGAATGGAGGTAAAAGTCCATTATGAGGAGCCTAAAAGATTAAAGAATATTGCGATTTTTGTTAGCAAAGAGAGTCATTGCCTCATTAAATTGCTTGATGCAAAGGCGGCTGGGAAAATACGTGCAAATATTGTTGTAATTGTTGGAAGCGAAAATACTACCAATTCTATCGCAGAAAAGTACCAAATTCCATTTTATCACATCGTGCATTCCCAGCAGACTGATGCGGAGATTGAAATTTTGGAGATAATGGATCGTTATAATGTAGATTTGATAGCTCTAGGAAGATACATGCGGATATTGACTCCTAATTTTGTTTGGAGATATCCTGATAGGATTATTAATATTCATCCATCACTGTTGCCTGCTTTTCCTGGTGCATATGCATACGTCCAGGCGTATGAAAGAGGGGCAAAAATCGTTGGCTGCACAGCCCATTTTGTAACAGAAGACCTTGACCAGGGACCTATTATTTGTCAGGAATCATTTAGAGTTAGACAACGAGATACTGTAGAGTCAATCAAAAGAAGGGGACAGAAACTAGAAGCAGTAACATTGCTAGAAGCAGTAACATTATACTTGGAAAACCGTATCCAAGTAAATTGGGGTCGGGTTGTGGTTAAGAACACGAAATGAAACTAGGCAACGTAAGCAGACACCAATGAGCTCAAACGTAAACTGTTTTGATTAGTTTAATAACTCAGTTGGATATTTCTACTGATATTGTCAATATACAACCTCAATTTCAGCGAGATAAAAAACAAAAAAAGGAGAGTAATAATCCCGCTGGGTTCCATAGAACAACATGGACCGCACCTTCCAGTAACTACTGATATATTGATTGCAGAATATTTGGCGAACCAAATCTCAAAAAAAATTCCAGCTCATGTTCTACCCGGTATTCCCTACGGGGTATCATATGAGCACAAACCCTTTTTCAACATTTCAATAAGTAACGATTTGCTATCAGAGCTCTTGACTCAGATTTGTGTTTCATTGGCAGAAAATGGCTTTAGCACTGTATTCATATTAAATGGCCACCACGGAAACATGGGAGTATTACAATACGTTCCTCAAAAGGTAGCAAGCAAGAATCCAAATTTGAGTGTATTTGGTATTAACTATTGGAATTTGATAGAAAGGGAATTTGATCATGCAGGTTTTGTTGAAACTTCCTTAATGCTGTCTATCAATCCACAGCTGGTCCAGATGCATAAAGCCAAGCGCGGATATTCAGATACAAAAAGATTGCATGCTACATATTCTACATTCCTGAATAATCCATCGTCATTTAAGATTACAAAAAATGGTGTTTGGGGTGATCCTACTAAAGCAAATAGGCTAGATGGTAGAAAAATAATGTCCATAGCAATTAAGAATATTATAAGGTCGATAAAGGAGCTGGATGAACTAAGCAGATGATCTGATTTTGCTATGGTTTTGTTTTGAATTTAGACTTTTTTACTTTGAATATTAGTTAATAGGAAATGAATTAGAGCTAGTGATTCATACAATACTTATTTCAAGAGAGAAATCAAAATTATTATTAACTTTAATATAGACCTTCATTAAGGAATACCATAGGTAGTGATATAGATGTCCGTTGACATGGCTGTAAAAGTACTTGATGAGAGCTTGGGTAAAATAGTTCTGATAAAACTAAAAGGAAGTAAAGTAATTCGTGGGAACCTACACGGTTTTGACCAGCATATGAATTTACTACTTGACAATTCTGTGGAATTACTTGACGAAGGAAAATCAAATGAAATTGGAACCATTGTTGTAAGGGGAGATAATGTTGTTATGATATCTCCACCACCGGTCTAACATCACTTGTCTAGAATATTTGGAGGAAAAATTGCATGACCAAGGGAACAACTTCAATGGGAAAGTTTACCCGAAAGAGCACTCATATAAGGTGCCGCAGATGCGGCCATAACGCATTTCATAAAAGAGACAAGCGATGTGGAAAATGCGGATATCCAGATCCAAAAACTCGAAAATACGATTGGATTAAGCGGCGAGTTACTTAGACATTCTAAGGATAAGACTTAACAGTATGTTGTAATTTATTACCTTAAATTGGATTTTGTTGTTGCATCATTTTCAATAGGATTAGGTGCAATAGCCTCTGTGCTTTTTCGTCAAATTAGAAAGCAGAGAATTGCAAAAATGTACAATAAAATGAAGAGTCCAAAGCAAGCATACAGTTTCGATACTTCCAAAAATAGCACTGATCTTGAGATGATGAAAAATGAGTTGGATTCATTACAAGTTGAAAGATCTATCATTGCTAGTTCAGCAAGAAGGGTAGATGAGACTTTTAGAGAAGGTAAATTAAGTCAATTAGAATTTGACAGATTAATGTTAAAGTACGGTGAAGATTTAAGAAAATGTGACGAAGAAATAGAGCATGCGCGATCGGTTGTAGACCTTTACGATTTGAGCGCAATTAAAAACAATCTTGTTTCTATAATAGAGGACAAAATCAAAGTTATAGATACAAGATTAACAGAGCTCTCCAAAAGAAATTTCAAATTGACAACTACGCCAAAAAGGACGCGACCTGATATCATAAAAGAGGATTTTGCAAATTCATCATTACGCCAAGAAAATCTAGATTATTCGTTACGTACGGAGGCAGAAAAAATAAATAATCTGGAAATGGAAATTAATCAAGCACTTGAAAAACTTGATAATTTCGAGTCAAAATCAGGACCTGCACTACAATCAAAACCAGGAGCAGAATTAGAATCAGAGTCCAAACTAAAATCAAATATAGCATTAGAATTAGGGAAAGAGGAAATACTGAAAAATAGTTTAGGGTCAAGTGATAAACAGAATGTTGCTACCAAAAGGGATCCTCTTAGGAATTTTGCCCCATCAAAGTTGGTCTAAAAAATAATTAGATGGGGAACGTTAATTTTTAAGGATCTATAAATTTCAGAATTATTATTTTCCTATTCTAAACATCTTTGTACCGCAAGTCGAACATATTCCTTGTGTTGCTGGTTTTCCATTTTTCATTGTTATCTTTTTTTCATCATTCATAATCCTTTTTTGTTTACACTTTACACAGTATCCTTCCATAAAAAATAGATTTCACGTGTAAATAAAAACATTGTGCATAGGGTCTTTTTTTGGTCAAAATCTTGAGAATTTTTGTTCCAATTAGGAAAACTATATTAATTTTGTACTCCTATTGTACTTTTTAGCTACATACAAGCCAATTATGCTATCTAAGAGTTCTGATTCATCATATTCTAATAACTTTCATTTGTTTGCACTGCTTACGATAAATTGTAAGTGCTCCAAAAATATGGGTAATATTTTGAAAATTTATAAGTAATCTCAAACTTCGTTCATTGTCAAATGAAAATTACCGTAATCGGAGCCGGGCGTGTAGGCTCTTCTGTGGCCCTAAATTGCTCGTTGAGAGAATTAGGTGATGTGATGCTTCTTGATATTGTCGAAGGTCTACCTCAAGGAGAGGCAATGGATATTAACCATCAACTTGCTGAACGAGGAATAGATTTCACAGTTAGTGGCTCTAACAACTATGAGGACATGAAAGGATCCGAATTTGTAGTAGTTGTAGCAGGGGTGAGTAGAAAGCCCGGCATGACACGTATGGACCTGCTTAAAACAAACGCTGACATAGTAAAGGGAGTATGCAATAAAATCAAAGCCTTTGCTCATGACTCTAAGATCGTCGTAGTAACAAATCCGTTAGACCCATTGACGTATCTTGTAATCAAATCACTTCAAGGACAACGAAACAAGATAATGGGGATGGGGGGAATGTTAGACCTGTCTAGATTTAAGGAACATATCAGTACGGTAACTAGAATATCTCGAGAATCAATTCAGGCAATGGTCATAAGTGAACATGGTGAGAATATGCTGCCACTTGTTAGATTCTCCAGTATGGGTGGGATACCATTAAGTGAGTTCATAACCCCAGAACAATCAGAAGACCTTGCCACAAAGACAAAAAAGATAGCAGCTGAAGTAATTTCTTTAAAAGGTGCTACTGTTTATGCACCAGGAAATGCTGTCTCAACTATGGTTGAGAGCATAGTAAAGAACAAAAGGACAATACTTCCTGTGTCAGCCCTTCTTGAAGGAGAATATGGATACAGTGACGTTTGCATTGGGGTACCATGTGTACTTGGAAATGAAGGTATTGAAAAAATAATAGAGTTAAAACTAAATGAAAATGAACTAGAGGTCTTTGACCTGGGAATTCAGAGTGTAAAAAGCGCAATAAGGAGCTTTTCGCTATGACTTTTTGTACCTCAGAATCCATAAAAAAATAAAATGAAATCGTGAGGAAATGGAAATAAAGAAAATCTTAGAAAAATTGGCACGAGGCGAAATAACAGTCGCAACGGCACAACAGGAATTACGACTATATTCAATTGAATACGTGGAAAATAACTTGGCTAAAATAGATCCACTACGAGAGGCAAGAAGTGCAAAACCAGAAGTAATTCTTGCTCAAGGAAAACAGTACAAAGACCTCTTTAAAATTATTAAAGCAACTGTATCACGGAAAAAATTTGCTGTGGTAAGTAAAGTGAGTCCAGAGTACATGAAAAAGATAAGTAAAGAATTTGAAAAACAAGAATTCAAAATTTACAGAGGAATCAATACCCTACTAATTTCGAGCAGACAACATAAATTTCCCAAAAGAAATGGCAGAGTGGGAGTACTTTGTGCTGGAACTTCGGATATTAAAATTGCCGAAGAAGCGAAAATTATGGCAGAAGTGATGGGTAGCAAAACCGCAATTGAATACGATGTAGGGATAGCTGGTATTCACAGAACAATAAAGGCAGTCGCCAGTATGATAAAGTCTAAGGTTCATGTTATCGTGGTAGTAGCAGGTATGGAAGGTGCACTTGCTTCTTTTGTTTCTTCGGTTACCGATATACCAGTTATAGGGGTTCCAACCTCAGTCGGATATGGATATGGCTCAGATGGAATTGCAGCATTGGCTTCGATGCTCCAAACATGTTCTATGGGAATGACAGTTGTAAACATTGATAATGGGATAGGTGCTGGCGCTTTTGCAGCAATGGTAGCAAACAAGATGTCAGATGAATCCAAAAACAGTGATAATGAAGATTTATAAGTAATTCATATTCTTGTCAATTTTATAAATAGGATCGATAGATAGGTGAGTTTTTAGTTTATGGTTTATACTTCGACATTTAGGAGAATAAGGGAGAGAAAAACTAACTACAGGAAAAGGGAGAAATTACTTGTAGGTAAAAAGGATTTTGTAACAGTTAATGTCAGTGATCAAAACATCTCAGCGCAGTTAATTAGACCAGACCTACTAGGAGATAAAGTAATGGCCTCTGTACATAGTAACGAACTTCTATCATACGGATGGAAGGGTTCACGTAAAAATATTCCCTCATGTTATCTGGTCGGTCTCTTATTAGGTAAAAAATGTCTTCAAAAGAAAATTTCTAGTGCAATTTTGTATATTGGCAAGAGACATTTTACTACGAAAATTGCGGCATGCTTGAAGGGATTATCGGAAGCTGGCCTGGAACTGCCATTTTCCGAAAATATTCTTCCTTCTGATGATAGAATTCAGGGAAATCACATAGCTGATTATGCGAAAAAACTAAAAGCAAATGATGACGTGTACAAATCAAGATTTTCATCCAACTTGGGTTCAGGACTGGAACCAGAAAAATATCCTAGTCATTTTTCAGAAGTAAAGGATAAAATAGTTAACAATAAGGTTGAAAAAGAAAAGGAAGCTGAAAAAACACCGAAAACTACCACTAAATCAAAATCAAAATCTAAATCGTCCAAGAAAAAAGGAGATTCAAAATGAGTAGTTCAAGAAATGAACAGGCTACAGTATGGAAGCCTCGTACTACTCTAGGACAGATGGTAATTGAAAATAAAATTAGTTCAATGGAGCAGATTTACGAAAATGGTATGCGTATCCAGGAATCTGAAATAGTAAAACACTTGCTGCCGGATATAAAGAGTCAAGTTGTACACGTTGGAATAGTCCAGAAACAAACTGACGCTGGTGAAATGACCAGATTTAGTGCCCTTGTTGCTGTAGGCAATGAAGCAGGATGGTTTGGAATAGGAATGGGCAAAGCTTCGCAAATGAGGATTGCTATTGACAAGGCAACAATTAATTCATATCTTCACATCATTCCGGTGAAACTTGGTTGTGGCAGTTGGGAATGCCGATGTACACAGCCACATTCTATCCCCTTCAATGTTAGAGGAAGAGGCGGAAGTGTAAAGGTAGAGATTCTGCCAGGACCAAGAGGACTTGGACTTGTTGCAGGAGAAAATATCAAAAATCTATTAAAGCTTGCAGGAATTAAGGACGCATGGACAAAATCATTCGGATCCACTAATACAATGACTTCTACTGCGACAGCAATTTTTAACGCATTAAACTCGACGTACATTACAGGATGAAAAATGGCATTTTTAGTAGTTAGAATGAGAGGAACCGTAAATGTCCCGTTTTGGGCGTTGACTACCTTAAAAAATCTCAATTTGAACAAAAGGTTTTCGGCTACTCTAGTACCAGAAACTTCGGATTACTTGGGAATGTTAAGGAAAATCAATCAATGGGTGGCATGGTCAAAGGCAGATTCAGAAATCGTAAAAACGCTGATTGAGAAAAGAGGCAAAAAGAAAACTCCAAAATTAGATTCACAGAAAGAAAGCGAGAGTAAAGATGAATACAAAGGAATTGATGAATTGGTAAATGTTATTGTAAACGACAAAATAAAATTTTCTGACCAAAATAGTATGAAACCTTGGTTTAGTTTGAATCCCCCCAGGGGCGGTTTTAAAAGGAAAAGCAAAAAACAATTCACAGATGGCGGTATCCTCGGGAATAACAAAGATTTACTTGAAATTGTAAAAAGAATGGTATAGGTCGATTGAACAACATATGAGTTTTACATTTATATTTACACCTACTCTTTGATTCTATAAGGTATATCGCACATGGCAACTAGGTTTAGAAAAAGCAGAAGACATCGCGGTACAAGGTATTGCGGTTGGGGTCAGGTAGGCCAACATCGACAATCTGGTAGCCGGGGAGGAATTGGTGGCGGTGGAAAACATAAGCATTTTTGGATTAGGACAGTAATCGAAGAACCCGACCATTTTGGGCATGATACTCTTAATTCATATAGTCGTTTTTTGGTTAAAAAATGGATAAATCTAAGAGATTTAAAGAATCTGTCTTTGAGACAGCCTCATAAGAAAGACGAAAAACCTGTTCTGGATCTTGGATCATTGGGAATTCAAAAACTCTTGGGCGGCGGAAATATCAGTGAAAGTTATGTTATTAAAGTAGCACAAGCATCTGCTAGTGCTAAAAAGAAAATAGAATCCGCAGGAGGGAGCATAATTTCAAATGAGCACAGTGCACAATGAAAGCATAATTAGAACAGTAATCAAAAAAGTCTCAGGTTATATTCCTCAAGTAGAGAAACCTAAAAAGAAAATTGGGCTTAACGAAAAATTCATTTGGTGTGGAATTGCACTTTTGGCCTATCTTGTAATGGGTCAAATCCCACTATATGGAATAACAGACACTCCAAAGTTTGATTTTTTGGCATTTGCTAGGGTTATTTTCGCTGCACAACAAGGAACATTACTGGAATTAGGTATTGGACCCATTGTAACTGCCGGTCTGTTGATGCAGCTATTAAAAGGCTCAGAATTAATAAAATTAAATTTTAAGGATCCTGATGATAGATCTCTATTTACTTCTGCAACAAAGATAGTTACCATTATAGTTATCGTTGCAGAAGGGTCCTTATATGGTGTCAGTGTATATGGAGGTCTGCTTTCGCATCCCAGCCTAATTCCAGTGTTAATTGGGCAACTTGTAGGAGCTAGTATTGTTGTAATGTTTTTGGATGAACTCATTCAGAAAGGATGGGGTCTCGGTTCTGGTATCAGTCTTTTCATTATGGCGGGTGTAGCTCAAGGAATTTTGTGGAGTTTATTTAGTCCACTTCCAGTACCTCACGCTACCGAACCATCGGGTATATTTCCATACATTATTGATTCTGCCTCACATGGAGATCTTTCTAATGTGTTATTTAGAAGTGGTCAGCTGCCAAGTATTTTTGGTCTAGTAGTTACTTCATTGGTGCTATTGGCTCTTGTTTATACACAAGGTATTCATGTGGACATACCGATAGTGTCTACCAAGTATAGAGGGTTTACTGCAGTATATCCCATAAAATTACTTTACACATCTAATATTCCAGTTATCCTAGCGTCAGCTTTACTCGCAAATGCTGTTTTTATGGGGCAGATGCTATGGGCAAACTATAATCCTGATAATACCAATCCATTGTTTAACATGATAGCTCAATTTGATCCGCAGCAATCACAGTCGCCGACAGGAGGAGTTTTGTATTATATTACAGCTCCGAGAAGCTTTGAACATTCGCTTCAAGATCCTGTAAGAACTGTCGTCTATATTGTATTTCTGACAGGAATTGTTACTGTATTTGGTCGTCTGTGGGTTGAGTTAGGTGGTCTATCTGCAAAAGCGGCGGCGAAAAACTTGTTGGATGCTGATGTACAGGTCCCTGGTTTTAGACGAACGCAAAGCTCTGTTCAAACTCTGCTTAACAAGTACATACCGGCTGTTACAATAGCAGGTGGAATAGTAATTGGATTACTGGCATCAGTGTCAAATGTTTTGAGCGTTTTTGGTACTGGAATTGGGATCTTACTTATGGTCGACATTTTGGTTAATTATTATAACTTGCTCATCAGAGAACAAGTAGATATTCATATGCCCAAACTGGCGGCACTCCTTGGTAGAACCTAAAAGAAAAAAAGTTATAATTGTTGGTATTCCCGGTGTAGGAAAGAGTACAATAATTTCCAATGCTACAACTGCGTTAGAAAATATGGGAACATCTGTCACGACTGTGGTTTTTGGATCCGTAATGTTCGAAGAAGCCAAAAAATTGGGAATAACAGATAGAGACCAGATGAGAAAACTTTCAATTGATGTGCAACAAAAATTACAAAACATGGCAGCCGATCTTATCTCGGGTCGAAGAGAATCGATAGTTGTCATTGACACTCATCTTTTTATAAAGACATCATCGGGCTATTATCCTGGATTACCTATGAATTTAATTTTAAAATTAAATCCTGACAGATTGATTCTGGTCAGTGCAAATTCGGAAGAAATACTCAGAAGAAGAAAAGATGACAATACTCGAACAAGGGATATGATATCTGATGATCAAATCAAAAGGGATATTGAAGTTTCTCTGTCAATGATTTCATCTCTTTCTATATTGACAGGGGCGCCCTTTGAGATTATTCATAACCATGATAACATGATAGATTCTGCTACCTCTCAAATGGTTGAATTACTAAAAAAATCTACTTAACTGATAAATATCAAAACATGAACTCCATAGATATGAATATTGGGCCGACAATATTAGATTAGATTACGGGAAAAGATTTGAAATTAAATGATATTCGGGACATAAGTGTAGTAATATCCGGGAGTGCTGCTGTTGGCAAGACTACACTGGCTGATGCTCTTGCAAAGGAATTTGGATTTAAATTGTATAATGGAGGAGATATACTAAAGGAAATTGCACGTCAACAGGGTCATACAATATCTGGAAATGATTGGTGGGATTCCGATGATGCAGTAGGATTCATGAAAGAAAGAAAGAAAAACCCCGCCTTTGACAAACAGGTAGATGAAAAACTAATTAAAATTGCTCAAAAAGGTAACGTTATCATTACTAGTCATACACTTCCTTGGTTAACATCCGAACCAATTACTTTTTGGCTCAGTGCATCCGAGGAGAAGAGATCTGAAAGGATGTCAAAACGTGACAACATTTCAATATCAGAGGCTCTTGATATTGTAAAGATGAGAGATAGGGAAAATAAAAATATATACAAGAATATTTATGGTTTACAATTCGGAGAAAACAAGGATGTTTTTGATTTCATAATTAATACTGAGTTATTGACTCTTGAATCATTAGTTTATTTGTGCAAGGAAATCATAAAGAAGATGAAAGTACAGTAGTTTAGAAGGGGCATGCTATGACATTAAAACTTGATACCTTGGAGATAATAAATGATGACGTTACTAACGAAAAGTATGGACATTATCCAGAAAAAAGACCCATAGACGTTCTCTTGGATAATGGCATTATTTTGTTAGATAAGCCTTCTGGTCCAGCAAGTCATGAGATAGTTGCTTGGACAAAGAGAATTCTGGGGATTCCAAAAGCAGGTCACAGTGGAACGCTTGACCCAGGTACTACGGGTCTCCTGCCCGTTGGGCTTGGTGATGCCACAAAGGCACTCTCAATACTTCTATTGGGACCAAAGGAATACTATGCTATTGCAAGAATTCACAATCAAAGCAATGTTGCTGAGATAGACAGAGTACTTGATATGTTTAAAGGAGAGATTTACCAAAGGCCTCCCCAGAGATCCTCAGTCAAGAGATCTACTCGCATTAGAAAAATATACGAATTAGAAAGAATGGAAAGTGCTGATAATATTCTATTGTTGCGCGTATTATGTGAAGCAGGTACGTATATTAGAAAATTGGTGTATGATGTCGGTGAGGTACTTGGAACAGGAGCTACAATGTTCGAGTTACGGAGAACAAGAGTAAGCTTATTCTCAGAATCCTCGGATAAACTAATAAGATTGCATGATTTGGTAGATGCATTTGAAACTTATAAGGAGACAAAGGGAGACGAAAAAATTCGTTCAATTATAAAGCCAATTGAGATAGCACTAGATGGGATAGCCACAGTTGCAGTAAAGGATTCTGCAGTTGATGCATTGTGTCATGGTGCACAAGTTGCTATTCCTGGGGTCGTAGCTTTTGATAAAGGTGTGAAGAAAGGAACCTTGGTTGGAATTTATACATTAAAGGGAGAAATTATTGCATTAGGTGAAACGAATATGGATGCTGAAGAAATACGACAAAATGATAAAGGTATAGCCTTCACAATTAAGCGATTGATAATGAAACCTAACATTTACCCGCGTGCATGGAGAACCAGTAAGAACCTGAATAAAGAATAAAAAATCAAGTTAAAAAGTCAAAAAAAGGATAGTTTGTTGTTATTGCCACGTTAGTACTTTTGATTTGTGCTATTTGCTAGCCTGCGCTACCCGTAGATTATTCATCTCCGGATGCGTCATTTGCACCGTTATCGTTATCCTCAGAGCCGGCTTCATTTGGAATACCTGTAATATTGGACGCATTGAGCATTCCTAGTGCTTGGGCAGTCGTAGCATTAGTGGCATTTGTAATTAGTGGCAATGGTGGTTCCTCTCCTGTTTGAGCTTGTTGCTCTTCTCCAGTATCAGCCTGTTGTTCATCACCTGATTGTGACTGTTCTTCTTGATCACCAGTTGATCCTTGTTCATCACCTGTAACAGCACTTGTCACATTTGGCTCTATTGCACTTGTTGCGTTAGTAATATTCGTTTGTTCTTCTCCAGTATCAACCTGTTCTTCTTGATCACCAGTTGATCCTTGTTGGTCTCCAGTAACATCTGTAGCATTCGTACTTGTTGCATTAGCATTTTCTTCTTCCGCGGCTGCTTGATCTGTCTCATTTCCTGTCTCTCCACTAGTAACATCTGTAGCATTCGTACTTGTTGCATTAGCATTTTCTTCTTCCGCGGCTGCTTGATCTTCCTCTTCTGATGTTGCGTTAGCTACTGGGACTTCATCATCTTCTTCAGATGGTGCACTTGTAGTATTTACTACAACGGATTCAATTTCTTTAACTTCTTCAGGAGTTGCGAGTGATAATATTGATTTGTTATCATTCGTGTTAGATGTCAACTTTTCCAGCACATCAGTTGGAGCAAGGCCAACGCCGGTGCTATTCTTCAAGTCTTCATCAACAAATTTTATGATTTTTGTGGAATTTGCAGGAAGTACTTCTAATATTTCCGTTCTATTGCCAATTGAAAGTGCGTCGCTATCGGGATCTTTGACCAATGTTTCTTTTGGTAGCTCAGCTACTGTTGTAGCATCTGCTGGCGGCGGTGGAGGAGCTGCTCCATCTTCACTCTTCGGCGTAAAACCTGGAGTTTGACCATCAAATGCGGGAGTTTCTGAATCCGTTATATTTGTTGTATTTGCACCTTGACCAAAAATTACTTGACTTTGCGTCGGGATTACGATAAATAATGCTGATGCCAGTAATAATAAACCTACAAAACAATATTTTAGTAGTTTCATTTCGAGACATACTCTTAACATGTTAACGATAATTTAAACAATGCTAATAAGATTTGTGGATTTGGAAAATATATTAATTCACTAGAGGGTCTCTACAGCATAAAAAATTAGCGTCCATAAGTAAAGGTAGTAGACAGATCTAATTGCTTGATTGTAATAAAAAGTAATTTTTGTGGTGAAATGAAAAAAGATTGAAAAAGATTAAAAATTTAGAAATCTTCGCAATTTGATTTCTTTGTGTCTCCTTGAGATGGATGGTAATCTAGGATAATATCATCTCCGCTTCCACAGTCAAATTTATCAGCTCCTGAACCTCCCCTGAGTACGTCATCATCTTTTCCACCATCGAGTTTATCATTCCCCTTTCCTCCTGATAGTCTATCATCTCCACTTCCTCCAGCTATGTTGTCCTTACCTGCATAACCTTTTAGTTTGTCATCACCTTTTTCTCCGTATAACCAATCATTTCCACTGTTTCCTGCTATCCAATCATCTCCTCTACTTCCATAAATAAAGTCGCTGCCTTTATTTCCTTCTAGTATATCATTTCCCTTTCCACCTGTTATGTCATCATCGCCACTATTACCTTGAACCACATCGGTATTCTCTCCACCATAGATGGTGTCATCGCCGCCATTTCCTTCAACTATGTCTTCATCATCTCCTGCCAATATGTAATCATCACCAGAATTTCCCATGATGTTGTCTTCTCCATCTTCTCCATACAGGTTATCTTCACCATCTTTTCCCCAGATTACATCATCACCTTTCTTTCCCCAGATGCTATCATCATTATTAGTTCCTGGAATATCATCATCACCATTAGTTCCTTCTATATTATCTGCCAGTGCACTAGAAACAACTGATGGAGATAGTGCAACCGCTAACACCGCAATTAAAGCGACAAATATTTTTTTACCGTTGATAATTTTATAGTACATCTCTTATCTACAACTAGTAGAATGTCCACTAATTTAAGCAGTACTTTTTTTTTTGGGTCAGATTCCGACTCAAAATGTGTTAATCCAAATCAATAATTATAGGAATACCCAAATCAAATTTTCAATAATTTAAGGCAAGGACATCAAAAAACGCCGGGAGAGGGATTTGAACCCTCGAGACCTTCACAGGTCACAAGCTTTCAATATGCTATATTCCAGGCTTGCGCCCTACCAGGCTAGGCGACCCCGGCTTAGAGCCTACTCAATTTTTTCTTTATATTAACTATTAATTAACTAATTAATTGCAATCATTGTATTCTGTTCTTATAACTTGAATTATGAGAAATTATTCTTCATCGCTTAGGAGTTTTCCGGACATCATATCATATTCATTTATGTTATTATGTCCTAACTTCTCCGCATGTTCTTCAACATCAGAACGAAATGAAAATGTAGATCTACAATCTTTACAAATCCAAATTGATCTCAGATCATAGTTTTTCATTAATGAATTTGAACTATATAACATCCAATTTAAGCAATCAGGTAGGAAGTTACATATTATTCATTAAATAAAATCTTTCTGAAGTATTAAGTAGTTGATTCTTTCGTAAAAAGAGAAAAGAGATGAAATTAGCAATTCACTCACGTAAAGTCTATAATATGCATCAATATTCTCAATATTAATTGAGCACTGCATCCATCTCAGTTGATTGCAAAAGTAACAGGCACTTAGAATGTGCAGATTGCATGTGTAAATGCCATATTCCGGGGACTATGGAGAATTTAGCAAAGAAAATTGCTAAACTAGAAAAAGATAGTCCTGGCGTAGGAGAAACACTCTGATTTTTGACCAAACAATATTTGATTTTGCTGCCTTTAGGTCCTATTCACCAAGTCGTCTTTTCCATTGAATGACAGACAAACAATATAAAATTCACTACTTTTCTGTCTACTTGCCTTGGGTTTACTCGTTATAACCTTCGAAAACACCTTGGAAGCCTCTTGTTTGACACTGCTAGAATTGTTTCCCTCAAAAATTTTGAACACTGCATTTCCACCTTTTTTTAAAAGTTTTGTTGACATTTTCAATGAAATCAAAGTTAGTGAAATTTGTCTCTCATGGTCGTAATGCCAGATTCCACTAACTTTAGGAGACAAGTCAGACAATACTACGTCAAAGGAAGATGGACATCCTTCATTAATGATTTGAATGATATTCGGATCTTCTATGTCAGCTTGAATTATGGAAGTACCCGAAATTGGTTTAACTGGATCCATGTCCAGGCCAACAACCTTTCCATCTGGTCCCGCAAATTTCGTTGATACTTGCAACCAACCACCTGGAGCACTACCTATATCTAAAATGATATCATTCAGTTTTAATAAATTGTATTTTTTGTCAAGCTCTATTAGTTTGTATGAGGATCTACTACGGTATCCTTGTTCTTTTGCTAATTTTCTATATTCGTCCCTTCTGGCGATATCTATTTTCATATGCCAATATTCACTTGATTTGTTTCATTGAGATTTTTTAGATTTTGGTGTTCTTGGAACATGCATAGCACCATTCATCAATATCCTGAGTGAATTTTCGTTATTTGTTTTAGTAAAGACAGCATTCTAATAACTCCCAATTACTATGTAAAATATTTTTTCATAATGTTTTCCATCTTTAATTTTTTAATATCTTTATCGCCCAAAGTCTCTGGATGTTTTTGTTTCAAGTGCCTTAATGCAAACCTAACATTTTGACCACAAAGTTTACACTTCGCTTTTCCAAACATTTAGGATAAGGTATCATAAAGAGTAATAAAAATTGCTAGTATTGCATTGGAACGATTCAACCCTACTAAATTATTAACTCAAGTATTAGCACACATCAGGTTACTTCAAATTACATTACAAGACTTCCGTTGTATGTTTTCTATTATTTTCGTCTCATTAATGAACAGGTCGATGTGACCAATGTAAAGCAGCAGTTTTGAATAATCTCAACCAATTCCAGTTGGGGGCCTTTTGTGTTCGCTGTGTTCCAGAAGTGTGTGATAATTTAACGTTTCAACATTCTCAAACGACTTTCCACAAATTTCACATTTCCATGTGTTCAGACCTTCAGCAGTATTACTCGACTGCCCAGTTGACATGTTATTATATTAGCGGTCATCGCAGATAAGGTTTTCATCATAAAATCGTCAAATCCATCTAATTACAATCCAATTGGCCTGATAAGTCATATTTGATGGAGTTAGGCAATCCAAAATTAAGATTTGAATAATGAAATAAAAGATTCGAAAAACAAAAATAGGAAGGGAAAAAACTCATCTCTGCATGCCGATAACTGATGCTAATAAGAAACAAATCGCCCAACAGAGAAGACTATTTTATAAGATATGTTTTGACTGCGGAGGAAAAAATCCCATTCTTGCTTCAAGATGCAGAAAATGTCATGGAAAAAATATGAGACTTAAAAACAGGGCGTTGGGAGCAAAGAAGTAAGACATTATTTTTTTCTTGTAAAATTTGTTGATTTGTTTAAAAATATATAAATATTATCAAGCTGAATTATAATTATACTATGCCTATTAGGACAGGAGAAGAGTATATTCAGAGCTTAAAAGGGCGCAAGATGAAGGTTTACCTGTTTGGTGAATTGGTAAAAGAACCTGTTGAACATCCAATGATAAGACCTTCAATTAATGCGGTAGCTGAAACGTACGATCTTGCTGACAAAGATCCTGAATTGGCATCAGCAGAATCTTCACTTTCCGGTAATCATGTAAACAGATTTTTACACATTGTAGAAAATGCTGAAGATTTGGTTAATCAAAATAGAATGCAAAGAAAACTCGGACAACTTACAGGTACTTGTTTTCAAAGATGTGTGGGAATGGACGCACTAAATTCATTGTATTCAACGACATTTGAAATTGATAAAAAATTCGGAACACCCTACCACGAACGTTTTAAAAAATTTGTAAGGAAAATGCAAGATGATAATCTTGTTATCGGCGGTGCCATGACCGATGTTAAGGGCGATAGAAGTCTAAGTCCGTCACAGCAAGAAGACCCAGATCTATTTGTACATATTTTAAAGCGAGATGAAAAGGGTATTTACATTTCTGGTGCAAAAGCACATCAAACTGGTTGTATAAATTCCCACTGGATACTGGTTATGCCTACGATGAGACTGCGGGATGAAGATAAACAATATGCATTCGTAGGAGCAATTCCAGCTGATGCAGAGGGCATAACGTATATCTACGGAAGACAATCCTGTGATACTCGCAGTATGGAAAGTGGCGACTTGGATGCTGGAAATTCAAAATTTTCTGGACAGGAAGCAATGATTATTTTTGATAATGCGTTTATCCCAAATGAATTAATTTTCATGGATGGAGAATTCGAATTTGCTTCAATGTTGGTTGAGAGGTTTACCTGTTACCATAGGCGTAGCTATGTTTGCAAGACGGGCCTGGGTGATGTTCTTATTGGGGCAGCTGCCTCAATAGCAGACTATAATGGAATCTCCAACGCCTCGCATATCAAAGACAAGCTTGTTGAAATGACTCACTTGAACGAAACTATCTTTGGTGCAGGTATCGCTTCGTCATATCAAGCGCATAAAACATTGTCAGGAAATTATCAAAATGATGACATGTTGGCAAATGTTTGTAAACACAACGTAACAAGGTTTCCTTATGAAATAGGTAGGCTTGCGCAGGATATAGCCGGTGGCCTAATGGTTACTATGCCTTCTGAGAAAGATTTCCGTAGTCCTGATACAGGACCACTTCTTGAGAAATACTTGAAAGGCAGGAAAGGGGTTTCGACTGAAAATAGAATGCGTATTTTGAGACTCATTGAAAACATGACACTTGGACGAAATGCAGTTGGATATCTTACAGAGTCGATGCACGGCGCAGGTTCTCCCCAGGCACAAAGAATCCAAATTGCAAGACAGATGCAGCTAGGATACAAGAAAAAACTTGCCAAAGATCTGGCCGGAGTTGATGAAGGAGAATCCGCAGAAGTAGTCAATGAACAATCTGAATATTTTGATAGGATATTCGGAGTAAATTCGACTTAGTATTTACCAAGTTCAGATATATTCAATTTAACTAGTATGTTTGTGTAGATCTTTTTTTGTGTATTTCTTGATCTATCGGAACGTTAATTATGTAGAAGGATAGGATATGAAAAACAAGCGATTATGAACGATGCAGAGTTTAAAAATTTAGTGAGAAGTTGGAATGACTTTCCCACAAAAGGAATTTCTTTCAAGGACATTAATCCACTTCTAAGAACCCCCGATTCAATGTATTACCTTAACGAAAAGTTGTCCGAATTATGTGCCAATATTCAAACAAGCAAAATTGCAGCTATCGAATCAAGAGGATTTGTTGTAGGATCTCTTCTTGGAACAAGCCTGAGCAAGGGATTGGTCCTAATTAGAAAAGAAGGTAAATTGCCGGGGCCTACGCTTAAAGAATCCTATAGTATTGAATATGGGACTAGGGTTATGGAAATTCAAGAAGATGCTATTTTAAAGGGCGAAAAAGTTCTGATAGCAGACGACTTGCTTGCAACAGGAGGTACTGCGGTTGCTGCAGCTTCGCTTGTAGAAAAATTAGGAGGCACAGTAGTTGGATTTGTGTTTATCATTTGTTTGAATTATTTGGATGGTATGGATACATTGAAGAGTAAAGGTTACGATGTTAGATGCATTATGGAGTTTAGTTAAGATGCAAAATTATCATGCCGAAATTGGTATAATAGGCGGAACCGGCATCTATAACACTGAATTACTGACTAATGCAGAAACAGTAAAGATCTTTACTCCTTATGGAAGTACATCGGATCTAATTACTATTGGAGAATACAACGGCAGATCAGTAGCTTTTATTCCTCGTCATGGTAAAGGACATACTCTTCCCCCACACAGAGTTAACAGTAGGGCAAACATATGGGCTCTACATTCATTAGGTGTGTCCAGAATCATTGCTCCATCCGCGGTGGGAAGTCTTCAGGACACCTATAAGCCTGGCGATATTGTTCTCCCTGATCAATTCATTGATTTTACTAAAGGAAGAGACTATACTTTTTATGATGAGGGGAAGGTATGCCACGTATCATGTGCAGATCCTTTTTGTAATGAATTGAGAGAAGTTTTTCTAAATGTTGGTAAACAACTAAATACTAATGTGCATAATGGCTCGAATTATATTTGTATAGAAGGGCCGCGCTTTTCAACACGAGCAGAATCAAAATATTTTAGAGATATATTACATGGCGATATAATTGGAATGACACTGGTACCGGAATGTGTACTGGCACGTGAAATGGAAATATGCTACGTATCAATAGCTACGGTTACTGATTATGATGTTTGGTACGAAAATCCTGTTTCCTCCAAGGAAATTCTTGAGGTGTTGACCAAAAACGCCAATAAAATAAAAGAATTACTTGCAGCGTTTATTCCGTCAATTCCAATTTCTCGAAACAAATGCAAATGCGGGAATGCATTGCACGATGCTATGGTTTGAATTGATTTTTGGTCACAGGGTCGACTAGGACTATTTCTCCTTCAACAAGTTTTCGTTGTAATGTTAGTTGGAAACTTTCGGTATCATAGCCAAATTCCTTCAGTTTGGCTAGAGTTTTTTTTGTCAAATTCAGACTAATGTTATGACCCCCAATTCTTCCAAAGGCAATTGCATTGAATTTTAATTTCGTATCTCTGACAATAAAGTAACCCTTTAATTTACTTGCAAACTGGCCTCCTTGAGCTTTTTCTACAAATATTTTCGGGTCGTCAGAAGGGTCTGAGTCGCGAATCACTTTGGATGAACCTCATCCGTTATTTCGATACTGCGATTTATATTCTTGGAAACCAGAAAACTCCACCAGTTGTCATCTACTATCTTGTAATCAGAAACATCTACACTTACTGTGGTTTCGTCATCAGTGTCAATGAAAGAGAGCTTGCCATCTTTAATTATTCTTATTAGTTTCCACCGTTCTTTCCCCACCCTATTTCTATTTATGGCAACAGCCCATTCTTGACCTTCTTCAATAGATGGCATACCGATGTAGTCTACGATTTCCAAAATACCCAATCTTTTTTCCTCGCAAAACATTTTCTTGTTTACTACATTTCTCCAAATATCAACAGCTCCAATTGTCTTGTTATTTTCATTAATATTAATAACCCCAAAATATACCACCTTATTGTCCGGAACGGTCGTCATTCCACATTATTGATTCCAATTGCCTTATTTAGTTCTTGCAGATTCCTGCATTCTTTCCAGAGACGAGGCAAGACTGTCAATTTGAAGATTCTTTTTAAATTCTATACCCATTTTTTGGCAGTGCCGACGATAAGCATTTATTATTGAAAATTTTGGATGGAATGTCTGATACTTACCGGACAACTCAAGTATTAGCCCTTTTTCTAATAAATCAAAAAGTTCTTGCTCAGATTCTTCCAAAGTAAGTTTTAGCGCTGCGGAAATACTTGCTACTGTTGATTCTCCGTTGATTATTAAAAATAGGAAAACTTGTGCTTCCTTGTCTGTTAGATTAATCTTTGAAATTAGAGCTTCCTTTATTTTGTCCATTCAGCATCAGGTTAAATTTATTTTTCATTTGATACTCTCCTATTTACGTTGTCTGTCACAGATGTCATATTTGATTGGCAATATCAAAAAGCCTAGTATCTATGATAAGAAAATGTCTCAGAGTGATAAAATCTCTTTATATTTTTCATGCCTCTGTTTGATGTCTTTATTACCAATATTTACTAATCTTTGAATTCCATAATCTTCAATCGCAAATGACCCCATAATGTTTCCATGAATCATCGCATTTTTCAGGGAATTTGAATTTATTTGTCCTTGTGTGCACAAATGTCCCATAAAAGCGCCTCCAAAAGAATCACCGGCACCGGTAGGATCTTTTATAGTTTCAGTCGGATATCCTGGAATAGGATAAAATTCATTCTCATAAAAAAGCAGTGATCCATTTTCTCCCTTATTTATCAAAGCGAAAGAAGGACCATTTGAGACTAGTAATCGGGCACATTTCAAGATGCTATTTTCTTTAAATAATAATCTAGCCTCTGATTCGTTTAATATTATTCCATCGACTCTATTTATCATCTTGATTACTTCGTCTCTCTTGTTCAAGATCCAAAAATCCATAGTGTCACAAATTACTAACTTTGGATGGGAAAACTGATTTAACAGGTTCAAATTTTGAACAGGATCATTATTTGCAAGATAAACATACTCTGAATCAACAAATTCTTTTGGTACTGTCGATTGGTAATTTGCAATTACATTTAACTCTGTTTTATTAGTGGTCCTCTTGTAAAGATCATAACCAAAAGATGAATCATAATGAAAGGTCTTTTCCGTTTTACTAATTGACAATCCTCTAATATCAAGACGATTTTTCAACATCTCCATATATGATGCTGGAAAATCATTACCTACAATACCAACTATCGATGTAGATACGTAATTTGATGCCGCAATTGATGCAAAAGTAGCAGTGCCTCCCAGAGTCCTTTCAACAGTATGAAATGGGGTACGAGTGGTATCTAGTGCAACAGTTCCAAATACAGTTAGCATGCAGTTCAATCGATAACAACAATAAATAAGTGTTCAACAATATTTTCGATGTTGGCATCAGAGACAAGATATGATAAAATAGTGATTGGATTTTCTGGAGCATCAGGTATTATTTATGGAATTAGACTCTTGGAGGTTCTCCATTCCATTAATATTCAGACCTATCTTATAATCAGTGAATGGGCGAAAAAAAACATAGTTATTGAAACCCCCAAAACACTAGAGTATGTGAAATCTCTTTCATCAGTAAACTATGATAATTCTAAACTCGATGCCTCAGTGTCAAGCGGCTCATTTTTGCATGATGGAATGGTAATAGTACCATGTAGCATGAAATCACTTTCGAGTATCGCAAACGGCTACGATGATACACTCATTTCCCGTGCTGCCTCAGTTACTTTAAAGGAATCACGGAAGCTGATCTTAGTTCCACGCGAAACTCCTCTCTCTAGAATTCACCTTCAGAACATGATAAAGGTGCAGGAAGCCGGTGCAATCATCCTTCCGGCTATGCCCGGTTTTTATCATAATCCCTCATCAATAGATGAAATTGTCGATCATTTGGTTGGAAAAATTCTTGATCAACTAAAAATAAAACACGAATTGTTCAAGAGATGGAAAGATCAATAAAAATCAGTATCCCATAAGATTTCAGATATGAACTTGTGCTATCTATAATAATACGAACTAGTCCTATTTTAAAACGGATCTGTAGATTCTAGTTGGATAAAATGTATTGTGTCCAATTAGTAATTGGGATTCCACAATGGTTAACAATACCATGAGGTAACTTCAAAAATCAATATTAACATACTTTGACAATAAACCATAATATGAATTTCATAAACCACCTTTGATTCTTTTTTGAATCTCAAATATTTGGATTTAATCTTATAATGTTACTAAATTTCACAGAAACCTAAAATCATTGATAATTTTTCATTCACACTTGAAATTACTAGAAACCAGATGTTCATCATGTTTGTTTGCTATCTTGTTCTTTAGCATTGTTATATCATTACCTGCGGGAATTATCCCGAATAATATCTTGCAACCTAAAATTGTCTATGCTATTGATGACGACTCGAGCAGTAATGATGTTGAGGACTCGAGCAGTAATGATGTTGAGGACTCGAGCAGTAATGATGTTGAGGACTCGAGCAGTAATGATGTTGAGGACTCGGACAACGGTACATGCGATAATGAGAAACAGACAAAAGATAATGCAGAGTTTGACAATGCAGATTCTGATGATCAAGATGATAGCGGTAAATCATGTCCTGACAAAAAAGATGTGGATAATGATGATGATGCAAGCAATGACGATAATCAAGATTCAATCCTTGAAAAATGTTCCACCGATGAGGATACCAATGCTGTAGCGGAGACCGAAACTAATGAGCAGAATTGTGTTCCATCAAACAGTAGACCTGATTCATCTGATCAATCACAGGATACTGAAATTAATGATAATCAATCAGTAGTGAAAACTCCATCTAATGCCTCAGTTCACGTGCCAGCGACAGTGAATACCGGATTAAACCTAACACTTCAAGAAATTCTTCCACAACAATTTGAATTGCCCCCTCCTATCATAACCATGCCTGGTAATGGTGACAGTATAGATTTAGATTGTGAGCAAGGAGCTACGTCTACTTCTGTTCTTATTCAAGGTACTTCAGAAGGTGGGACAGACGCAATTCTCATATTCGTGGATGGAGGTTTTACGGCAAGTACCAGTCCTGACGTTGATGGAAATTGGCAAGTAACAGTAAATTTAGGTGAAGGAACTCACACAATAAATGTATTAGCGCAAGAAAACACATGCGAATGTCAGAGTTCGGCAAACCCCATTACTGTTACTATTGAATGCCCTCCATCCGAACCTCCAGGTCATGACGATGACAAAGATCATGACAAAGATCATGACAAAGATCATGACAAAGATAATTTTCAGTCTACAACGGTAATTGACGCTGCTGGTGACTTAGATTGCGCAAATAATCTACATGATCAAGTTAAAAAGGATAAACCTGATTACTTTATTGCTTTAGGAGACTTGTGTTATAAATCAAATCTATCTGACTTTAAAGAAACTTATGGTGACTTCAAAAAAGCCGACAAATTGAAATGCGTTTTAGGTGATAATGAATCTGAGAAAAACGGCAACAAGAAGATATTCAAAGAAACTCAAGAATACTGTGGAGATCACTGGCATATTAAAACTGCTAATAATAATGTCTTATTAATTGGATTAAATACAGATGGGGATATTGAATTACAATCACAATGGGCCCAATCATTAGTAACAAATGGAAAATTGATGAAAGGAGTGGAAAGCGTTATGTTATTTAGTCACAAGCCTGCACATACACCAACTGGATCAGAGCACCAACCGGAAAATTCCATAGTTCAAATATTCTCTGAAATTGAAAGCAAGATACCTAAAAGAATTCAATTTTATGAAATTGCAGCGCACAATCACTTTATGGCAGAGTCAGATAATAATCGATGGTTTGTCTCTGGTGCTGGCGGTGCAGAGAAAACCGCCAATGCTGATAATAGTTCCCAGTGGCCCTTCGTGAACAACGAGGAAGAAGGTTATTTAAAAATCAAGATAAATGAGGATAATGGCAAGATATCATCTACTCATTTTTACGGACTTGATGGAGATCTTATTCACTAACAAATTTAAAGTAAAGTCTAAGCACCTTTGGAAGTACTCGTAATTTGGTTAGCAATAATTTAGACAAGGCAGTAATGGATACCTAATTTGATATAGTTTTGGAAGAATTTTAGAATATCAAAAAGAACCTAACGTAGATAATATTCGCAGTTGTTGAAAATTCAAGTGTAAATATCTAATTTTCCCACAGTTGTAATTTTTCAATTTTTGCTCGTCTCTTTGCTTGATAGAGCATCTCGTATACTGATTTGTGAGATCTTCCTTTGATTAGTAACATTATTGCATCGATAGCAAGTTTTGTTTCTTCATAGTCGCCTATCAGCCCTACCGTGTGTCCATATATTGAAATAAACGTGTTAGTTAATTCCTCTAGATTCTTTCTTGCTTTGCCCTTTTCACCAATAATTCTTCCTTTGACCCTATTTGTAGAATTGGTTGTTGTTGTAAAATTACGCAGATCCAATATTTGAAACAATGTTTCCTCATTTAAAATTCTAAAAGCTCTTTCCGGCGAAAAACCACTTGAAATTGCACTGATAATATCGCGTGCCTTGAGGACGCCATATTCATCGAAATCTTTAGAGGTTGAAGATATTGTTATTTCGCCCGTTTTGCTTTCAATTTCAATCTTCACGTTGCACTTTTTACAAATTTCATTTTTTGTTTTCCCCTTATTTCCTATTACTATGGGAATCCGTTCTTCCTGTATATGTAATGTTAAACTCAGATGATCTTTATTGTCCAAAAATAAAACCTATACAAAATCTTGATGTTTAATTATTTATTCATTTATTTGCGAAACTATGAGTGCCTTATCGAATTTGAATTAATAGGATTGCGCGAATCTATAAATCATGAGAAATGGAACATCTGAAAAGTACTTGACACTTGCCCTCTTTGCTAGATTCATTTCAATTGCTTTGTTCACCGTATCCTCGCCGGCCAGGTTTGAAATTGTTGATTTTTTCAGGTTAGATTCAATTTCATTTTCATCTGCAATTTTATCCATCCAGTAATTTTTTTTCATATTTATCGTGATTTCTCCATGATTGATTTGTTTATCTATGAGATAGAGATCGCATACATTTACCATAAGAGAGTTTTGGTATTTTACAGTTCTAATTGCATACCTTAATGACTCGTTTTTAGAGCTACTGGTCTCCATTATCAAGCAATATTCAACAAGATACATTAGATAAGTTTTTTTGTTTATTTTTTTTGCAGTATGGTAAATTGTAGGTACTTTATATAAGAAAACATCAAAGAAAGTTCGCTATTATTCTTTCAATCACTCTTACTAAAAATTAAAACTATTATTGGACCATCAGATTAATTAGATGCACTTACATACTTAAAGAGTAGAAAAGATACTTAGGGAGTAGAAAAGATTGTCAAAGGACCTGGAATATATTCGAGACAAGAGAAGCTTGGATTATGGTTCTTTATCAACTCATTATAGGAGAGTTCTTGTTGTTTGTATTGACCGGGACGACGACCTGGGTA
The DNA here is from genome assembly GCA_023251115.1 of Nitrosomicrobium frigidum (SeqCode). GTDB lineage: Archaea > Thermoproteota > Nitrososphaeria > Nitrososphaerales > Nitrososphaeraceae > TA-21. The sequence goes on along the minus strand of JAHEZK010000002.1, from coordinate 92,870 downwards.
AAAACGCTGGCGTTGAAACTCCTGTCTTTGGAAGAGATCAATGCATAAGTGCAGGTACTAGATTGGCAATTGAAGATCCAGAGGATGCTGATGCCAATGCAATTTTTGGCGCTGTGAAATTATATGAAGAGCTTGTAACAAAGGGCTATGAAACTGAGGTTGCCGTAATAACTGGCGCCTATAATCGGGGTATAGAGGCAGATGAAAAAATATCCTCAGAACTCATAACAGTGCTGTCAAAGTTCAAGGCAGATGGAATTGTCGTAGTATCAGATGGGGAGGATGATGAGACTGTAATACCTCTATTACAGGCTATGGTACCTGTGATCTCTATTCAGCGAATAATAATGAGGCATAGTAGGAGTGTAGAATACTCATATGCTGTTTTTGGCAAGTATGTAAAGATGTTAGTTTACGATTCAAGATATTCAAAATTCTTTTTGGGTGTACCCGGGGCGCTACTTATCTCAAGTGGGTTTGCAACCATTTTTGGCTTTACGAGAGAAGCGTTGGCCATAGTTCTTAGTGTATTGGGTGTTGCATTTGTTATCAGAGCATTTGATATTGACAAGTCACTTGGGTCCCTAAATAGGACTACGCCATCAACTTTCATCAGAATATTTTCTGCGTTTGCAGGAATCATGATAATATTGGTTGGTATTTCAAATGGGGCTTCGAGTATCCCTGATGGTGCCATACCAAAGGACGCTAGCCTTTCTCACATTATTACAAACAGGATTGTAGTAGGAGCCTTTGTGCATGGATCAATTACTCTAATTTGGATTGGATTGGGGACTATTTTCGGTGGGATATTCCTTAGCAACTGGTTCAAAGGAAGCATTAAGATTCTATCCGATATCCTAAGATTGGTTATACTTGGTTTGATTTACATTCCCGCAATTCAATTTACTTCAGTCTTGACGGAAAAAACAAATCCTTTCAATCTTATCTCCTCTTTATTTATTGGTCTAGCTATTACGCTTGTAGCGACAACATTTTTGTTTCAGTATTTCAGAAACAAAAAAGGTGGAGAACACCTGAAGCATTAGCAATTGCGTTCACAGAGTTATTATATGATTTAAAATTATTTACTTTGAGGACAAATGCGCGGACTTTTTTATTATTTAATCAATAACAATTGGTTTTATCGATTCTATGAAAGAAAATTGGAATCACAGATTAGAAAAGATCCGCTTCCAAATCATGTTGCAATTATACTGGATGGTAATAGGAGATGGGCTAAATATCATTTCCTGGCAAGCAAAGGCGCGCATGCAATGGGCGCTGATAAGGCCGAACAGTTACTAACTTGGATTTATGACCTTAAGATAAAAATAACAACTCTTTATGTATTGTCAATCGAAAACCTCGATCGCGACAAGAAGGAATTGGAAGACATCTATAAACTTCTTGGAATAAAACTTGAAAAATTATACAATGATTCCCGAATACACGAAAGGGAAATGAAAATAAAGGCCATTGGAAATATCGATGCTCTCCCACAATCATTAAAAGATATTTTGTTTAAACTCGAAAAAGAGACCAATCATTACGACTTGACTTTTCTAAACATAGCTATAGCTTATGGTGGGCAGCAGGAATTAGTTGATGCGATAAGAAAAATTGCTCATGATGTAGAAAAAAGAGAACTAAAAATTTCAGAGATCAATGAACAGTCAATTGATTCATATCTTTATACTTCACACTTACCGCAGCCAGAGCCTGACCTTATACTGAGAACTTCTGGTGAAAAGAGGCTCAGCGGTTTTTTGTTATGGCAAAGTGCGTACAGTGAACTTGTTTTTATGGACGTATTTTGGCCCGAATTCCGAAAAATTGATCTTATGAGAGCGATTAGGACATTTCAAAGACGACGTAGAAGATACGGAAAATAAGAAAATGTTGATATGTCTATCTTGAATGTATAAAACAAATGCCGCAGCATGGTGATTATGATCAAAAGAGTGCTAAATGGTTTTGCAGTAGCTGGGTAGATAAGAAAGAATGGCTGGAAATTCATGGATATTCCCCACTTACTACTAATTTTGATACAGATGGAGAAGAAGAAGAAGTTGTAGAGAGCCGTTAGCACCTATCGAGTTAGTAGTTATTTGAAATGATGACAGAAAAATCTGCTGGGTTTATCCTCATCACAGATGATTTTAAAACTGATGACTATTCTGTATTACTACTTCATTATACATCAGGTCACTGGGACTTTCCTAAGGGAAATATAGAAACTAATGAAACTGAATTAGAGGCTGCTACAAGGGAATTACAAGAAGAGACCGGCATTGAATCCTTTAGAGTGATACCAAACTTTAGATTCGTAATAGATTATGAATACACTAGAATGACTAGGTTAATCTCAAAACAAGTAACTTTGTTTCTTGCATCTACAGGAGTAAGAAAAGTAAAGATTTCTCATGAGCACATAGGTTATAGTTGGGTGAAAAAAAGCGATGCAACTAATCAGTTGACGTACAAAAATGCCAAAAATGCATTAAAACAGGCAATAAATTTCTTGGAAAAACCATCATCCAATATCCAATAGTAATATGTGTGACTGCTCTAGCAATTTTTGGAATTTTTTATCGAGATAACCCTTATCAACTGAAATAAACATGGTATGACAAAGTAAAGAAAAGTCGTTAAGGAAGTATAGAAAATTGTATCTGAAGTCATTCAACCAGTAATGAAACTTCTTGTATATCTTATGATGAAGCTTTGTAATTTATAATATCTGATAGGGTCTTGCGTTTGTTTTTTGAATTTAAAACAGAGCGACCTATTATCAAATAATCACTTCCACTGCGCATGGCAGTTTTTACGTTACCTCCTTGAGTACCTATACCAGGTGAATAAATGGGGATACTGGAAATCGATGAGATGTGTTTTAAAGTTCTCGCGTGTGTGGCACCCACTACAATTCCATCGACTTTGGTTGTTTTGGCGTATTTCAAGAAGAGCTCAAATAGAGGCGCGACCTTACTTTCTTTTGATCTAGTTTGAATAGTATTCAAACCATACCCTTCCTTGACACTTTCATGGCTCATATAAACAAGAGATATTATTCCCATGCCGATTTTGTGGGTAAATTGAACTAGTAATGCCAGTTGTTTCTGTCCGATAATCGGATTTACTATAACTGAATCAAAGCCCATTGAATGCAAATGCTGTACAGTTACTTGATTCGTATTTCCTATGTCATTTAATTTAATATCAGCTATTGAGAGCAAACCATGGGAATGTATCACTCTGTTTATGCTTTGAATATCTTTCTTGGCAAATGGCAATATGAGATGAAAGTTAATTTTAATTGCACACAGAAACGGGTAAAGATTTTTTACTAATTTTTCAATATACTTGAGATTAGAATGTTGTGAATCCAAATCCAGGGCTAGTATTATGAAGCTTTTATGATCACTTGAAGCTCGTGCAATTCGTTCTCCATATGGGATTTTATTCATCAACCTTCACTAGGGGATGTGAACCGGATAATTTTATTAGTTTGATATAGATGTAACCATGCTCGTCAATATTGTTTGTAAAAGTCGGATTGTCAGATTTCAAACTAGAGTATTTTATGAAACTATAAACTGGATTATCTGGAAGAGTTGCATAGTAAAAATACGAAACTCCATCAGATTCGGCCATATTCAATGCTGTCCCTACAACATATTTGGAGTTCTTGGAGCTATTAAAAACAAAAAGCGGAAGGGGTGATTCTTCATACATCATTTTGTAAGATGCAATCTTTACTAGGCTTTGGAAATTGGCTAATTTTATTGGTGCATAATTTGAATTCTTGACGCCTTTTGGTCTACGCCAAAATATTTGTGGAAACTTTTCAACAGAAATTATCGGAGAATACATAACCGAAGGATTTTGTATATTGGCGATTATTGCCACATCTTCGTAGCCACCGGTGTTTTTATAGGCAAGATATTGGCCAGCGCTTGAATATTTGACGTAGTATATCACCGGAATATTGTTCAGAAAATCAATTTGCGTTGCCAATAAATTTTCTTTGCCAGACTTGAATGAAAACGTCAAAAGTGGAGTTCGTTCAAAAGCGCAGACAAGTCTACCAAAATCTTGAACCGTGGAAACCTCGATAAAGAAAGGGGATTTAATTTGCAATGCTCTACATTTTAAAACTACATTATTAAAATCATGCGAAAAGACTTGTCTGGAAGAAAGTATTTCTCTTCCAAACTAATTTTCTTACCGACGATCTATTATTTGGTTAATATCAGCCCCAGTACCTATTAGTACAACTTTAACTCCGAGATTGGCCTCTATGTTCTCAATAAATTTCCTTGGTTTAGAAGGCAATTTAGAATATTCCGTTAGGCCTGCACATTCCGGAAATACTACGTCTAGTTTAGTAACGGCTAGCTGCGTGGCGCTGTTTATTTTTATCGATTTTTTGGCTAATTCCAAGTTAAAAGGGGATGCCCTTCTTTGTCGGCCAGTTACACTTCCGTATTCTACCCAACCTAATTTGGCGGCTTCATCAGGGCTAATTTCATTTTCCAGTGGCCCACCACCTACGCGGGTAACATATGCCTTAAAGACTAAAATAACATCGTCGACCTTCTTGGGTCCTATTCCAACGTCTGAACATATACCCGAAGCAGTAACATCTTTAGAAGTCACAAATGGATAATCGCCGTGGTACAAAGACAGAAATGTTCCTTGTGTTCCTTCTATGAGTACTGATTGACTTTTGTCGATAGATTCATTGACAATATCGGAAACATTGCCAAGATATTTCTTTAAATCATCCACATTTTTTGCAAGATTCAAGATCCTCAATGCTCGATCCGAATTTGCCGGGCCAGTGCCAGTTCCAGTGGTTCCAACAATATTCCTAAGGTGTGAATTCTCTTTATCCCTTGTAATATGTGACTCATCAATTATCCCGCAATGATTATCAATTATTGTTCTATTTTCAGCATTATACTTGCGAGACTCATCTATCAAGACTTCCGGTGTTATGAGGACTCCTGCTCCTATCAAGAGCTGGGTTTCAGGATTTAAAACAGCGCTTGGCAGCATGCGCACCTTGTAGGTTTGATTGTTGTGAACAAAAGTGTGACCGGCGTTTGCACCAACGCCTCCTCTTACTGCTATTTTTGGATTGTCCTTTATAGACAGATATGCGATTATCTTTCCCTTTCCTTCATCTCCGTAAAAGCCTCCGACTATTACTTTACAGGTCATTTCCAGTTCACATAAAGTTACAAGTAAATATAAGGATAATCAAGTGATACTAAGTTTTAAAGAATAAACTATTGTGATTGATCATGAGGCTTTTAGTCTGTGTGCCGGGGCATAGTCATACAGGCAAGGTTCATGCTACTATACCAAAAAAGAATGCCACTAGGTGACACAATTTTATATAGTAGATTTTGATTAAAGATAATATTTAAAATGGATTATGAAAAGTTATGCAAAGAGATATTAGCACTTGATCCAAAAATTCGTTTTGCCGGAGTGTGTGACGAGTCAGGAGAAATAAAATTTGGTGGTCAGCGTGAAGGGCTGGCTAATTTGTTGACTGCTGAAGAAACGAAGAGATCTAATTTGCAAGCACTTGCGAGATGGGGATTGCGGAATTCCTTGGCATCCAAAGTTGGCAAAGGAAAGTATGCTATGGCAGAGTATGAAAAGATTAAGCGAATTACCGCTCCTCTGGATACCGATCATCTCCTCCTGGTTACAACAGAAGTGGATGCAGATCACCCAAATGTAATAGCCAAGGTCCTAAAATTAATTCAATGATTATCTCTATCTTTGTTTTTTGGCGCTTACTAAGGAAGTCGACTGAAACTAGAAATCACTTTATCCATCCATGTTCATGCTCTCTATGATCATGTGATGCTCCCACGCCGGTGACTCCTCCCATGTAGTCACCATACACAGCGACGACATCTTTCATATCTGAGAGCTCTTTGAGAAATTCCAGTGTTAATTTATCGTTAAATGCGTAATGAGTACCGCTATCATGTATTGTCGGATTCATCCCAGTCTTGCTAATTATATAAGTCCGCATTTCTTCTGAATTAATTTCTGGTTTAGTAAACACTTCAATTAAATAAAAAGGGTCCTTATCAGGGCTATTACGATTTCTCATCAACAAGTCATGAATGAGTTTTGGATGAATCTTTGGAAGATGGATTTCATACAGAGTATTCAGACCCTCAAAGACTCTTTTAATTTCACTCAATTCTGACATTTTTTAATTAATAATAATATGTGATTATAAGTATATGAGCATTTTTGCAGATCATTTTTGTAATGCTTACTATCATCTGATTTCCCAAATTATTAGTACATCATCAATCACTACCAATTGATTGGATATTGAATGAAACCTGTGGAAGAAGAAATAACATATTAAATACGCTATAAATATTTCATATTTGATAATCAATTATGGCTGGCCACTCAAGTGACGGAGATATCGAAAACTTGATTTTTATTATAGCCAATCTTCCAGAATTTCTAAAAACTTCTGTTTGCAGAACTAAAACCAGGGAATTGATCGAAATGTCAGAGTCTGAAAAAAAGGAGACTATGATAAGGAGCTTGAGTTCCCTAAATTTGGTAGATGATAACAAGTTGATAGATTTAACAAGAACATGGATGAAAGTGATCTCAGAAATTGAACCTGATAAGCTTACGCAAATTTTGCATTGTTATCTAGTGACATTAAGTAGTGTCAAGCTCTTTGACAAATTAGATCCAAAATTGATTTTGGATATATTCTCTTCACTTGAAGACAATCAAAGGAATAAATTGATGCTCTGTTTAAAAGAAGCACTATTTCTTAATCCAAACAGAGACCGGGTTTTGAAAAATATTCCAACGACTCTTGCCAAAGTAATACTCAATTAAGGCGTTTCAGGATTTTCTGGATTTTTCTTTATTTCTTCTACTTTATCCAAACCAAAGAATCCTCTTTCATATTTTCTTAACGCTTTCCTGTGTTCTGGTAATGACATGTCTAAATGCATTTCATTAATTACCATGACCCCGTATGTGGTCCATTCTTTCCAACAATCATTACACGATGGATATTTCAATGCTGACGGGTCTTCAATTTCTTTTTCCTCAAATTCTTTTCCGCATTTTAAGCATTTCATTAAAGCTCATGAAACCTAAGGTTATTTTATTGTTTTATCCCACAATCCCGTAATTTGGCCTTTTATGCTACTTTTTGTAACTATGATTTTTTCTAATGTGATCCCGCATTACTTCCATTCCTTCGAACTTTACATTACATTTTTTACATTCATATGTCTTGTTATCGTGAGTAATTTGAAAATGCTGCATAAGTTTTTCTAATGTCTTGAAATTTTTTCCACAATAATCGCAGGTATTTTTATTAAAAAAACTAAACTTGTGAAATTTGAACACAATTCAAATATCTATTTTTTGGTATTTATATTATTATCAAATTCATCCTAAAAATGGACATTACCATTGATATTCGACTTTATCTATTAATGAAAATGTTATTATTTTCATTTCATATTTTGAAGTTCACAATGGGGTTGTCGGGTCTTGCATTTTATTCCAGAAGTACGAAAGAAGTTGCAAGGGACCTACTAGGTAAGAAGCTTGTCAGAATATTTGATGAAGGCTCAGGTAAGCTAATACGTTTATCTGGAATCATATCCGAAACGGAAGCTTACGGTTCAAAGGACGACCCCGCAAGCCATGCGTTTAATGGTATGACAAATAGAAATTCGGTAATGTTTGGAGATGTTGGTAAAGCCTATGTTTATTTTATTTATGGGATACATCATTGTATGAATGTTACTGCACATTCTCCTAATCATTATGCAGGTGCCGTGCTAATAAGATCATTGATACCAACAGAGGGAATAAGCTCAATGATGGAACGATGTAATGTGCAGAATAAATTAAATCTAACAAACGGGCCTGGAAAATTAACGAGGGCTCTGGATATTAACAGATCTCATAATGGATTGAGCTTATCTGATAGGCAATCGTTATTACACATAGAAGATGGGATAAAGCCTGATAAGGTAGTCAGTACTACTAGAATCGGTATAAGTAGGGCTAGAGAAAAACACTGGCGATACCTTATCGTAGGCGACAGGTAAACATGATAAAGTAAATGAAATATGGCCTTGTTTTCTTAGACCGTTACCAATATTTTGCCTTTATTTTCTCAATTACTCTTTCGTGTTCAGGGCCCCTTCTTCGAGCATATCTCTCCATTGCACCTAATGGAACTCCGCCTAATGTTCTAGCGAGTCCTGCAAAAAAGACATTCTTTATTGGATTGTCTCGGCCTACTTTATGCATAAATTTCTGAATTCCATATTTGAAATTATGTTGCCATGTTTTGTACATCACTCCCAATTTAGGAGGATCCATGGTATTTCCAATATCAAAGAAGTCTGATTTTTCTAGCAATCCTATTGGAACAAATGTCAGTGGAGTAGTGGTGAACTTTGAATCTGGTTGTTCCATTTCCAAAGAATGAATTAATTCAATTGTATCCCAGCTGTCTTCGACAGTTTCATCATTATCCAGTCCCATTATTAATGTAAATGCGGGTACCCAATAGTTTTCATTTAATGTCTTTATTCCATTTTTTACCACCCAGTGCCATTCAGAAGGTTTGAATGGAGATAACTTTCTATCTGCATATTTGCCGATTAATCGTATACTGCCAGTTTCAAAACCGCATTGAATACCTATCATATTGTCAGGTGATGCCCTAATTATTTTAGAAATATTTGGTATTAATCTCTCGTCAGCAATAGCTCCTGCAAGAGTCCCATGGGTGGGATTAGTATGTTCAATTCCGGTAGACATTATTCCTGAAAACAATTCTTCTAGAGCTTCACGGTTTGGTTGCATGTTTTTGGTCGTTCTGGGATTCAAACCGTATACAAAAATATCATCGCTGTGAACCCACGCATTCTTCAACCCACCATATTTCATGTTGATTTCAATTTCTTTTACGACTTTCTCAACGGGGTAATATCTTAATGGTCTTAGAGTTACATCGCAAAACTTGCAGCCGCGTCCACAGCCTCTCATTACCTCAATCATTCCATGCATACTGGGGTTGATTATAGTTGGTATTTCATCAACGCTAGGTTCGTTCCAATAATGAATGAATCTGCCATGATAGGTGTTGTCATCTCTTTCAAATTCTTTTATCTCAACTTTGAATGGATTCTTCTTAAATGGATTTGCTGTATCCAGCTCATTGTTTATCAAGGCATCAAAAAACTTCGCTCCAGCGCCGTCAATTTCAGGGGCTATTCCCCCCAAATCGCCCTCAACGATTCCATATAATCCATATTCTTCTATTTTTGCAGGATCATAATTATACTGCCAGGTACCGGATGCACCAGCAATCACTTTTGCTTTACTTCCGTTTTTTTCTTTTGCCCTGTTAATTCTCATGTGTAGATCTTTGTTGTAAAATTCATCATATGATATCTGCTTCCGCCCGTAAGTAAATGTCATAGTTACAGGTCCCATGCCAAGGGGATCCATTTCGTATGTTCCTACAACCTCAGTTTCAGGACCGATGAATTTTTCCACAAAATCAGGGTGTGCGACTACTACATCCTCCTTACTATATCCGTCTCGAACCAGAGAAGCTTCTACCTTTCTAAGCCCGTAGGGGGCGTAATCTGCAATACCGTTATGATGAGAAATAGGATTACAAATAAAATCAAACAATAATCTGGGTGTAACTTGGTTGCCGAGTATTTTGTACAATAATGTATCATGTGCCCTATTTGGATCAATAGCTGGTGCGCAACCGAAAAATGATGCTAACGAGATACCTCTATATGGTGACATGAGCGTGCGATCTGCTGTAAGAACGACCTTTGGGTGTTTCAAGAGTCCTTATACATACCTCAAAAACGTAGATTTTAAGTTTTCCAAATTCAAGGTATCCATTTAGAAACTCTTATTTTAAGATTATTCTCAAAACATCATTGTCTTTCAAAACGTGATCCAATCCTACCTTTTGGGAACTAAATTTAACACTGCTGCCCCAAACATAAGCAAATTTGAAATCTTTAACAAAATTCCTGTGGATTTTTTGGCAAACGTCTCTAATAGTGCAGTTTTGATTCATTATGAGGGGTTCATTATCAATTTTATCGCCTCTTGGTTTAAGGAAGACTCTAATAAACGCAAGTTTTTCATAAATCGATCTTTTCAAGTCTTCAGTGTTTATTTTGAGATCAGCGGAGATAGGAATAAAACTTTGAATCTTTTTTTCAATCTCCGAAACAAATTTACCATCTACAAGATCGATTTTATTTAACACAACCAGTGAAGGTAGATAAATCCTATTTCCAGAAACAACGTCAATCAACTGCTCTATGGTCAGGTTTGGCTCTTTGATCATTATGCGACCATTGCTTATCCCATGAATTCGGAGAACCTCTTTTATCAGATCATCTGGAATGCTAGAAACTTGGTTATGGACAGAAAGTCCTCCAATATGTGCTTTTTCTATATGCACTTGTGGAAATTTTTTGTTGATTCTAATACCCACTTCATGCAGCTCACTTTCCAGCATCTCCAATAATTCTGGTTGAAATACATCTAGAACCATAATAACCAAATCCGCGTTTCTTGCGACAGAAAGAACTTTCTTTCCTAAACCCCTTCCCTTCGATGCACCTTCAACGATACCTGGGAGATCGAGTATCTGAATTTTAGAACCGTTGTACTGCATCATTCCTGGCACAGCTGTTAGTGTTGTAAATTTATAAGACCCTGTACGAGAATTTGCGTTTGTTAATGCATTGAGCAATGTAGATTTTCCAACACTGGGCAGTCCTACTAGAACTACTGACGCATCTCCAGACTTTCGAACATTGAATCCCTCGTTTTCCTTACCGGAAGAAACGGTCTTGCCATGCCTGTTTTCATCTAATTCTCGTCTAAGTTTTGCTATTTTTGCTTTAAGAATTCCAATATGAAATTCTGTCGCCTTGTTTATTTGCGTCCTATGGATCTCTTCTTGGATAGCTTTGATTTTTTCAGGAATTCCCAGGGATAAAACCCCCCATGTTTATACGCTCATATTCGATAAATATCTGTTTAGATTGAGTGGATGAATTGGGGAGCATATACAATAACAATTTGTAACCCAAATCAAAATTTCACCAAAATATCTGTAGTGGACTGATGAGTATGATGTATTCCTCTGAAATGTTCTTTATGTTTGAGGAGCTTTTTTCCTTCCATAGAAAAATATGACCATGGCTATAACAGAGATTATCGCTGCAAGTAGGATATAACTAATGGGTGGAACCAAAAGTAGCCCAATTTCTGGAATTACCAGTTTGACTTTTCCAATGTAATTCTTACTGTCTACTGGGAAATCAATACCTGGTATAGATACGGGCGTAGCGTCTCCTTTGGTTATAATTATTCTTTTGCTGTTCTCCAACGTTATTTCGGTAATTCTGTGTACAATTATTCGGTCCTCCCCGGCCGGCTTATTAAACACTATCAGGTCCCCCACTTTAGTAGTGTTAAACATTTGTCCATCACCAATGAATATTAGATCGTTTACATTGAGTGTCGGAGCCATCGTGTCATCATATATCACGAAAAAGGGCTGAGGATTGTCAAATTTAGTTTCAAGATAATGGTAAAGTGAAACAGCTATCAAAACTCCCAAAACAAGAACTATCACGTTCTTGATAATAGTTGGAAGGCGAGATCTTTCATCTAACAAATTATGAAAAATTATTTATGTAGATAAGATAAATCTTTAGATTTTTTGAATTATTGGCAGCTCAGTCTAATGCCTTTTCATCATGTAATTGAGTCTTAGTATAACTCTGAATCTTCACTGCTGCCATTTTGTATTTTACTTTTTTGATATTTAACATAATCGTCCACAGCAGAATTTGCTTGTAAATCTGCTTCGTGATTTTCAGCTCTCATAATGTGCCTATATTCAACAAGATCAAATGACTTTTCAAGATTGGAGATTTCCATTGACATTATTTTTAATTCACTATTTCTTATCTTGTATTTTTTAGACCGTTGGTTTACCAACAATATACTGTCTGATTTGATTCTAATACTTTTAGTATGAAAATTGGTTATCTGCAATGCCCTTTTTAATGCAAAGTATTCTGCCTGATTGTTTGTCTTGATTCCAATAAATTCCCTATAGCTTAAAATCCTCTTATTTTCCTTAAATGCTATTACACCTATGCCTGAAGGCCCCGGGTTTCCTCTACTTGACCCGTCAATGTAAATCTCATACAATAAAACACAATGTTGGTGGCTATAATATAACATTAACAATGATTTGACTCGATTAAAAAATGGGTATTCCTTAGATCCTTAATCTAATTAGATAGATATAGACAGATTTTGACCTTTTTCAATTATATTAAAGTGCATTTTTATGATTCTTATAGGTGACATTGTGTGCCTAAAAGAAAAATTAAAGAAGAGAAACCAAGGAAAAAAATGGGAAGAACACAAATCTTAATACCGCCAGTAATTGTCGGTGTCGCAACACTATCTGGATTCCTTATAATCCAATTCTTTCCTGCTCCATCCCCAGTTCAGGTTTGCCTCAGATCACATAATGATACATTTAACGTTCATTCAAGGATCGATCTTGAAGTTGACGGACACAAGATGCTATTGCCTGATACCGTTGGACAAACTAAACAAGGTAAGGAATGTCTTAGAGTTATACATACCGATAGCGTTGGCGATCAAATCCATATACAATTTGTCCGTCCTGTTAGACTTACACTAGGAGATTTCATGAAAATATATGCAAATAACAGCACAATTCTTCAAGTAGTAGATAATTCAACCGGCAAGGACATATATCAAAACATTACTCTCGCTGATTATGATATAGATTATTCATATTTTTCTGATGGGAGATTTGTCAAAATTAGTAATCTGACAAGCTCACCTCCACTGAGTAATACATTCTTTGGAAGAATTTCAATGATCTCCAAATAGATATAAATAGACAGGATCATTTTTGATAAGGATTGAGTAAATCAGCTGTAGTCATAAAGGGCGATGGAACTGGTCCTGAACTTGTAAACGCAATGGTTCATGTTCTTGAGGAATGTAACTCAAAAATCAAGTTAATTCCATGTGAAGCTGGATCTGAATGGTGGACGAAAAATGGCGGCAATTCTTATATTTCAGAAGAGGTGTGGAAAGTTTTGGAAAATTCTGATGCATGCTTTAAAGGCCCAACCACAACTATACCAACTTCAAACGCTCCAAGAAGTGTAGCAGTTAGTATTAGACAAAAGTTCAACCTTTACGCAAATGTGCGTCCTATCAAAACGTACAAAAATTCTGCACATCAGTTAGATTTCATTTGTGTTAGAGAAGCAACTGAGGGACTTTATTCTGGTATAGAGTTTAAGATAGGTGATGATGCAGCAATAGCTGTAAGGAAAATAACACGGAAAAAATGTGAAGCCGTCGTTGGACATGGATTTAGATTGGCTGCTGAAAAAGAATTTAATAAAATATATGTTATAACCAAAAGGAACATTTTGAAAGAAACCGATGGAATTTTTTGGAACGCTGTGCAAGACATGCAATCCAAGTTCAAAGAGATAGCTGTAGAGGAATATTATATAGATAATATGACTCAGCAACTGGTAAAAAATCCGGATCGGTTTAACAAGAGCATATTGCTTAGCACAAATTTGTTTATGGACATTGTCTCTGAATGCGCATCAGGGCATGTAGGATCTATTGGTAATGTCTACTCTGGGAACTATGGAGACAACTATGCAATGTTCGAACCCGCACACGGCAGTGCTCCAAAATATGCAGGACAAGATAAAGTTAATCCTGTAGCCACTATCTTATCAGGTGCCCTTATGGCAAAATATCTAGGAGAAAGCGAAATATGCAATGCAATCTTCACTGCAACTGAAGAAACAATAAATGAAGGTAAGTGTCTTACCTACGATTTAGGTGGTTCGTCATCTCTGAGTCAGATGGCAAATGAAATTGCAAGTAGATCCAAGACACATTTATCATAAATGTAGTAACACAGTGAATAATGGTGTTACTAACTTATTTGCTCAATTCAAGAATTTGTAGGGTTTCATAAAACAGGTATTTTTGAGCTATTTTTTTTACCATAATATCATTTTTTGACAAAAAACTATCCAATTTGCAAGTATCAGAAGTACTCGATACGATTATTAGGATTTTACCACCAATTTCCAATCTGTCAATTGCATCTTTTAGAAAGTCAATGGTAATTTCAACACCGGCTGGTCCTCCATCAATTGTCTTATCAATATGTCCTGCGTAATTTGGGAGATAGGGTGGATTAGTTACTATAAGATCAAATTTGATACCATGTAAAGCAGAGGCGGCATGACAGCAAACTACTCTGTGATTTCTGGACATCCTTAGCAAACGCTTTAAAGAATAAAAATCGATGTCAGTTCCTATAACAGTATCAAAGTTTTTTGCTAACTCCATTAGCACGATACCACTACTTGTACCAATTTCCAACGCCAATGTGCCACTATAGCGATTAACCATATTGGCTAAAAATATAGTGTCATCAGATGGTAAATACATCATATTTGTATATCTCGACCAAATTTATAACTGTACGATATGAACTGTCTATCACTCAGGGTGTTTTCTTGCGATACTGTAAGTCATTGGTAATTTTTAAAAGGGTCTCTGCGTCCAACTGGTCAATTTTCTTATTGCCATAATCCTTAATATTTAACAACGACTCAGACTTTTTGTTTCTGTTACTAAAAAGGTACTCCAACCAGGTCATCATATCCTTGGTAATTTTACTTTTCTTTCTTTTCATCCTTATGGCCCTGGATTCAATTTTTGGGGGCGGTGAGAAAGAACTTTTCTCTACATCAAATAATGAATCAATTTCAAAGCAATATTGTGAAATTACGGAGACGACGGAGTAATTTGCACTTCCAGGCGAGGCTAATATTTTTTCAGAAAACTCCTTCTGTACCATTACTACTGCCTCTCTAAATTCGTGTGAAGCCATCCACTTCACTACGTCTTTTGATCTTGAGTAAGGGATGTTTGACAGAAAATAGTCAAATTTAAAATCCCCTTGAACAAAGAAATCTTGGTTGAATAATTTGACATTCGTATTATTCGCTAGGAATGTTTTTGCTTTAGAATACAATTCCTTGTCTATTTCATAAGAATAGACTGATCTGGCAAATGACGAAATCTCCTTTGTAAGATAACCAAAACCCGTACCAAGTTCCAACACTACATCTGACTTTGAAATACTACACAAATCTACTATCTTGGAAATCGTCCTAAAATCTATTAGAAAATGTTGACCCAGGTAGGTCCTCTTATCATCTTCCAACGAATAGCGTCATCCTAGTCTCTTTAGTTATCTCTTCGTCTATCCTCTTTGCTATTAGCTTATGGATGTCTTTTAGCCCAATTCTGGATTGGATATCAGCAAAGGATGTAAATTTTTGTTTTTCTCTTTCATTAATTATGCTCATCATATAGGTTTTACCAATACCAGGTATCAATTCTAAAGAATGAATTCGGGGTGTTATTGGTTGAGCAGCATTGATATAGGTAACAAACCGTTCCTCATTTGTCATGACAATCTTTTCTACAATAGATGGAAGTTCATTTTTTGCAGATTGTGATATGGAATCATATTGCAATTTTCCAAGAACGCTAATTATCTTGTTTCTTCCTTCTTTACCTATATACACTCTTTCACCTAGATCAAAGTTAACGTTCTGAACTCCCAGTAATTCCAATAATGTTAAACGACTTTCTCCTATTGCTTGAATTATTATTCCTTCTCTGCCTCTTATCGTCTGAGATTTACCTCTGAGGGAAAAGTCTAACACATATGCATACTCTTCAAACTTGTGACTATGAAGAGCATAATCATGACTAGTATGTCTGCTATGAAAGTTATTTTGATTACTAGAATCCAATTACTTGCAATATTGTACTGCGTACTTTTTAAGTTTCATGCACAGACTTTATTTTTTGCAATATGTTTTCTGATGTTGATGTCAGTATCAATTTCTTCCATCCGAATGTGAATGCCCTAATTTCTTCTAGAGAGATTGGGAGTATGTTGACAACCTCAACAGACTCCTCCTCAGTAAGACCGCATTGGCTCACTAGTTCACTTACTAATTTTTGTGCATCTTTACTTTCTATTTTTGAGAATTTATTTACATAATCATATGTCCATCGCTGAATTTGGTCCATCTCATCAACTTTCTTCGTTTCCAATATCTCCTTTACATCGGGGAGTGTTATCATTTCTTTTTTTGTAATTTTTGTCAATCTATAACATCTTCTATTTCATAGGGCGAATGTGATTAAATTTAGTCTGTAGGAGCTTGAGTTTTTCTCCGACGAGTATATCAACTTTGACAGTTCTTCGTCCAATTTCTTTTATATTGCCTACTCTTCCCTGGAACCTTCGGTGCGGTGTTGTTTTATGCTCCCTAGGATCGATAACTACCACGACTTTATCGCCGACTGAATAATTAGTGAGTAAATATGAAAGACCCCTTGACATATTTCCCTTGGTTAGAATATGTCTGGTTTTTCTTCTTATACCATGAGACTTTGGCATGGTGAATTATCACATTCCTCCATAATTTAATATTATCTGGTAATATTGAAATTGATAGTTCGTTATCGAATAGATTAGGCAGTGGTCTCAATTTTTACCATCTATTTGAATCATTATTTTTGAGGGTCACCAATTCCCTGGTCGTTCAGGGCAAATAATATCTCTCTTTCTGAATGATAGGGGCTGTCAACCATCCTAGCTATTCTATTTTTACCTGCTTTTTTCAGGTAGAGTCTATATGTACTGGTGTGCGCCATGACGTTGCCGCCGGTGGGTTTGTTGGGGTCACCAAAAATGGCGTCTGGTGAAGATTGTATTTGGTTTGTTATCACCACTGCTATTTTACATGTTTCGGCAATTCTTAATAGAATGTGTAACAGCCTGTTAATTCTTTGCTGTCTTTCTGCCAAAACTGATCTTCCTATAAACTCTGCTCGATAGTGCGATACTATCGAATCTACAATCATGATTTTTATATTGTGCAAATTAATGATACCTGGCGATTCCTGAATAATCACCTCCTGATGCGAGAAATTGTATGCTTTTGCAACAATTACATTCTCAAGAGCAATGCTGGGATCAATTTTTCGTGCGGAGGCAATATCTGAAATTCTCTCAGGTCTAAACGTGTTTTCTGTATCAACGTAGAGTGCTTTAGACAAATTTCCATGTTTTTCATTTTGCTGAACAGTAACACAAAGAGTGTGACAGATCTGGGTTTTTCCAGTCCCGAATTCTCCATATAATTCAGTAATTGCTCTAGTTTCTATTCCACCACCAAGCAACTCATCGAAATTTTTTGAACCAGTGGGTATTCGATACTCTGATTTTCTCTTTTCATAAATTTGATTTGCGGTAATAAAGGGTTTATCAAAAACACCAATTTCTTCCAATATCTCCCTTGCCCTATTACACATTGTTGTGCATTTATCCATGGCTATTCCTGTGGCCTCAGCAATATCCGTAGGACCTCTAATAACAATATCCTTGATGGTTTTGAATCCCGCTTGCCTTAATGAGGTCTTAGTTGCAGGACCAATTTCACTCATTGTATCAATATCCAATAACTCTTCATTACCATCCTCGGACAATTACCTTTATCAAATAATATCTAATAATCTCGTTCAATAAACCTTGTTGTTAAAAGTATTTTTAGAAAGGAGAAGATGTGTGATCAGTCTTTAGAAAGAATTCTCTTAGCCAATCGAAGTGTACCGTTAATTGTATGCTCTTTGGATTCAATTGCAGACACATTTCTTGAGATTAACTCTTTTGTTGTGTTAGGTCCAATACTTATTACCGCGTCAATACTCTGAAAATATTCGCTGAAATTTGAAAGTACTTGCTGCATTATTGAAAAAAAATATCGAACTGCCGAGGGACTAGTAAATATAATAACGTCTACCCGCTTGTTGCTTATTTTTTTGGAAAAATCTATCCAAATCTGATCTATTGTTTCTATTTGAGGATAGTATATGTGAAATTCATCCAAAATAATCCCAATTGAATTTAGTTTTTCCTTCATAAATGAATTAGAAGCACCACTTCTTGGTGACATTACACGAGTTCCCGGTCTTGGTGAAAGCTTTCTCATTAGTTGCAAAAGACCTGATGATGAATAATCATCTGGCATCCAAGCGACTGAAATATTATTTGATTCTAGTTTTTGTTTTGTTGATGGACCTATCGCAATTACTTTACTTTTCATTAATTGTCCCTCCAGAATGTGACTAAGATTGTTTTCTTTAACCATTTTGAGGAACACTTCAACTGAGTTAGGACTCATGAACATGTAGTATTCGTATTTTCTGGAGGAGATATCGGAGAATTTTTGACAGAAATTATGTGAGTCAATAGGAATCAATTTCATTGTTGGTAAAGAAATTGGAATGCCTCCTTCTTGCTTCACTTTGCGTATAAACTCAGTATTATTTTTTTCTCCTCTAGTTATAGCTACTACTTTCTTAAGGAAAATTTTATTCAATATCATTATAAAATTTGCTTCTCATAAAAGTATTAGGATTACCATTTTAGGATTGATATTTTTCGAATTCTAAAGATCTGGAGGAAACCATTCTATCTTCTTTTGAATTCCTACAACATTGCCTACAATAATTATGGATGGTGATTGAATTTTTTTCAGTTTGACTTTACTTTCAATATTATGTAAACTACCTGTTATTACCTGCTGCACACTTGATGTGGCATTTTGAACAATTGCGATTTTCGTATTTTTATTTAAACCTGCTTTGGTCAAATTCGAAATAATGTGTCGTAGCTGTTCTAATCCCATGAAAATTACTATCGTATCAGCCGCCCTGGTTACGGCTTTCCACCTTATCGACGACTTTTTTTTGTCTAATGCCTCATGACCTGTAAGTATGACCACGGAGGAAGAATAATCACGATGAGTTAACGGAATTCCTGCGTAGACGGCAGCTGCATTAAGCGAAGAGACTCCCGGAACTATTTCGAATCTTATGTGCTTTTTTGATAAAAATTCAGCTTCTTCACCACCTCGTCCAAAAATAAATGGATCACCGCCTTTCAGTCGGAGTACTTTTTTACCATCTTTGGCAAACTTTAACATAAGTTCGTTTGTATTGAGTTGATTAGTAGTTGGATCGCCAGATTCTCTGCCAACGTACACCTTCTTTGAACGCTGCGAAGCCATCTTTAAAGTTCTTTTATTTACTAATCTATCGTAAAGAATAACATCACAAGTTGATAATAGTTTAGCAGCTTTAAGTGTCAACAAGTTCGGCTCGCCGGGTCCTGCGCCGCAAATATACACCTTGCCTTTTGGTTTTATTATTGGACGGTCCATTTTTCTAGTGCCTCTCGCCACTCATGAGCAAAATCTCCTGCTCCACGTGAGAGTAAATCATTTGCCACCTCCTTTCCAACTTTAACTGCGTTTGATATAACATCAGATTTCTTTAGGTTTATAGATTGGGAACCATCTGCAGAGAATACAGATGCATGTAACGTGATTCTTTTTGTTCTTAAATTTGGTATTGCTATGGCGCCAACCGGAAATCTACAACCTGCGTTCATGTATTGTATCAATGATCTCTCCGCATCGATTGCATATCTTGTTGACTTGTCTTCAATCTTTTGCAATACTTCAAGCACCTTTTTGTTATCTTTTCTGCATACAATTCCTATAGCTCCTTGACCTGGTGCGGGAACAAACTCCAGATAGCTAAACCTCTGAACTATTTGGTCACTTAGTTCAAGTCTTTTTAGTCCGGCCTCAGCAAGGACGAGGGCATCGAAAGGACCATTGATGCATTTTTTTACTCTGCTTTCAATATTTCCTCTAATCGGTATCACAGTAACGTCGGGATTCTTCCTTTTTATTTGTACAGCCCTCCTTAAACTGCTGGTTCCAACACGAGAATTTTTTGGCAGTTGTTCCAGCTTCATTTTAGATTTTCCAATTAATACATCGTTTGGACTTTCACGTTTTAATATTGACGCAATAACTAAATCACCATCCAGTTCTGTTGGTATATCTTTGATACTGTGGACTGCAAAATCTGCTCTTTCTTCCAGGACTGCCTTATCTACCTCCTTTTCAAAAATCCCCTTTTCATTGACTGAGAATAGGAATTTATTCCTCTTAATATCGCCCATCGATTTTATTCTAATAATATCGCAATTCATTGATGGGTATATGTCGCGCAAACTACGACTCAATATTTCAGTTTGTACTAATGCCAGTTTGCTACCGCGGGTAGCTACCCTATAATTTTCATTCAATCTCTTTCACTTTTTTCAATGCCTTCGCAAACGCGTCCATGGTCTTGTCTATATCGTCATCATCATGAGAATAGGAAATAAAACAGGTTTCAAATTGTGAAGGAGGTATGAATATACCTGATTTTAGTAACTCGCTGAATAATTTCTTGTACAGTAGTTGATTTGATTTTCTAACGTCTGACGCATTTTTGATCTGCTCATGCGTGAAAAAAAGTTGGAACATGGACGAGATGTGATTTACACTTGCCCCAATTTTTAGATCTTTTATATGATCCTTGATTCCAATTGTTAGTGTATCAGAGAATCGCGAAAGCTTCGGGTACAAGTCATTTTTGAAGTCCTTTAACTTTTCCAGAGTTGCTATACCTGCAGTTACAGATGTCGGATTTCCCGCGTAAGTACTTCCCTGAAATACAGTTCCTTTTGGTGATAACAATTCCATTATCTTCTTCTTTCCAACAATGGCCGAAAGTGGAAAACCATTCCCTATTGACTTAGCAAGAGTCATGATGTCTGGAGTTACGCCAAAATATTCTGAAGCACCTCCGGGGGACAGTCTAAAGCCAGTTACAACTTCATCAAAAATCAACACAATTTCCTCCTTTTCAGTTATTTTCCTTAGTTTGCTGAGATAATCAGCCATTGGTAATACAAGTCCCATATTAGCCAAAACCGGTTCTACAATTATGCATGCGATATCCTCATCTTGTTTCACCACATCTTCTATAGCGGCAATGTCATTGTATGGCAATAACAAAGTTTCTTTCATTGAACTTTGTAAATTGCCTTCATCAGAAGCGCTTGAAGCGCTTGAGCCAGGACTAACCAAGACGTAGTCATATGCGCCATGATAACATCCGTCAAATTTAACGACCTTTTTTTTCTTTGTAAAAGCTCTTGCCAATCTTATTGAGTGCATGGTTGATTCTAATCCTGTATTCATCAGCCTCACCATTTCCATATTGGGAATCATTTCAATAATTAACTCGGATAATCTGATCTCCTTTTCTGTAGGAACACAAAATATGTTGCCCTTATCCAGTTGTGCTTTTACAGCATTTATCACATCAACATATGCATGTCCCAATAACACTGATCCGTATCCAAGGCAATAGTCAATAAGCGTATCATGCTCTTCAGTAATGATTTTAGAACCCTTTCCATACGAGGCGAAAAAAGGATACGGTTCGTAGAAACGAACCGGACTATTAACACCACCAGGAATTATTTCTTTTGCTCTATTAAACAGAGAAGCCGACAAGCACTAATTTATGATCTCGTAACTGTTATAATTGTATCTTTAGATCCTATTCAATAATTCGCCAACTCTTTTGGCATAATATGATACTATAATGTCAGCCCCAGCCCTTTTAATACTAGTCATAAATTCCATCACTACTTCGTCTTCGTTGACCCAACCTTCCAAGGCAGCAGCCTTTACAATGGAGTACTCGCCTGATACGCTGTATGCACATACTGGTAGTAATGTAGATTGTCTTGTCTTGTAAATCAAGTCAAGATAGGGCAATGCTGGCTTTATCATTACTATATCAGCACCTTCTTTAACATCCATCATTATCTCCTGTAGCGCTTCATTTGTATTATGAAATGGCATTTGGTAAGTTTTCCTATCGCCAAACTCGGGGGTGGAATGAGAAGCATCTCTAAAAGGAGTATACAAATTCGACGATAATTTAGCTGAGTAGCCGATTATTCCTACATTGGTGAAATTGGCATTGTCCAGTGCATTTCGAATGCTTTTTACCTGCCCGTCCATCATTGCAGAAGGAGCTACAAAATCTGCTCCAGCTTCGGCATGGCTGGTTGCTACCTTGTCTAGAACTTTCAAACTTGTATCATTATCCGCAACATTGTTCTTAATAATCCCGCAATGACCATGTGAGGTATATTGACAGAGGCACACATCTGTTATAGTTACAATTTTTTCGCCAAAGTTTTGTTTTAAGGACTTTACAGATTGTTGAACAATTCCATCCTTGCTATATGCGCTAGTGGCTTTATCATTTTTGATTTTTGGAATCCCAAAAATTAAAAACGTCCTTAAACCCAGATCGTACATTTCTTGTATATCTCTAGCCAGATTCTTTAATGGTACCCTAAAAATTCCGGGCATCAACTCAATTTCTTTCGGCTCATCTATTCCTTCTTGAATAAAAACGGGACATACTAGATCTTTTACTGATAATCTTGTTTCCTGTAACATATCTCTTATAGCCGCTGTCCGTCTTAATCTTCTTAATCTTACTTTTGGAAATCCATCAGATTCAGGTGCTTCATTTTGGTTCATAATTAAAAATCCTTGATACTATGTTGAGGACATCTTCATTCTTTTCTGTATTCCCAATTTCTTTTCTAAAGTTATTCATGGGTGTAGAAAGAATACCTTCAACTATTGCAAATGATAATTGCTCCATTATTTCATATTCTTTCATTCCTTTCTTAATTCCGAGGAGTCTTACTGCTTTTGACAGTTCCCTATTCCTAACTTCATCCACAGTTTTGAATATTGATACCACAAAAGGTTCTGCTTTGATTTTTCTAAATAGCAGATCCATATTTTGCATTCCACTTTGGATCATCTCTTCAGCCAATCTAACTTCTTCCCGTCTGCGGTTCAAATTTCGGTCAACTATTTCTGCAATTTGATCTATGTTGACTAATTTTACTCCAGATATTGTTGCAATCTTGTCATCCACAGTTCTAGGATTGGAAAGATCAAATATCATCATTCCACTATCTTTCTTGGCACAATTGAATATTCTTTCATAGGTTATCAAATAGTATGGAGCTGTTGTAGAAACAAAAATGATGTCAGTCTTGTCAAAATTATTAAGAGCATCTTCAAAATTTACAGGGTTTCCACCGACAGTACTGCAAAATGATTTGGCCCTTTCATAGGTCCTGCTTGCAACATCAAAGTTTACCTGTCTCTTCTTTAGAGATTTTGCAACAAGGGCAGCTCCTTCACCAGTACCAATTAGTAGAACCTTTTTATTCTGAAAATCATCAAAATATTCTTCAGCCAGATTAACTGCCATAGAGCCTATCGATACACTCCCTTTATTCAAACCAGTATTTGTCCTAACTCTACTTCCAACCTTTATTGCATGTTCAAAAATTATAGGGAGAAATGAATCAATATAGCAGTTCTGACGAGAATAGTCGAAAGATCTTTTAACCTGTCCCAAAATTTGATCCTCTCCTACCACCAATGATTCAAGACCAGATGTAAGCCTGAGAAGATGATTAATAGCGCCTTTACCTTGATCTACTTCAGCATATTCAAAAGACAAATCTCTGATTTCCGTATTCTTTCTCCATGTCTCAAAGATCCTATCAATATCGATCTTTTCTAATGCGAGAAATAGCTCTACTCGATTACATGTTTGTATAATAACACATTCTCTTATCCCATTGCTGGTAAGGAATTCACGATATGCCTTGGCTATATCTTTGAATGTAAATTTTTCAAGAACATGAATTGGACATTTTTTGTGAGTTACCCTTACGTTTAATAATTTCAGTTCATCCATAATTTCTGGACTCATTTTTTACTACCTTCTCCCCAATTTTTCAACATATATGATGCGGTCATTTTTGCCTCGTCTAGCTTGTTTGATCTTAACAAATACTGGATATTTTTATCTTTTATTAATGAATATAAGAATTCCTTTCTTTCTTTTACTGTTCTTATTTTTTCCTTTGCCATCTTACGCGCAAATTCCTGTAATATTATATTGCTAATATCTGATTCGCTAATAATCTTATTCAGCATTCTTTCCGCCTTCATCCGAATTTTTCTTGCCATTATCGGACTTTTGCCAGAGGTCGATATTGCCACCTGTACCAAACCTTCAATGTTAACAAGAGATGTATATGAAAAGTCGCTCATAGTTGGGTCATCCGCAGCATAAACAAATGCTCCCATGGTTCTGCCTTTCTCTACCAGTTTTCTGTTTAGCTGTCTATCATCAGTTGCAGCCAAGATCAAGAAAATATTGTTGAATTTATCTAGGACAGTGGCGTCCTTTATCCTCATTTTTATTAATTTTATTTTTCGATCATGGCTCATCCTACTGAGTTCTTTATTTAATCTGGAAGTAATTACAGTTATTTCGCATCCTTGATCTAACAATCCATGTACTTTGCGTAAACCTTCGGTACCACCTCCTATCACAACAGCTTTTTTGTTGTTTACATTAAGGTCTATTATCAATTAGGTGCACCAGATGCGAACAATGGATTTGAAGGATTATCTTTATTTAATCATTCCATGCAATGATTTGTATCAAATAGTCATTTTATTAGGGACGAACAATTTCGAAATATCTGAAATACATATAGTATATATATAATAACGACGTTATAATTCTTAATGACCTCAGATCTGAATATGGACTACAGCAAATATGACTTTAAGGATTCTACTGAACTTTACGTATATTTAAGTAAAAAGGGACTTTCAAGGGGAACAGTAGAGGAAATTAGCAAATTAAAGGATGAACCTGACTGGATGCGAGAATTCAGATTACGATCTTATGAAGTTTTTCTCAGCAAACCTATGCCGAATTGGGGTGGCGATCTATCTCATATTGATTTTCAGAATATTTACTACTATGCAAAGGCATCTGAGAAACAAAGCAAGAATTGGGAAGATGTTCCGGAATCAGTTAGGAACACGTTTGAAAAATTAGGAATTCCTGAAGCAGAAAGAAAGTTTTTGGCTGGAGTAGGTGCACAATATGAATCAGAGGTTGTTTACCATAATCTCCGCGAAGATTTAGAAAAACAGGGAGTGATATTTACAGATACTGACACTGCTGTAAAGAAATACCCAGATATTTTAAAGAAGCATTTTGGTAAGGTTATTCCTCCAGAGGATAACAAATTTGCTGCATTAAACAGTGCTGTGTGGTCCGGTGGATCTTTCATTTATGTTCCAAGAAATGTAAAGGTTGATCTTCCACTCCAAGCCTATTTTAGAATCAATGCAGAAAATATTGGCCAGTTTGAAAGAACTCTCATTATAGCCGATGAAGGTGCAGAAGTGCACTATATAGAGGGATGTACGGCACCTGTTTATACAACAGAGTCTCTTCATTCAGCGGTAGTAGAACTAATAGCAAAAAGGGGAGCAAAAATAAGGTATACTACTATTCAAAATTGGAGTAAAGACGTTTACAACCTGGTCACAAAAAGAGCATATGCATATGAGGATGCTACGGTTGAATGGATTGATGGAAATCTCGGTAGCAAATTAACGATGAAGTATCCAGGTGTTTACATGCTTGGTAAACGAGCACATGCGGAGGTAATTTCAGTTGCCTTTGCAGGAAGCGGACAACATCAAGATGCTGGTGCAAAAGCAGTACATCTTGCTCCGGACACAACTTCCAGGATTACGAGCAAATCTGTCAGTAAGGATGCGGGACGAACTACATATAGAGGATTGTTGCATGTCGCAAAAGGCGCTACAGGTGTAAAATCTAATGTGCGATGCGACGCATTGCTTCTTGACAAGAACTCGAGAACTGATACATATCCCTATGTTGAAGTTAATGAAGATGATGCTACAATATCTCACGAAGCTACCGTGGGTAAGATTGGTGAGGAGCAGATATTCTATCTGATGAGCAGAGGATTTTCAGAATCTGACGCCCTATCATTGATAGTCGGTGGATTTATGGAGCCATTTACAAAAGAGCTTCCAATGGAATATGCAGTAGAATTGAACAGATTGCTAAAGGTAGAGATGGAAGGTTCAGTAGGTTAAAACGAAAACAGTAACTGCCTATACATCCAGTTGAGAAAAACAACATCTCTTCTTGATTGTCAAAAATCACGTCACTTTTTTATTTTCTTTAAATCTCTATGATAACTCATTCATGTTATTCTTAAACTGAAATCCTTATAAGCCGCTCTTAACTCATTTCTTTTTGAATCATAAAGGTTTCATGGAGAATTCTGAATGGATTTTGGCTTGATAATAATGCAGCTTCTGTGGAGTACTCACTATAATGAAAATGCACCATTACCATTTTCATTTTCCTCGATGATTATTGCTGCGCTAATCGCCATTGGTTTGAACATAGCATTTGCTATGCTTAGAAAGAAAACTACTGATATTGAAAAAATGAGTAAAATTATGAAAGAGTCAGTTGAGTTTAGAAAACAGATGATGGCCGCTGTTAAGAAACAGGACAAGGCTCTGATTGCTGAACTAAAGAAGAAACAAGCATACGTCAATAAAATGAATCTAGAGGTTCAGCAACAGCAAATGAAACCCATGTTCATTTACATGATACCTTCTTTTATGTTATGGATTCTTGTTTTTCCTTATGTTTTCGGAGGAGTAGTAGCGCTTTCTCCGATACATCCAGAAATTCCGTGGATTACTTGTAGTGAGGACCATGTAAAAAATGATCTACAAAAAAACGCGGATGGAACGCATAAGGGAGTTTGTAGGCAAGCAGGACAGATATATTTGTGGGGATGGTTTCTAATTGTGAACTTTGCCTTTAATGGAATAATTTCCAAGATTACCAAAACAGCTCTCCCAAGCATTACATAATAGCTTATTCTGTTTACAGAAATTATCCATTACTTTAGATTTGTATTCAACTACAATCGATTATGATATGACATTTGTTATCCTGGAGATTAGATGAGAAAGTTTGTTAGTTGGTTGTGCTATGATTCTTTCAAAATCATCCATAGTATCCAGATCTTCTGATAAGTTTACAGAATCAATTATGATCGTTCGCTCGCAATTCTTTTTTGAAGATTGAATATGCTCATAGTAGCTGTTGTTATCATAGGAAGTCTCGTACAAGTTAAAAGGCTTTCTTAACAATAGGTTGGTACCATCCATTCTCATAGAAGGAACGATAATAGAACAATTTTGATATTTTCTAGCCATTGATAACAATAGTTCAATCTCATATGAATTTATGAAAATAAGATCTATTGGGATGACGATATTTGATTGTACTTGTTTTTCTTTACAGTATTCATCCCCTACTTCAATCGCATAATTCACACCTTTTTCTTTTGAGTATATGTATTCAATATTGTAATGATTGGAAATCTCTCTAACCCTTTCGTCTGCTGATATAGTTACTATGGTTGAGATACTTTTACATTTTGTTAAATTAACAATTGTATTTTTTAGCATTAATTCCGTCAGTACAATTTTCTGATTTTTGGTAAGACTCAATCTTGTCTTGCTTGATTCAAATCTCTTGACAGGAATTAACGCTACGACTTTCATATGTCATTCAAGCATTATTGAATTTGTTGATGATGTAATTGCACAATTGGATCTCATCTTGTACATTTTGCATAACTATATTGGTTTTGTGCGTCTTAATTCCTAGGCTGTGAATTTTCTTCTCATACTCCGCGTCGAATTCAGAGATTACGAGATTCGAGACAATATCTTCATAATGCAAAGCGACTCCGTATGGAGATGATTCAATACCCATTGCCTCCATATACTTTGAAGCCGGGCCACTAAGAGCTGAATTTCCAATTAAAGGACTAATTGCCACAACATCACGCTTTCTTGATTCAAGTTCCTTCCGAATTGATGGCATTGAGATAATCGGGCCAATACTGGAAATGGGATTTCCAGGTGCAATTACGACCAGATCCGAATTCCTGATAAACTCCACGGCCTTGGTGCTTGCATTTGCTTCCTTAATGCCCTCGTACCTTATTCCCTTTATCTCCGGTTTCGCATGATTTTTTACCCAATATTCTTGAATATGCATGTCCCCCTGTGTAGTCTCTATCCTTGTCTCAATGTGACTATCTGAAGCAGGCAAGATTCTGGTAGATATTGAGAATTTTTTTCGAATCCATTCTGTAATTGATGACAATGATTTTCCCTCTTTTAGTAAGTTAGTTCTTACAAGATGTATGGCTAGATCACGGTCTCCAATCCTAAACCAATACTCTTGTCCAAGTGTTTTCATTTGTTCTAAAAACATGAATGAATCACCTGCTATGCCCCATCCTCTGTCTTTGTCCAATATGTCGGCCAGACCGTATGTTATGGTATCAATGTCAGGACACACATACAATCCGTGCAACCACAAGTTGTCTGCGATATTTGAAATGATAGCCAAGTCTTCCGAAATCTTAGAAAGTCCTCGAGCCATCTTTACCGATCCTGTCCCTCCAGCTAATAGTGTGATCAATACAAAAGAACACTCTTGTAGTATTTGCAACTTTTTTAAATTTTCCTAAAAACTAGGCTGTCAAATTGGAGAAATAATGTACTTGAATGACTACTTTTGTTGCAAGACTGAATCCTAGAACTGACGATGAATTCGATAAGGATTATAAGCAGGTTGAATTAGTTTCTACCCTGTGAATAGTTTCAGATTCCTTATGGTTATTTTCTTGATAACATTCACAG
This sequence comes from Nitrosomicrobium frigidum (SeqCode), assembly GCA_023251115.1. Taxonomy (GTDB): domain Archaea; phylum Thermoproteota; class Nitrososphaeria; order Nitrososphaerales; family Nitrososphaeraceae; genus TA-21. The sequence goes on along the minus strand of JAHEZK010000002.1, from coordinate 63,990 downwards.
TTTCTTCTCTTGTATCAAATTCTCATGCTGTTCAAATGACTACAGTCTTATCACCTCGACAGAATGAAGCTGATCCAATATTCACGGCTAATCGATTTATTACAATACAATTCGATGAGGGAAGTGAGTTGGCAAAAAAATTGTCCACAATTAATGAAAATGTGAGATTTAAAGCAAACGTTTCAACTCCCGGGATGGCAGAATTAATATCTGGAATAAATAGGGATATTTTTACGGAAAAACAAAGTCCCATTAACATCGAAAATGCTACAGTTGACTATACTGGAGCGCTGAAGGGCAGCAGCGACCGGTTGATAGTGTCATACAAGATAGTATTCACACCAATCATAACTGGGTTTACCTTGCCCAGCAATAATTCAGGTTCTACAAATTCTCTGGTTGATTTGGACTGGAGAGGATTTCATACTTCAAGACCACTTACACTTCAGGTACCAGACATTGGTAATGTCAGTATTAATTATCCACTGAGTCTACTTCAAGTTAAACTTCCAGAAATAGCACAGCAGCTTAATTCATCAGAGGCCGCAGAAATATTCAGAACTCCATTATTTAATTTTGAAGATATTGCTACACCGATGGAACGTTGGCACTTCTTGTTTGACCCAACGGGTAGTCAGGCTTCATCTGCCGGTTCAGGCTATCAAGAATTGGGAGGCGCTAGGGTTGTTTCAATTTTCTCGTTAGGTGAGAGCAGTTTCAGAGAAGGAGTAATGGAAGCTAAGGAATCTGATGCTACTGCATTGGTTGATGGGGCAAATGTACAGATTCATTCTAGTACGCCGCCCCCAAGTGGCCAAATACAAATTGCTGGATTTGCAACTGTGACTAAAAATGGGAATTCTGAAATTGCTTTTGTTTCAGAAAATGCTCCAGAGGGAACTTCAACTGCAACAGGTGGCTTTCCAATTCAAGTACTAGGAATACTTGGTGGTATGATGGCAGCTATATCCGTATTGGTCTTGTGGAAAGCAAGGAAATAGTCTATTTGCGTGTCATCTAATTCTTATTTTATTCTTCTACGGTTACTTGAGCCCAGTTATTTTTCAAAGACAAATGTGATTCCGTTTGTCCAACGATCGATTCATTATCAAATTTCTTTGTATCTCTTGTGAGTATTAGGTATGTCCACACCATTTTAGAAATATAATTCGGCTGACTTTATGGTTTAAACTTGCGTTTCCTTGGAGAGACCAAATGTGGCCAATGGATATTAAAAAAGTGTTTGCTAGCTGTAACCCTCCTTTTGTTTTAAGTGGGATTCCACTGAGCGGTCAACCTGGGATCATACAGGAATGTTCAACCCTTTTTGTCCTTGCTCCACTCAGGTCGGCGGTTTCATTCCAGTATTGACATCTTCAGGCTATTCACCATCATCATCATCTTTGTCAACTGGATCCCTTTCTGTTCCGTTGCCAGGTGTCTCCACCTAATTATCGCTAATTTGAGTGCCTGTTACGAGGGAGGAGTTTCCTCTCTTTCGAGTAACCCACACGCTAGCTAACACAATAAGGTGAGCAAACATGATTTAAAAATCTTTTTTGTATGATTTACGAGGAAGCACATTTCTTTATTAGAAAATAAAATTTCCAGCACGTTACCATCTGAAAAACAATGCAATTACACTTGGCCGGCTTACAAATCCATCTATTTTTTTACTTTTTATTCTTTGGGGGTTATCATCCGAATTGTTTTACAAGCAAATCTCGTTTCTTACTTATTTGGAAGAGGGAATCAGTGTGCTCATACGCCTGTTTCTTTGACTTGCCTAAGGCCATCGATTGAAACAACAGGTGGTTTTCTGGAATCACAATACCAGTTTGATCATCTGAATAGAGAATTTTTAGAGTATCGTCACTCTTTCTCATTGTTTCTTCATGAATATGAACCATATTGGTATCGTCATGTTCAAACCCTAACTCGCGAGCTTTGAGTCGAATGTCCGCAGTACCCTTTGCATTAGCAAGTACAGCAACACCGAATTCCTCGTGATAAATATCAGATATTGAATCAAAGTAGGGCACCTTATCTTTGAACCTGATTATCATTTGGTGAAGATGCATCATCCTTGAAGGGACCTTGTAAGATTCGACGTATAGTTTTACTGATGGCAGGAACGATTTAACATCGTCTTGATGATGTGGATTCTTATCCCATTCTATAGAATCCTTGACTTCCTTCTTATCCTCCAAATCTGCCCATCTTCTGATTAATGTGACATCATATCTCTGAATTTTGTCGCCAAATTTTTCTATCATTGGCTGCATGATTCTACCCATACCTGAAACATTACAGCTACCCTGAATGACATACTTCTGATTTGTGACCTTATCATAGTTGATCCTCGAATTGTGAATAATGTCAGCCACTTTTTTTTCACCAGTTCTATCTTCACCGCCCTGAAAAATCGCAGGCTTATTCAAAGGAACATAGAAATTTACTTTGTTACTATAACCAAATCCATCTTTGGCAGCATCTATTACAAGATCAGATTCTTTAATAGCATCTGAAATAGTGCCAGATATGTCGTATCCCTTCCCTTTGAACTCCGGTACTTTCTCATCAGGTACGTATACCGGAAATTTCTTTGAAAAGGCCTCGTCAACTTTATTGTCTATAGAGTACTTTCCTATACCGATAAATTGAATCTCTTTGTCATGAGAAAACGCAGATGCAAGTCTCCTACCAATATTTCCATATCCGTTTATGAATACTCTTACCATTTCTCAATGTTTTTAGTGGAATTAATGGATTATTTAATGTATTATAAAAGCGCGTTTAACCAAGCTATTGTATAAGTGAATCCTATATTGCAAATTGTTCCAAGGAGATATTATATTTGTGATTTTTTATAAACATTAAATATCAATAGTGTTGAAAATTAACATCGAGAGATAATCAAGAATAATGAGTGCTTTGGTATGAAAAAGATTTTGATAATAGATAACTATGACTCGTTTGTATATAACATTGCTCAATTATTTGGAAAGTTGTCAACAGACCCAGTAGTATTCCGCAACAACAAGATAAGTCTCAAAGATATTAAAAAAATGCAGCCTGATGGGATAGTTCTGTCACCGGGGCCCGGTCACCCCGCCGATAAGAAATCCTTTGGAATATGTGGGGATATTATTCAAACTATTGGGCCAATTACCCCTGTTCTAGGAGTTTGCCTTGGTCATCAGGGAATAGTTCACGTTTACGGTGGCACGGTTATTAACGCACATGTGATTAGGCATGGAAAGACAAGCAAAATAAAATATCGGGACGATGAACTATTCGATAAACTATCAAATCCATTTATTGCAACAAGGTATCATTCGCTAGTAGCATCAAGAGATAACTTTCCTGATTGTCTAGAAATTACAGCTGAATCGCTTGATGACTCGGAGATTATGGGTCTGAAACACAAGAAACATCCAATATTTGGAGTGCAATTTCACCCAGAATCAGTGCTAACAAAGAATGGCTATCGTATCTTGGAAAATTTCATAGATATCCTGAAAAAGTAATGTCCACAGAATACTTGCAACAACAGACGAGAAAAATTTTATTGAATGATGATATTGACGAAATTGAATTTAGAAATGCAATAGACCATTTACTTTTAGAAGACATCCCTGACTGTACTATCGCCGCATTTATCACAGCTCTAACTATTAGAGGCGTTAACTATAATGAATTAAAAATAATCAGAGAAGTAATCTTGGCCCATTCTTATCCTATTACCCCGAAAGTATCAGGTTCCTTGATTGATAACTGTGGCACTGGTGGAGATATGGTTAATTCTTTTAACATTAGTACCGCTGCATCAATTATTGCATCAGCGTCTGGCATCAATGTTGCAAAACATGGGAACAGATCTGCAAGTGGATTGTGTGGGAGCGCAGATTTTTTTGAACATGTTGGATTTAATTTGGAAACGGAGGAACGAGCGCTGATTGATGCTCTAGAAGGAAATGGGTTCTCATTTTTATTTGCTCCTAAATTTCATCCTAATCTGAAAAGGTTATCTGTAATCAGAAAACAGTTGGGCTTCAAAACAGTATTCAATATTGTTGGCCCTTTATGTAATCCCTGCACAAATATTACGGGGCAAGTTATTGGAATATCCGATCCGAAAATTTTTGATCTTGTCTCAAACGCGATGATAAAGTCTCATCTAAAGAAAATTATTCTTGTCCATTCATCAGACGGCATGGACGAGCTTTCTAATACCTCAAGCAATATGATGTCAAGTATTGAATCAGGTAAAATAGAAAGACAGGAAATAGATCCAACACTCTTCGATTTGAAGATTGTAAAAAGAGAACAGATTCAAATTAGTTCAATTGGGGATTCTGTGAAGAGCACGTTAGAAACAATTTACGGAAAGTCAACGGAGGCAAAACAAGACATTGTAGCTCTAAATGCAGCGATAGCCTTAATTGCAGGGGGAAAAGTGACAGAAATTAATGACGGAATAAAAATGGCAAGAGAATTAGTGAAATCCGAGGTCCCAAAAACTAAGTTGCGTGAACTAATATCCTGCTGTGGGAACGTTCGGAAGTTGGATATTTTAGAAGAGAAATTCTCATTATAATAAAATTATTATTTCAATTCATTAGAATGGTTCAACAGAAATTTAGTTCAAAAAGATAAAAAAGGAATATAGGATTTTATCGTTTTTTTGATTTTGCTTTTGGTTTTGCCTTTGCTTTTGGTTTTGCCTTTGCTTTTGGTTTCGGTCTTGTCTTACCTTTCACCGCTTTACTGGGACCCCCACCAATTTTGAACATCTTGGTTCCACAAACTGCACATGTTCCCTTTGTCGCGGGTCTTCCATTTTTCATTACAACCTGTGTTTCGCCTTTAATCTGCCTTTTTGCTTTACATTTTACACAATAACATTCAGTTGCCAACATATTCCAGTTTAAAGCAGTACCTTATAAGAGTAGCTGTCCGATTCAACGAGACTATGCAAAGCCAGGTACAGAGTCATAAAAGTTTGTTTGTTCTCTTAGTCGGGTATAGTAGCTCCAAATCAATGAATTTGATTGTCCAGTAGTCATTAATTTGAAGATTAAGAGTCTGTCTTTTGTATCCATAATGATTTCCTTATGATGTGAGTTACTCGATGTTTGAGAATTCGTTTTCTATTTTATTGTGTCAGATGACCGATGATTTCTATGATTCCATGAAATCCTAAATAATCTTTCTACCGAACAAAAGATAGGTGGTATGTCCTATCATTCGCATAGATGGCCTTGTTTTTCCTTCCCTTGCCTCTATATTGCGGATCAAGATCTCAGTACTCTCAATGTCAGTGAATCCTATTTCATTCATGTGTTTTGACGTTTTTTCCAATTGATTCATTGTAGGACATATTATTGCAACAGAACCGCTGCTCTTAAGGCATTTATGAACAACATGTAAAACATTCCATGGATCTCCCAGATCTATAATTGCAACATCAATTTCTGAAAGTTCAAGGCCTTCTTTCATTATGTCGCGATTGTACATCGAGACATTTTTTTCCATATCTGATTTCTTAAGATTCTTTCGAGCAATTTCCATAAATTCTTCATTAACATCATATGTGAAAACATGTCCTGAGGGCCCTACAAGACTGGCAAAAAAAGTAGTGAGAGAAGCACTTCCGGTACCTATTTCAAGAACATTAGATCCGCTTTTTAATCCGGTTCTAATTGCAATATAGCCCAGATCTTTGGGATAGACTATCTGCGTCTTTCTGTCTGATTTCATTACAAAGTCATAGATTGTTGGCTCCATCAGGTACACCCTTTTTTGTTTTGGTGTGACTATGGAAGAACCATACTCCAGTCCTAATACTTGATCAAAATCTATAATTCCTATATGCGTGTGAAGTTTCTTACTTTTTTCTATTTTGGTTAGCCAATTCTTGCTTGCTTGATAAAAAAACAAAACATAGGCGCCATCTGTTATTTTCATCAAGACAATTAGTTTGCACGGAGGTAAAAAAATCTTCCAATGGCAAAATCGGATTGTTTAGATTAATGGATATAAGAGACTATCACATCATTCATTATAATATCATAAAAATTGAAACTAGCTTCGCTGTATTCTGGAGGAAAGGACAGTAACTATTCTATTTTTGAAATTAATAGATGTGGACACGATGTTGTCTGCTTGGTGTCCATACTACCAGCAAAAAGTGATAGCCTACTATTTCACTTTCCGAATATTAGTCTGTCTGCCGTGCTCGCCCAAGCCATTGATTTGCCGATAAGAAGTTTTCAATCGACAACATGTACTCTGGGCGACGAGACAATTGTCCTGGAAAATGCACTTGCAAATGTTATGGATGAATTCAACGTACAAGGAATAGTGCATGGAGGATTATGTAGCAATTTTCAAAAAAAGAATTTTGAAAAAGTGTGTCAGAAATTGGGATTGTCAGTATTTTCCCCATTGTGGCATGTGGATCCAGCTAAATATCTACATGAAATGATAGATGAAAAGTTCAAAATTGTTATCGTAGGTGTCTCTGCACTAGGGTTGGGAAGAGAATGGCTTGGCAAGACGTTGGATCACGAAAACGTAAAGCAATTGGAATCGCTATCATCAAGATACGGATTTAACCTTAATTTTGAAGGGGGCGAGGCGGAAACAATAGTTGTTGACTGCCCAATGTACAAGAAAATATTTCTGATTAGAGAAGGAATCGTAAAATGGTTTGGGGACAATGGAATATTTGAAATAACAGATTATCAATTAATAGATAAATAAATGCTAGACAATCTTCGCACTAGTCTTGGAGCAGCTTTAAAGAAACTAGTGGGCGCTTCAGATGTAAATGAGGAATTAATAGACTCTTTGTGTAAGGACGTACAAAGAGCTTTACTTCAATCTGATGTGAATGTTAGGCTGGTTCTAAGTATAACTCAGAATTTGAAAAAGAGATCTATGGAGGAGACACCTCCCAAGGGATTGTCACGAAAAGATCATATCGTTTCGATACTATATGATGAACTTTCTAGATTGATGGGATACACAGGAGATATAGCTGCCCAAAATAAACAGCCTGAAAAAGAAGTCATTTCATTCACACCAGGAAAACTGAATATCGTACTTATGTTTGGTATCCAAGGAAGTGGAAAAACAACGGTCACCGCAAAGTTGGCACGATGGTTAACGAAACATGGGTATCATGTTGGTGTAATTGGAGCTGATACTTGGAGACCAGGGGCACTCACACAGCTTAAAATGAACTGTGTTAAAATGAATGTTGAGGTATTTGGAGATGAATCAAACAAAGATGCTCCTTCCATAGTAAAGAATGGAATTAATTATTTTAAAGAAGCAGGATCAGACGTCGTGATTATTGATACCGCTGGAAGGCACAAGGAGGAAGCAGAACTTTTGGAAGAAATGAAAAGCATGTATAATATTTCAAAACCAGATCTAATTCTATTAATAATTGATGGGACCATTGGCCAACAGGCTTTTAGCCAGGCGAAGTCGTTCCATGAAACAGTTCCAGTAGGCGGTATCATTATAACAAAGCTTGATGGGACTGCAAAAGGTGGAGGGGCTTTAGCCGCATCTGCTGTAACAGGTGCAAGGATTTTCTTCATTGGTAACGGTGAAAGGATCGATGATCTTGAAGAATTCAATCCCACAAGATTCGTTGGGAGACTGCTTGGAATGGGAGACATAAAAGCAATTTTAGATTTGGCCAAAGATTTGGAATTGCAGGCAGACGAAAATCAATCCAAAAGAGTCCTTAGCGGTAAAATGACTATAGAAGACTTTTATTCACAAATGGAAAATGTGGGTAAAATGGGATTTAGAAATATAATCGATAATTTACCTGGTTTATCTGGAGTTGTGAAGGAAGATCAACTAGATGTTATTCAGGGAAAACTGGAGAAATGGCGATATATTATTCAATCCCTGACAGTGGATGAGAAAAGGAATCCTGAAGTAATAAACGACTCGCGGAGAAAAAGAATTGCAAGAGGCTCCGGCGTAGCTGAGCATGATGTGAAGGATCTTATCAAGAATTTCAATAATTCAAAGAGCATGATTAAACAAAGCAAAGGTAGACAAATGCAAGGTATGCTCAGAAGACTTGGAATGGGATAAAAAAGAAAGATTCCACTAATTGAAACGAAATTTTTTATACAAGTTATGTAACTGGTGTCTAAAAAGACAGAATGTAAAGAGTTATTCTCCTAACGAAATAGTTGAAGATTGTCAAATATGTCATGGATTTGAATCCCAAATAGAAAAAATATGTAAAAATGTTCTTCAGGTAACAAAGGATTATCGATATGATACTTTTCAAATTGGATTAACGTTAGATCACAGCTTTTATGATAATGAAGACAAGTTTAGATCTCGATTCAGAATAAGAGGAAAAGAGAATATCAAAACCAGCATACTACGAGATATTCGAAAAAAATTCAGTAAACTTTCGAACAAGCGAGTTGATTCGAGTTCTCCGGAGATTACAATTAACCTACAGATCGGCAAAAAATTTGAAACTAATGTTATCATGAGCTCAAAAACGATGGTCTTGAGCGGACGATACATAAAAACAAAAAGGTTGAAAGTCACGAGCAATGATTCTCGAAATGGGGACCGTCTAGATCTCAATCAACACCATATTGAAAATGTACTAAGGATAAAATTGTCTAATTTACTTCAATCTAATTCCATTACATACTGGCCTCTTGGTAAGGAAGAACCTAGAAGTTTGGTCCTTGGCAACGGTAGACCTTTCTACGTGTCAATAAAGAATTCAAAAATATTTAATTTGAAGGAAACTTTTTCAATACGTTCAAGCGGACTTGTATTTAACATCAAAGATAGACTGCCAACTTATCCTGCAGCCCCGCCGTTTTACATAAAGAAAGTGAAAGCTCTTGTATCGGTAAGCGAGAAAATAGTAACATTAGATTCTGATTTCATCCAAAATACAGGGATTAAGTTGGTCGAATTTGTAACCCAGAGGGGCAAAAACTGGAAATTTGTTTATGATATGCAAGTAAAGTTGAAAAGCCCGAGAAAATTTGAGCTCACGATGATATGTGATAATGGGTTTCCCGTAAGAGAATTTATAGATGGGAGAGGAAGCACATCTACTTGCTTATCTGATTTAATACATAAAGAATGTAGTTGCGACTATTTTGACATAATGAACATAGTAAGCGAGGACGACTGTCAAGTATCGAAATAAATCGGATAGATTTGAATTGGTAACTAGCTTGAAATTATTTTGACTTTTGTTTAAATTCAGTAAATCCGCATTTGCCACAGGTATTCCTATCTTTGTGCTCTGCCATGAAAACTCCTTTTCCACATCGAGGACAATCTCTCTTTTTTCGGGTAACCTTATCACCAGAAATATCATAGAAGGAGTATATTTGAGATTTAGAATCCTTTTTTTTATCTGCCATTTCTACCACTCTATTTCTTTGACTTGCCCTTTTCTGCGCTCTGTTGTTTTTCCTTCAGTTTCTTAGCTTTAGCTTCGTCAAAGATTTTTTTTCTTTCTGTCTTCTCAATCAGTCTCATTGATACATATTTTGGTAAAGTTTCATTTGCGCTTTTTTCATCTTTATAAATGTGAAAGAAACCCTTAACATCGGTACTACCTCTATTGCATTTGATTTCTATTGGTATAACTGTTTTTGAATCAACATTATTTGACTTTGATATTGTTTCAATAGCATCTTTCTTGTTAATATTTCCCGCTACATTTCTAAATATAACTTGTAATTCTCTCCTATTCATCAATTGATTATTATAATCACGTAATACAACCAACTCGGTGCTCATGTTAGTATAAATCGAATGAATTTTTTACTCATATAAGGATTTCCAATTCATTTCTGAAATAAAACAAGAAAGCGGGTTTGATGGGAAAGATATTTTTGGTAGTTCGATAAAAAGATTCCTCTATAATTGTGTAGACTAAGCTTTAAACTTTTCTCGGGCGAAAAACCAATTGAATTGGGAATGACCGGATACATTGCAACACTCTTATAAAAAGTTAATAACATTGTGGATATAGCGATTGCACGATATTCGGTGAGTATCACAATTGAACTAACCTAAAATACATGTAACAGAAATCATTTTACTGTTGGAGTGCCTTAATTGTAACCACCTGACCATGTATCATGATGGAGCAGGCTGTAAAATTGCATCATATCATTGATAGATTAATGAGGTATCTGTTGATAACACACATATGAATTCTTATGTAGGCTGAATCCTGTAGGACATAAAAATACTGGTGTACCCACACATCTAAATTGACCTGGTGCGATCTGATCGAGGATATCCTGCTGGGCATTGTCCAGACGGTTGCTCATCTTGATAACCTATACAATAATTCTGAGTAAAATGAAATCCTTCTGGGCACTTGTATGTAGAGGAGCCAGCACATACCCAGTAACTTGGTCCCCACTGACGAACCGTATATCCAGATGGGCACTGATCGCCTTGAACATGACCTCTAATCTTTATTACTTCGTTATTTAACTTGGATAAATCGCTGAATCCAAATGCATTCAATCCAATTGAATATTCCTGCATGACGAAAATTGACGATACGATGAGAACAAGAGTTATGATACTTAGTAACTGGGCTAGAGTTCGAGGAAAGCTATTCCACGAGTGACTATAATTACTTTCTTGATCAATATCGTTTATCATCGCGAGGATTATCATCTTGGGATTTAACCTTCTGCAATAAATCAGTTTTTCCTCTCCTTGATTGTGCGAATGCATATCCGAATGACGCACCAATTATGATAGCAGCCAAGATTGGTCCGGTTAGGTCTGGTAAAATTTCAGAACCTGTTAGTATCTTATACGATGCCATAGCCGCAACACTCATAGCGGCTGCACTTAACGCATAGGACATGAATCGGAAGGCTCTTGTATCGAATATTCTAGAAAAGGCTGAACGAAGAACGACGCTGTCGAATGTATCTACAGGAATCATTCCTATGGCGAAGAAACCAGCTAGAATCAAAGCCACCTGTACACCGAGGGTTGCAGAGGCAATTGCTGATAAAGTAATAGCAGAAATTTGCGTTGCAGTGTCAAATCCTAATCCAAATACCAAGCCTGTAACCAAAGAAGATCTAAATGGTCCTAGCATCCCTGTCCTAAGCTGGATCTTACTGGCTAGAATAGCAGATCCAGTTTTTCCCCACCTTTTCATTGAATATATATTGACGGCACCAATTGTTGCCAGTGCAATAACTCCTATTATTCCTCCCCAGAAAGAAAGAACATCAACTCTTGTCACGCTTCCAATTATGTATATAATCAAAATCATTTCTGCTAAGACCGAGATCATATGCCCTATGCTAAATCCTGCTCCGACCCATCTGGCTCTCTTTGCAGCATTGTGCAGTCTTACAAGGTTATCGATAGCCGTAATATGATCAACATCTAGTGCGTGTCTGAGACCTAGTGTAATCATGGCAGGAAGAGATACAAAGACAAAAGACCATACATCAGTCATTCATACTTTTTTGCTAATTAGTATTACTTATACTTTGACACAGGAAGTCTTGAAATATTAAATATAGTTATGTCAATAGATGTAGACTTAGTCATCTATGAAATTATACGGTTACATAAAATTGTGCAACCTCCAAATAAAATTTTCTATATCAAACTATGGACATGAAATGAACTTTAACACTTTTTATTCCCCTATTCTGAGACAATTTCATTGCAAGTTCCTTTATTTTCTTTCTTTGACCTCTTACCAAAATGCTTTCCAAACAAATATCATGTTCTAGATGCACATGGGTGGCTGCACTAATTATATCGCTGTATGAGTGCTGGACATGAACTGATTTTTTATCGTGACTGTATATGCGATTATCATATAATAGTATTATTACCCCTGCACCGTTTGTGCTACTGTCGCCATTATCATCATTTCCCTTCCAATAGTAATCATCCACAAATGAATGAAGTGCAGCTTGAATCGCCTTTGACCTATCTGTATAGCCAGCATTCTGCATTGATTTTTCAAATTCAACCAAAAGCATCGGTGGTAGTGACATGCTTATCTTGTTTACTTTCTGTTTCTTATTGCCAACATGCGTCTTTTTAGATTTTTTCAAAGAGTATGTAATCTAGTGAAACTGACTCCTTTTTAGTTTTTGACATGGGATTAATAGAGCTCTAAAAACATAGAGTGACCAAAGAGCTTACGCTATCAGTGTCGTGATGGCATATTACTTAGCACTCTTTGAAACGCTCATATGGTCGCTGACGAATCCACTGTTGTAATAAAATGTAATCCGCAATTTTTTATCTGTGGATTCAACATTCAGGTAACCATGCCTTAGAAACTGTTTTACTGCATAGGGTGTGTTGGGCCTGTAAAATTATAAAACTCTGATCCGCCGGTTCCTGCGGCAAAGTAGTACCAATATTAGAAACAAAAATCCAAACATTACTGTCAAGGTATTTTCATTGTGCAGAGATTTTGTTAATTTGCTATTTCAGTTATAGTTTTGAGCAACTCGGATAAATGAAACGGTTTCTGAAGTAGATGATGTTTATCCAATCCTGCTTTGGCAATTAAAATGGTCATTTGATTTGGTGAATATGTGCTTGTCATAAGGATTCTTTGATGTGGCTCAACACGGAGTATCTCTTTTGCAATATCACTTGATGTATGATCTCCCTTAATGTGTGTATCCAGAATAACTAGATCAAAATCCCTTTTCTTAAATAAAGAGAGGCATTTGTTACCATCAGTCATAACCGATACATCATGACCCATTGTACATAGAAAATCAGAATAAAGTGTCATAATGTCAGGCTCAGCGTCTACCACTAGGATCCGTAGATTATTTCTGTTTCCTATATCTGACTGGGTATTTGATAATAAGTGAGAGTTTAAGAAAACCATGATATCATGAACGTCTGCGATCTGCCATTTTACCGCAAGTTCTTTTCTCAGAATGTGTGCAGGATGTGGGCATATTACAGTTATTTTTAGATTGTTACTTGTCCAATCGTCGTGAGCATGCTGCCACCATGTTTCGAGCGCTGTTGATTCTTCGAACTCTTTACCCTCAGTAAGAGTACACGCCGCATCTGCAAATACTAATATCTTCGCTTGTTTACTATCTGAAACACGGTTACGCAGCATTGTCTCAATCTTTTGTTTTAAAAATTTAAACGGTCCAAGTTTTGCATCGGCGGCGGACTCGTAATATGGCTTAAAGTCAATAAAAAGTAAATTACCTTCTTTGAGATTTGTGTCATAATCTCTTATTTTGGTTTTTAGATTTGACATACTCAGGTTGTTTTCGTTATCGAAAGCATGAACAGATGCGTAAATGCAAAGTTGATTGTTCACAAGACCCTCATTTATAAAATGTGCCGCTGCATCAAGTCTCGCCTCATTGCCCTCATAAACAAGCATAATGTGATTACCATCACAGATCTCGAACAGCCCGCGGTTATACATGCAAAAACCTGTCTAATACCAATTTTCTTTATACCTTATTAGCATTTCAGTTCTATTAAATGGCTTTTATTGTTTGTTCTTAATTTAAATGATTAATTATCATTAAGAATTTTAGATTTACGACATGAGGACGAACCAATAGGTTACTGTCAAAGAATTTCGTGAGTTACTAGGACTACATAAATTGCTTTCCCTTTATTGTAATGAGTATCTTCATAAACAAGAATTACTCAATACTAGTATAATGTACATAAGTAAATTTCGATCAGGGTTGGATGGTTCCTAGTGAAAAAACCAATAGTTGAATCAATCAAAATAGACAGCGAAAAACTTAAGGAATTAGAGTCAAAATTAAAGTCCTTTAAGACTACTGCAGATTTAAGATATGACGCGATTAAAAAATATGCTGGCGGCGTATGTATGGATTGCGAAGATATACCGACAAAGATAGTGAGATATGATATGGATGGTGCACAACTAATTCAGAAGTATTGTGATAAGTGTTTTGACAAATGGGACAAATTGGAAAGAAGAAAGAAATAAGAATACTAGATGCCCAAACGAAGAACCGATAAGTTACTGTCAATGATGCTTGAACTCTGATGTGTATTCAATATTACAAGAAAGAGTTCTGGTAAATTATCGGGGTCTTAAACAAGGGTGGTAATTTAGTGGTCTAATAAAACAAAAAAAGAAAATTTAGGGTGTAGAAAAGTCTAATGCTTTGACGTCAGTTACATACTGATCTAATAGACCAGTTATTTCCTCTGGACTGCCAAGAGTTGCTGCGTCCTCTACAGCCTTCTCAAATTCATCTGTCAGTTTTTTGAATTGTGCACAGGATCCACTTTACGAGGTGCATATACTTGCTGACTGCTTATTGATGTCACCATTCCTATTATGGTTAAAGCAGATAGTATTGCCAATATTTTACCACACTCATTGAATCCAATTAGAGAACTACAAGGAATACGGGTCCGATGGGCTTCGATCCCACGAACTCTGGCTTCGGAGGCTTATGCTTGAAAAATCAGCACCCTGTCCTGACTGGGCCACGGACCCATTGAGTATTAAATTAGTGAAATATTTAATCGTAAACGTGTAGCGCAAAACCAATCCACGGGTGACAGATGCTTGTCGACATTTGGTATCATGCATCGATGTCATCTTTAGAAAAGTTAATGATACGCGAAATTCAAAGGAATTATTCAGTAAAATGCCTTTGTCTAGCAAAGATCTAAGAGTCAAAGCCTTCGCAGTAGATATTGATGGAACTTTGACAGAGAACGGGAATGGAATGATATATTTACCCGCAGTCGCAAAAATGAGATTCCTTGAAAAAATAGGTTACAAAGTTTTCTTTGTTACGGGCCGATCTTCTGTAGAGGCATATGTATTGTCAGTGTTTTTGGGGATTACTCGGGTCGCCATCGGAGAGAACGGGGGTGTTGTTTCCAAGGGGCCTTCAGATCATACAATTCTGGGAAATAAGGAATTGTGTTTGAAAGGATATGAAATATTAAAAGATCATATGGAAAATGTCGATGTCAAACCCGTATTTCCTAGGCTGTCAGAAGTTGTCCTACAAAGAACTTTTGACATTAACGAGGGTAAAAAAATACTAAGAGAGAGAAATTTAGATTTGGATATAGTAGACAGTAAATATGCATTTCATATCAACGAACTAGGTGTCAATAAAGCAAAAGGACTTGATCTTGCGCTAAAGTTCCTGAACATCGGACCGAAAGAAGTTGTGGCGATTGGTGATAGCGAAACTGACATTCCCGTTTTTGGTATTTGCGGATTGAGTATTGCATTGGGCCACTCAGATGATACTGTAAAGAAACATGCAGACCTCGTTGTAAACGGCAAGGAGGGGATAGGATTGTGCGATGCCATAGACCATGTGAGTTTAAATTATTTGAGATAAGAAATGAGCTTTAGGAAATTTATTAACGAAGCTAACGAGGCAATAAAATTTGGACTAAAGCGTCTAGATATTCAAAATGAGAGTTATTCTCTCAGTGAACCGGCAAAAGAGAATTTTGGTGATTTGAGTTGCAACGTTGCATTCTTGCTCGCAAAGCGATTACAAAAATCGCCGTCTGAAATAGCTTCAATATTGGCTGAACAATGTAATCATTATTTTGATACTCTAGTAACAAAATCACAATCATACGTTTTATCCGTCGTTGCACATGAGAGTGGATACATTAATTTCAAGGGAGACTTTGGTCTCATTGGTAAAGAAATAATATCTGATATTTTGAAAAACCAACTCAACTTGGATACAGGCAAAAGAACTAAAGTCATTATTGAACACACAAGCGTCAATCCAAATAAAGCATTACACGTAGGTCATCTGAGAAATGTGGTAATTGGGGATACTTTGTATAGGATACTGAAAAAAACAAATCATGATGTAACAGTTCTAAATTATGTGGATGATTCTGGTTTACAAGTGGCCGATATTCTGGTAGGATTTTTATTTCTTAGGTTTCCAGTAGAACCATCAGACAAGAAAACTAAGTTTGATCAGTATTGTGGTAACGCGATTTATGTAAAGGTAAACGAACTTTATGAAAAGGATCCTTCCCTAATTGAAAAAAGAAAATCGTTATTAAGAAAATTAGAATCTGGAGATACTGAAATAGTTTCATTTGCATCTGAAATTACATCAAAAGTACTTAAAGATCAGTTGCGAACATGTTGGAGAATGAAGGTTCGATATGACCTGCTAAATTTTGAGTCTCATATAATTAGATCCAACTTATGGGCTAAAACATTTGAAAAAATGAGAAAGGAAAAAATAATACTCAAAGAGAGCGAAGGTGAAAATATTGGCTGTTGGGTTTTTAATTCTATTGAAGAGGGAACTAAAATCATTGTCAGGAGCGATGGAACCGCAACGTACATGGCAAAAGACATCCCGTATGCATTACTAAAGGTTGGAACAATTGAAGACCCATTTAAGTATAGAGTATTCATCAAACAATGGGATAGCACAGATCTCTGGATTACTACATCTGATGAATCAAAAAATGGTGATCATCCAATTTTCTTCCCCGCCGAATATTCTGTAACCGTAATTGATAACCGTCAATCAAGGTTACAAAAAATAATTAAGGAAATATTGAGTAAATTTGAATCAAAACCTAACAAGTACTTGCATTTGTCCTACGGTCCTGTGCTTCTTTCAAGTAGAACCGCTACTAGTTTGGGGATTAATACGGACTATCAAAAATCAACACAAATGTCTGGAAGAAAGGGGATTTATGTTGATGCTGACTTTGTACTTGATACTTTGTATGGTAAAGCCAAGGATGAAACTATGAAACGTAATCCGGAAATTAACGGAAACGATCTTGATAGAACCTCCGAGGAAATAGCAATATCTGCGATGAGATACAGTCTAATTAAAAATGACCTTGAAAAGGAGATAAAATTCGATTTAAATGATTCATTAAGTCTAGACGGAAATTCTGGGCCATATTTGCAATACGCATATGCGCGATGTTGCCGATTAATAGAGAAAGCAAATGAAAAAACATTTGATGGTGATGTAAAGTACCTTTCAGAAAAGATTGAAGAGCGGATACTAAAACATCTGTCAAAATTTGAAATGACTATCGACAATACGACCAAAAACCTGGAGCCAAAACTCGTTGCACAGTACGTGTATGAGCTGGCAACCTTGTTCAACCTTTTTTATGAAATACTACCAATATTGAAAGAAAGCAATCCGAATACGTCTAAAGCAAGAATCACGCTGGTTGAAGCAATACGTCAAATAATGAGAATTAATCTTTCATTAATTGGCATAACGCCTCTGGAAAGAATGTAGTATGTTGTGACTTTTTCATAGATTGAGAAATTTCGGGAATTTAGTTACTTGCTTAATTTGCTTATAGGGCCTATTGTGCAATTGCTGACGATGGGATTATAGATTCTTAGTTCTTCACAGAGTGTTGTTACCTCTTTTTTAGCATCATTTTCAGTTTCTGTGTTAATGATAATGTTATAGCATTTGGCAGACCTGACCGACTCGACGTTTGAGTATCCACTTTTAAGAATTAGATCTTTTTTGATTGTCTCACCCTCCGGATCCCCTACTTGCTCTTTGTTTTCTATTGTAACGACAACATGATATCTCGCCATGGTATTTTTCTAGATATTATTATTTTAAGCATTGAAATACATTTCTTAAAATTGTCCAGCTTTCAACATTCTACAAGTCTAATTGCAGATTTGTATGATGTCAATTTGTGAATTATATTTGCTTTTGACATTACCGCCCTTAAGCTGAATCCGTTTATTTTGTATGTACATTCTACATAGATGATTCAAATAAAACTCACATCTGCAAAAACCATTATATAAACAATTTTGTCAAAATAGAGAATAATGAATAAATTCCAAATCCAGAACAAGCCAATGCTTTTACTTCCATTAGTGATGGCCGGTTTTCTGATTCTATCACTCTTTGTATTTGCATCATTCACTCATAGAGTGGTAGCGGCCGGAAAATTTACAATTGATGTTAGAATAAATCTAAAAAAATTAGATAATCCTCAAAAACTGAAGGTTATAGCGTCTGCTAACGGCGATACCCAAGTCAAAAATGTGACAGGCAATGATCTAAATTCTAAAAGTACTTCTGTTTCATTTGAATTCAATGAAAAAAATGACATTGTTAATGTAGGGGATAGGGACGAATATTTTGCATGTGCGTATGCCCTGAATGGCACAAATCAGATGGAATCTTATTCCTGCGTTGAGGGCAATATTGAAAAAACAAATGGAAAAAATATCGCAAATATAGGTTCTGGGGAAAGGCGGACCTTGTCGACTGGGTCCTTCCAAACTGTTGATGGTCCAGAAATAATGAATCCGACTATTACTGTCTCGATACCTCTTTCTGATAGAAAAGACGTAAAGGATCTTAAAGTAGTTACGATGATTAAGGGAGAATTTGAGTCAAAGACAATAAACGCAAGAGAGTTGCTCAAAAAATCAGAGCACAACACCATAATCATTCCCTTCGAATTTGATAAGACGCCTGAAATCGGCCCCATCCAAAAAGGTGATTTATTTTTTGCATGTGTATCCGCGGATGAATTAAATCCACCCGAAGGAACAGAATGTGAGCATAGACAGACATCACACACAGGACATTTACATAACCTAGTGGCAAGATGAAAACGAGCTTTTAGCACGATATAGGACAATTTAGGAATCCAAAATATATTTTTGATTTATGCAATGGGGATTACAATGTCCCAAGACCTCGCGAGATACGCATCTCCATACAATAAAGGATTTGCGAGAGTAGAGATTCAACCATAAGAAAATAATAATTATTTAGAATTTCTTATGGGTCTTTGTTGTGCGTTCCAAGTGTCTATTTACCTGCAAAGTATTAATTACGTGATAAAAAAAATTTAATTCAGCCACGCGGTCATGTAGCTCAGCCTGGTTAGAGCGAAGGTTTTGTAAACCTTAGGCCGTGGGTCCAAATCCCACCATGACCTTATATCTGTAATGATTATGCGATATGAATTTGACTTTTTGGAAGCGATGTGTATTCTATATTGGTATCAATCGTGAAATTTTATTTTTTATTTACTGGTTTATTTGCGGATACGTATTATCCCATAAAGGTAATTAATATGGTATAGAAAGTATATTGTGTAATATGACCAATATCAGTATATTAGAAAAAAATCTTATATATGCGGATATTAATTGTATAGTAATGGACAAAAAAAGAGCCAAAGAGAAAAATAATGATATCTATGAGATAATTTATGCAGCAACACATCCAGTAAGACTCAAAATTCTTGTTCGACTTGAATCTGAGAAGGCATATGCTAGCAATCTAGAACAAGTGATAAAAGTGGACAGGAAGATTATCTCATTTCACTTGTCCAAATTAGAAAAAACCGGTTTGGTGACAAGTGAATTTGGCTTATTGACCTCTTCAAAAACAAGACCAATGGCTGTAAGATATTACTCGCTTACATCTGAAGGAGAAAAAATGGTCAAGAAACTAAAGCCCATTATTTCAGAGTAAGTAAATTTTGTACATTCGGAATTACCGATAACCTCAAGCAAGTGTCTAATACCAAAACCTTTTTCTTAGAGGTTCATGGTCATTTCTCTTGATAACAATTATGGCTAATGAAGAGATTAAGGTGAATGACAATGTGTATAAAGTTACGATAAATGATCAGACCAGAATGTATGCTATGAAACTAAATAGCCTCTATCAACAGGGATTTAATGATGTTGACAGCTTTGATGAAATAAGCTCGGAGATTTCTAATACCATAAATAGTCTCTTAAAGCACGGTTTGTCGCCCGAAGTTCAAGAAGAGGACATGGACGGTGCAGTAAAGCAGTTGTTGCAGATGTTTGACAAAAGCAAAAAGTAAATAAAAATTTCTCATCTCGAGTTGTTGCTCTGTAACCGCTGACCCGCTATACATGGTTACATTTGGGCTTATTAACAAAAAAAGTGATAGGCTTCTGAGAAAATAATGTCCTTTAAGGATAAGTGGAACAAAACCCAGTCTGAGAATATGGCTGTTAAAATCTTGGAGAGTATTAAATCTCAAACTCCTCTAAAACCCCGAATTGAGGAAGCCCAAAAAAAATTGGAGATGCAAATTACAAAGCTCGGAAGTATTTCTGGCAAAATTGTAGAAAAGGATCAGCTTATTTTTAAAAGAATAGTACATTCAATTCAGAATCACGATGTCCAATATGCCAAGCTATTATCAAATGAACTTTCACAAATTCGCAAGATGAGCAAAATGGTAGACTCTGCTAAATTGGCATTGGAACAAATTCAATTACGTCTTAACACCATAACTGAGCTAGGTGATGTAGTAGTTACATTAACCCCGGCAATGTCTGTCATAAAGAACATTCAAGGTGGGTTAACATCAATGGTTCCAGAGGCGGATCAATCGCTATCTCAGATATCCGATCTAATGGGAGGTATACTATCTGATTCTGCACAAATTCCACAGCATGAAGTAGACAGTGGAAGACCATTGAGTGAGGAGTCAACAAGTATTATTGAAGAAGCTACTACTCTTGTAGAACAAAGTATGAAAGAGAAATTCCCTGATCTCCCTTCAATGAACATTGACGAAAAAACCACAGAAGCATCTACCTACTAAACTCCTATTTTTTGTTACCTGATTTAGCAATCAATCTGATATCTTTTTTTATTCTGCTTATTGTAGGGTAGCTGTATCCTTTGTTCCTATAAGTCCTTATCATGAACTTCCAGTTTGCAAGACGCCATTTGGCCTGTTCTTTTGTTAACATGCTAGTTTCTTTTTTTACGAAACTCTTTCTTCCGAGAATCAAATAGCCACCGTCTTGGGCTTTTTGGCGATTGTATGCAAATTTTAGTCCCGAAACAATCGATTCGGGATGCAAAAGAGAGAAATAATACTTTATCTCCCGAAATTGACGTTCAGACACTACTAATTTGATCTTTAATTCCCTTTCTACCAAGGATTTTATCATCATGCTCATATTACATAAATATTGCTAAATTCGAATTTTGAAATATCATATTTTAGCTCAATAAATATTAAGGGATATAATTTGGTCTGTACTATTTATTGCAAAATTCGACTTATGAAATATGTACGATGACAGCGCTTTGGTCAATTTGTGAACTGAAATGAAAGATAATGGTAACAGTTTATTTTGCAGCGGATTAAATGTAATTGATGATCATATTTGCTACATCATAGCAGTTTGTGTTTTCTACCCAAATTGTAGAGCTCTTCTAAAGTATAAACTAGCTCTGCTTTGGTATGTGAAGCACTCAATGAAAGTCTTAATACTGAACGTCCTTTCCTAACTGTTGGAAATCTCATGGGGTGTACAAATATGCCTTTTTCTAACAATTTGCTGGCAAATTCCATAGCTAGCTTTTCAGAACCGATTTGGATTGGAATTATTTGACTAACTGAATTTCCTGTATTATATCCTATCTTCCTCAGCCCATTTCGCACCATTTGCACATTTTTAAAAAGTTTTGTTTGTTGAACTCCCTTTTTTGCAATACTAATGGCTTCAATTGCAAAATTACACAAATGAGTTGGAAGAGCAGATGTGAAAATGAATTGTCTGGAACTGTTTATTAGATATTCCCTGACCATATTTGAAGACGCGACATACCCACCGAAACAGCCTAATCCCTTACTTAAACTACTGATGTGAATATCAATTAGGTTATTGACATTTAGTTCTGAAGGCGTGCCAGATCCATGCGTCCCAAAGACAAAATCGCCATGGGAGTCATCAATAATGGTAAAGGCACCAAATTCCTTGGCTAATTTACAAATTGATTTTAAGTTTGACATGTCGCCTTCTATACTGAAAATTCCTTCAGTAACAATTATTTTTTTACCTTTAACTCCTCTCAATAATTTTAGGAGATGCTCCATGTTGTTGTGACGAAATACTTTGATTTTGGCACAAGAGAGTCTGCAACCATCAATAATACTTGCATGATTTAGCTCATCACTAAAAATAGTTGTATTCATATCAGCTACACTACTTAGAGTTCCTAGAACCGCTGAATATCCCGTAGTATATGCCAAAGATGCTTCTGTTTTTCTATGCATTGACAACGTTTTCTCGAGATTTTCAAAGACAGTGCTATTTCCACCTACCAATCTAGAACTACACTGGGAGATTTCGTTAAAATCATTTAGTGAATTCTTTATTATCTCTTGGTTGGCAGCCAAACCAAGATAATCATTCGAATTAAAATTAATTATTTTTTTACCATTAACTAGAAGATGTCCTTTCTGGTTATCGACAGGCCTTAATTTTCGATAAAGGTTGTCCGTTTTTAGATTACTCAGATCTGCCTTAATGAATTCGCGTATCGAGGCCAATTTCATGTATCATTTGGATATCCTTATTTGATGCGTTTCCATTTGTGGTAAGGTAACCACCAGTAATGATTCCATTTGCACCTGCCTGCAATGCAAGCTTACCGTTGTCCTTAAAGTAAACTTCTCTTCCGCCAGCAATTTTCAGTATAGTCTTGGGCATTATAAATCGCCAAACAGCTATAGTTCTGATTATGTCCATTAGATTAATCGAACAATACTCTAGTTCCTTTGGTGTGCCTTTCCTCGGAATTAAAATATTTATTGGAACTTCATCTGGCTCAAGAGCTGACAAAGAAAAAGCTAGTTCGATTCGTTGTTTTGGAGTTTCCCCCATTCCAATTATGCCTCCGCAACAAAGCTGCAGTCCTGCATCCTTAACTATTCTTGCCGTTTTAACCCTGTCTGCAAAATCATGGGTCTTGCATATCTCGGAAAAGAAACTTTCTGAGGCTTCTAAATTGTGGTTATAACGCTTCACGCCTAGTGATTTTAGCCTTTTAGCTCGTTCTGGTGTCATGAATCCAAGTGATACATTAATGTCCAGGTCTACTTCTTTTCTTAACCTTTCTATTGCCTTACAAATTTTTTCAAATTCAATTTGTGGAGGCTCTCTATAAGCGCAGACCAGGCAAAAACTAGCCGCTCCATTCATTTTTGCTTCCATGGCCCTCTCTAATATTATTTCATCTGGAAGCAGTGGATATTTTGTTATACCAGTTTCGTAAAATGTAGACTGCGCACAAAAGGAACAATCCTCAGGACAATTTCCGGATTTTGCATTTAACAGTGTTTCAACGTCGACACTATCTTGACTGAATTTCCGGGTAATCAAATTGGCCGAGTCGGCTAACTTTATCAAATTATTAGTTGAAATTAATCTTTCTGCTTCATCAATGGAAATAGTATTTCCATTAATGACCTTCTTCATACAAGAATCAATGAACTCGAAATCTTGCATCAGTAGTTCTATTTTGGAACCCATAATTAACCTTTAATTTTGTTCCGAATTTCTAATGTGTTTGTTATATCAAGTTGAATAAGAAGAGATCTTGCTATGGTTTTTTTCCAACGTTAGACGAAAGCAAATATCAAGAATGTTGATATTGAAACTTTCAAAAAAATTAAGAATAATTAATCATTTTGTCGACAGCATACAAAATAAATTCAAACGTCTTGAAATTAGGAGAAAATTAGCAAAAATACTAGCACTAAATACCTTTTTTCGACCATTTAGCCCCCTTTAAGGAGTAGTAAAACCAATAAATCTTGACATTTCGGCCAGTATCATATTAAACCCAAGAAAGTGCGAAATTCGTCATTCCCCATGGGTTCAATAAGCGTCTGAAAAAGGACCCGTTTTTATACAGGACAAAAAAATCACCATTTTTTTACTCTTGCTTAGTCCAAAAAACGTAATACCTTTTTTTTACTGTACGTAAATTTCTTGACCTATGCAATTATCAAGGTTCTGTTAGAAAACATAAGGTGAAATATTCGTTTGGATACTTGCGAGTCAGCACCAATGAACAGACCGTCTTAAATCAGAAATTAGCGATAGAAAAGTGGGCGGTTGACAATGATTATGAAATTCTTGATTTTTTTGAAGATTCTGCAATAAGCGGTAAGATCCCTGCAATTAATAGACCCGCATTCAAAGAGATGATGGATCTCGTTAGAACCGACCGAGTCGACTCTGTTCTTGTTTATGAATTGTCGCGGGTTGGTAGAACATTTTGGGAAACACTTGACGCCATAAAGTCAATAGAAGTATACTCACCCTTGATTTCATGCTCACCTAAAGAGCATTTTTTACAGACAACGGATACTAGTGTTCGGAAATTAATGATCGGTATATTGACCTGGGTAGCAGAAAGAGAAAGAGAAATGCTGATTCAAAGAACAAAGGACGGGATGATAAGGGCGAAAATGTCCGGCAAAAATATTGGGCGCCCTAAAAAAACACTTGATAAAGACACCCTGATTAAGATGTTATCTCAGAACATACCAAGAAATAAAATTGCTAAAAATCTTGGGATATCCAAGGCTACACTTTACAACCAAATTCGTATGATTTAGGCAAAATAAATGTCATCGATGCCGTCTTATTTTTTGGTCAAGTTTTTGTATTATTTCATATTCTGTATCGACTATCAGTCCAAGATCATGTTTTTCCATTGCTAATGGTGGGATTATCGCAACTATGTTTCCGAGAGTTCTGAGGTACACTCCTTTTTTTAATGATTCTTTTGCAATGAAGTGGCCTATCGGAATTTTATCTATGTTTTTGATTGGTATGCCATCTTTTCTTAATTCAATTCCACAAAGTAGGCCCTTGGATCTTATGTCATAACAGATTTCCAATTCCGAGAATTTTTTTAAAAGACTAGCTAAAATCACTGAATTATCCCTTACTCTTCTAATTAAATTTAGCTTTTCGTAAAGATCCAAATTTGCCAGTGCCGCCACACATCCAACAGGATGACCCGCAAAAGTGTGACCGTGAAAAAGTTGTTTTTTTGCCCAATAGTCTCCAAGAAATTCTCTAAAAATATCATTTGTTGTCAGCGTTACTGCTAATGGAAAATATCCTCCGGTAAGGGCTTTTGCGTAACAAACAATGTCAGGCTTTGAGTTCTGTGCATCATATTCTATTATATTGCCAAGTCTTCCAAAACCCGTGGCGATCTCGTCTAGGACCAGCAGAACGTTATATTTTTTACAGAGATTGCTAATTTCCCTTTGAAAATTCTTTGGGTAGATGTTTATACCTCCTGCGATTTGAGCTCCACTTTCCATTACAAATGCAGATATTTTTGATGATAGATTCTTTAGTATATTTTCAATCTTGACAATATACGAATCATAGTTTTGGGGACCGAATTTTTCATGCCTTATAGTGGGTGAATCTACTCTTAATGTTTTGAGAAGAATCGATTTGTAGGGAGAAAAGTAACCATCAACATAACCTACTGACATGCAACCAATTGTATCGCCATGGTACCCGTTTTTTAAACAAATGAATGTTTTTTTCTGCGACATCCCTTTATTCTTCCAATATTGGGTTGCGATTTTTAGAGCAGCTTCGATTGCTGTTGAGCCGTTATCCGTGTAGAAAACTCTGCTCATTCCCTTAGCCATGGTTGTAAGACGTTTTGCCAATTTTACCGACGGATGATTTGTTAGTCCAAATAGGGAAGAATGAGGCAGGGTGTCAAGCTGCTTTTTCATCGCATCAATTATTTCTGGCCTATCATGTCCCCAAACATTACACCACATATTACTAATTCCATCAAGATATCTTCTATCTTGTGAATCGACAAAACTAAAACCGTTTCCAGATTCAATGACGATATTATTTGATCTGTTCCAGAGTTTCATCTGAGTATACGGATGCCAAACATATCTTTTATCGAGACTATTACTATTCAATAGGAAGAGCATGAGTATTGCACTATTTGTACATTAGCCTGAAAAAATTTTCTTGATAAAGTTTGTTCTTAAGAATAAGATGAAAATGTGATTGAGGATTCCAAGCTTATGTTATTTTTATTTCGATTCAAACTAATTATAATATCATATCGATGTTGCCATGAAAGATTCTTGAAGGGTTTTTCAAAATAAGTTTATTAATAATCTGGCAATACCCTTTAGGTAATGAGAACAAAAATATCTATAATCTTGCTTTTCATTTCTCTTGCATTACTAATAATATATGGTGCTGATGTAATGGCCCCAAATCTGTCTTCCGATGATGCGAAAAGTGGTTTTCTTCACTTAAATGCGGCAGTTCGTGGTAGCGTCTTGGGAGGAGGTGCAGTAATCTTATCTATTATCGCCTTTGCAATTTCATTTAGGGAAAAATCTGTACTCGTATCGGCGCTTCTTTTTATCAACGGCGGATTGATAATCGCGGGAATGACAGGAATGGCTGTTCAGGACGGAGCAAGGGGAGGTTCTGCTTTGTATGGTATAACCGGATTGGGTATATTGCTAGTGGCATTGGGTGTTGTAAAAGTTATTATTACAAGGAAGAAATAGCTTTTTTTACGAATCCTACTCAATATTTCATAATTCGAATTTAGAAAGTTTTTATCCAAGACATTCATTTAGCATAACATTTATTTGAAGTAATAATTTCTGTAAAACATGCGCCGCTGTAGCTCAGCATGGTAGAGCAAATTCAAAGGCTAGTTACTTTGGAGCTTAACTGGCTGTTAACCAGTGGGCCATCAGTTCAAGTCTGATCAGCGGCGCTTAAATCTGGTTTGCACTAGTTCGCGCGAGATTATTCAACTCTTGGCAATTGGCGCTTGAATGTTACTAATTTTTAGGTCAACACGAACGCAGCACGATATTGCATAATTCGAATTTAGAAATATAATAATCCTGATCTGCAAAATATTTTTTGACTGTTAAGAAAATTAATGATTAAAGTTGTATTATATCAAGAGCTATCGCGTTTCCCAGCAGGTCAACATGTCTTGAAGCAACTATGTAACCGTTCTTTATTTCATTTTTTGAAACCCATCGGTTAGTTGAAGACCATAGTCTCTCTTTCCTAATTTTTTTTTCTAATTCCTCAACATCCAGTTCCTTTTCTTCGATTTCTTGTGTATCTGTCTTTTTCATTGTCAGCAGTATCTTTCTTACCAGAATTCTGCTCCCAAACCTTTGCGAAAAATCTCTAGCGGATTCATCGTAGTCAAGTAGTTTAATCTTTATCTGCACTCTGTTTAGGGCGTCTCTGCTCGTTAGCAGTCTGTCGTCAACAAATCTATCGTATGACATCTCTGTTTCTACTAAGAATTATTGAATAATTAAATCATACAGTAAATCATGTGTACATCATGTAAAGGAGAATTCATAGTAGGGAGAATTGTCCTTATCCAGACCACATCTGGTTAATCTTACCGTGCTACCGGGAGACATATTCCCTTGACTTAAACTTCCTATAATCCTGATTCCCGACATCTCGACTAGTCCTAAATTTTTTCTCTCCCCAATAAATGATTGTGAATACTCGATTAACTTGCCCTTCGAATCTAATTTTGACATTCTAATTTTTTTAGAAAAGCAATTGCTACAAATATTAGATGGTGGCCAAATCTTTGTACCGCAATTATCGCACACTGGAACTCTGAAATCGCCACTACTTAGATAACGGAGAAACTTTTTCATGACATCGTCCATGATTGTGTCATAATTGAACTTGTTAATAATTGATCAAGTAATACGTTTTTTTTGATACTAGATAGGCAACACTTGTACTCATATTTCATGAAGGTCTGAGAATTAAGAAAGTATGAGAACTAATGAGGAAGAACCTGCTGCTGACATATTATGCACCAAACCATTATTGCATCTTTTGATCTGTCTTTTTCCAGCCTTTCCTTTTAATTGCTGACAAATTTCTACCGTTTGTGCTACACCTGTGGCACCTAACGGATGACCCGTTCCTAATAGTCCTCCACGAGGATTGATCGCAATACTTTGCTGCGATACAAACTTTCCTCCTTCCCCTTTTTCACAAAGCCCCAAGTCTTCATATGCAAGAATCTCCATTATTGTGAATGCATCGTGAAGCTCAACAATATCTATTTGTTTTGGTTTAAGATTCGCCATGGCAAAAGCCATGTTAGAAGCCTTTCTAGTAGATTGTATATATGAGAGATTGGAGCTGACGTTACCAAAACTTGCTGCTTCGACCGAACTACCTATCCCTTCTATCCATACCGGACGGTCTGTATATTGTTCAGCCTCATCTTCGTTTGTAAGTAATATTGCTGAAGCCCCGTTACAGATATTCGAACAATCAAGCAATTTTATTGGCTCCACAAGTTTTTTTGAATTCATTACATCGTTGACTGTTATTTTTTTTCTAAACAAAGCATTTTGATTCAGGCAAGCGCTTTTTCTATTTTTCACTGCAACTGATGCCATTTGTTCTTCAGTTGTACCGTATTTACGCATGTGTGCTTTTGCAAATATGGCAGCCCAGTAAATAGGTGAGGTAAAACTTCCCCTTGAGACGTCCCATGTTAAGCGAGATCCTTTGGTTTGTTTCATGTCGGCCCCAACAACTAGCGCAGTCTTGCAAAAGCCAGATTTTATTAATGAATATGCAGAGACAATTGCATTGGTACCAGAATTGCATAGATTATCCAATCTTTGAGAAATAGTTGGTTTTATTCCCAGATATTCTGAGATGATGGTTGAGCCGTATTGAATATCGGAGGTTGTCGATAAAATAACTGCATCAATCTTAACATCAGCCTCTCTTGAATTTAGCATAATAGTTCTACAAGGCTCGCATGCCAATTGTTGAAGTGACAAAGATGTATCTTTAGTGAATTCTGAGGTTGACTCATCAACTATGGCTATTCTAGACATTTTCTATTAGAAGGAGAGAATCATTGATTGATTGCTCATTGTCCTTAACGGGATTTACTTGTAAAATTGGAAGAGAGATACCGGACGAAGCAAATCGTTTTAGAGATTTAATGCATTCCTCAACTGTACCATTGATTGTCAGTGAATCAAGCATTGAATCTGACACATATTTAATGGTACTTTCTATACCATTTTTCTTATATTCTGTTGTAATTTGTTTTACTTCATCTTCAAATCCATGTGAGGACAAAAATTTGTTATAGTATTTGCCCACAGCCACATAAAATGCCAGCGTCTTTGCAGCTCTGCTGCGTGCCACATCAGGATACTTGTTTGAAACCGCCGTGATAAATACAGAACAGATTTCAAAATTAGATTTACTGGACAATACTGATTTGATGAATTCTGTTGTTTTTTTAATCTCGTCTAATGGACGAAGATACAAAATTATCCCGTCTGCCTCTTCTGCCGCTAGCTTAATCATTCCTGAATTTACTGCACCAAGATAAACCGGAATTCTTTTTCTAGATGATGGGTGCAAAATCCGCATATTTTTTAACCTGAAAAATTCTCCATCAAAGTTTATTGTTTCTGCTCTGGATATGATTTTAAAACACGTCAAGTATTCCCGCATACGCCTAAGGGGATGTTCAAAACTTATTCCATGCCAGTTTTCAGCAAGAACCGGTGTGCTTGCACCAATTCCAATTATTGTACGATTTGAGGAAATATTATCTAAGGTGGAGGCGGCCATTGCCAATGTAGCGGGTGTTCTGGAAAACATGCTTACAATCGATGTTCCTAGCTTTATCTTTTTAGTTATCGCCGCAATGGCTCCTAGCATTACAAAGGCTTCTCGTCCCCAAGACTCAGGAATCCATATCGAACTCATATTTGGTCTAACGTCTAATAATTTACCGATTTTTAGAATATCTTGAGCGTTAAACAGGCTACTTGGGTTGTAGCCGATTTGACCGATCTTCTCAGTCATTTTTTAAATACTTGTTCAATTTCATTGGAGGCTTCATCAATATCCTTGTGGGAGTCTATTGATCGCCAATAATTATTTGAAAACTTTTTGGCCTTCAATTTTTGTTTCTCTACTAGCATAGGCAAGGTAACAGTTTCTAGGTTCCCTTTATCGGGGAGGTAGTCAAAAATTTCATTTGAAAAATAATATACTCCTGCGTTAACCCACATATTCTCAATGGATGGTTTTTCTACAAACTTTGATACAAGATCACCATTCGTTTCCACAATACCAAACGTACTTTTCAAAGGAACTAACGCAAGTGTCATTGCTCCTTTCTCGGATATAGTAAAAGGATCCAAATTGGTCAAGATATCTCCATTGATGACAAAAAACCCTGGATCAGAGTTTCCATTTTGAATTATATGGTCTTTTGCATTCTTCAATGCACCGCCTGTTCCAAGGGGTACGTTCTCTTCAATATAACTTATATTTACTCCAAATTTTTTACCATCCGCAAGATGATGCTTTATCTTCTCTCTGAGATGGCCTACAAGTACTATAATATCTGTAATTCCGAATTTTTTTAACCATTTTACTTGCAATTCTATGATCGGTGTATTGTTAATTTGGATCATAGGTTTTGGCCTATCTGACGTTAAAGGTCTTAGTCTTTTTCCCAGACCGCCAGCAAGAATAACTGTTATCACTTAATCCTCACTTGCACAAATATTCTATATAAAAGTCATCCGGAATTTAATGGGGGAGTTGCATGTTATTCTATTCTCTCGAATAAACATATACGCCGTCAAGGAAAACTCTTTGATCCTTGTTTTTTACTCTAGTTGATAACTCTATATTGGCAGCTGTCTGCGAAACATGCTCAAGGTGGGGGCCAGTAATTACAATATCCTCACCCTCTACGTTTACTTTTGTTGAATCGCCCATTATCTTAGAAATTCTCGCCTTTCTCTCTCCAAAAAAATTCTCCACGTATACTTTGCCATCTTTAACCTTCACAGTTATCGGAAAGTGCGCAAAAACTATTTTCATTTTATACTTGTATCCGTTCTGGACGCCCTTTATCATATTGTTGATAATACTTTTCGTGGTTTTCGAAATTGCGAAATCTTTTCTCCTCGTTCCATACGGTTCAATCCTTACTATATTGTTCTCTATTGCTAAAGACGCTGGAAGTTTAGCAAAATCTTTCTTTATGGTGCCCAACTTACCCTTCACAGATATAGTCCTATCTTCCAAAGTTACAGAAATGCCTTCTGGAATTTCTAACGTTGAAACATATTCTCTAGTAGACATATCCAACTAACACTCCTCCTATTCCCATTTCCTGTGCTTCATGGTGAGTCATGACACCCTTGCTAGTTGAGACTATCAAGATACCCATATTATACGCGGGTAAAAATTGTCTTTCCCAATTCAGGTATTGATTTTTTCCAACGCTGAATTTTGGAGTTATTATTCCGCATTTGTTTATCTTTGCCAACAATTGAATCTTGAATTTGCCGGCTCTAGAATCATCAATTTGCTCAAATTCTCCAATGTATCGATGTTTCTGCATGACTCGTAATACTTCACTTGAAAATCTGGAAGATGGACTAACTATGCATTCTTTTTTCCTTCTAACTTCGTTATTATACAGTGTTGTAAAAAGATTTGATAAGATATTTAATGCTGGCAATTCATTCTCCTATTTTTCTAATCATATTTCTTGAAGCCTAATTTTATTGCTACTTCTCTAAAGCACTGTCTACAAAGCATTATTTTATAAGCCTGGATAAGTCCAGAATAGCAGCCACATCGCTTGCACCATCTAGTACCTTTTCCGTGGATACGTTGTTTTCTGCCAGTGATATCATATTCTCTTGGCTTTGGCACTAGATCATCTCAACTCCTAGGTTTCTGAAAAATTCAATTGCCTCTTCCTTTGAAATTCTGTGTTTTTTCCCCATTTTTCTTGGGTTGCTCTTTTTAATTATTCTATATCCAGGCCGCGACAATGAGATACAAACATTCATTCCGAAAATTCCTATATCTGGATTGTATTTTGCCCCCGGAATATCAATGTGTTCACGAATTCCTAAGGAAATATTTCCAAAGTTATCAAATGAGGATTCTTTTAATTGGTTATTCTTTGATTCTATTATTCTCTTGGTAAATTCCATAGCCTCACTATTTCTCAAAGTGACCTTGGCACCAATTGGTTCACCTTTGTGGATTCCAAAATCCCTTACGTTATTTTTTGCACCACATTGGGTGGGT
Source organism: Nitrosomicrobium frigidum (SeqCode) (assembly GCA_023251115.1). Taxonomy (GTDB): domain Archaea; phylum Thermoproteota; class Nitrososphaeria; order Nitrososphaerales; family Nitrososphaeraceae; genus TA-21. The sequence goes on along the minus strand of JAHEZK010000002.1, from coordinate 31,919 downwards.
TTTCGAGATGTTAATTCTTCTAGACCGTTTTTGGCCCGTTCCAGTGGTTCACCAGATTTTCCAACTCCAATATTTATTACGACTTTTTCCAAACTGATTTGTTTCATACTATTTACTGTACTCATATTAAATGCTCACCTGAATCAATGAAGAGTCTGTTCCAATAGCCATGACAATATCGATTGGTAACTCGACAGTTTTTTCACCCATCGAGACAAGTACCCTTTTAGGGAGAGAAAACGATCCAGTCTTGATTTCTTCAACCTTGCCAACATTACCTGCATTCTCGCCTCTAGTAACGATCACACTACATCCTTCCTTGAGCTGCACGTGATTCTTGATACCAAAATCGGGTAATTGAACCAAACATGTGTCATTCACATTATATGACGCATCTGATAGAAATGTTCTCCCATCATGTAGACAATATTGATACAAATTCTTCTTTGAAGAAACTTTAGATTTGATTTTTCCCAGCTTCAAGTTTTTTTCCTTTGAATCTATTTTTATTGGAAGTAATGGAAGTCCCTTTGAAGGTACAAATCTATATAATTCATTTGAAGGTATTATTTCTACTGTGTCCATTAAACCAACTGGGAAGTTTGGATGACGAACCATTTTACCATCTACGCTTACCAATCCTTTGTTTAACGATCTTTTTACTTCACGAATATCAGCGCAAACATGCAATAAGTCACGCAGTACTACTCCAATCGGATACGAAAATTTTCTAGTGTGAGGGCCTGGCATCGTATTGAGAATAAACCTTGCGCTTTTTCTATTAACCTGCCAGTAGCGAGGCGCAACTTGTCTTTTTAGTCTCTTGTCTCCTCCTTTTTTGGCCATGTTTACGCTTCTTCTCCTTTCACTATTTCCTTCGCCTTAGCAATTGATTTTTTCGTTTCCTTTTCTTTTTTTACAGTTGAGTTTTTATCTTTTGTCTTTTTAGTTCCTTTCATTCTGTATTCGTCATCTGTGTTCAATGAAATTATCTGAACATTTGAAGCATGAATCTGTACTTTGACGTTTCCGCCACGTATTTTTTCTCTTTGAACACCTTCAATTGATAGTGTTGATCTCTCTGTATTCACCCTCTCAACTTTCCCTTCTATCCCAACATACTCGCCTCTTAATATTCTAACAGTATCGCCCTTGATTACTCTCATGCTTCGCTTGTTGAGTTGCTCTCTCAAGTTTTTAGACAGATTAGCTCCCAAGAACTTGTCTCTTATATGCTTTGAAATCAGTTTATAAAACATCATTATCACTCATATTATTACAGATGCAAGATTTGCTATCCTAGGCCACTTTTCTGCGGCTTCAGCCGCAACAGGTCCTTTTATGTCCGTTCCTTTTATTTCACCTTCGGGTGTAACTAATACTGCTGCATTATCCTCAAATGAAAGCCTAACCCCATTAAGTCTCCTTATTGCGTATTTTTGTCTGATGATTACAGCTCCGAACATCTGTTTTCTTAGCTCTGCCTTTCCTTTTTTTACAGTAACATTAACAAAATCTCCCACGGCCGCAGATGGCATCCTAGAGTGTCTGCCCTTTATACGTGTCACCTGTGCAATCCTTAAGATTTTGGCGCCTGTATTGTCAGCACAAACTAAGTTTGCAGCTATCGGTAACGCTCTTGTAATATAAGGCTTGAATTCCTCTACTCCTTTTGCAGAAACCGCTCGACTCTTAGACGCCACTCTTTATTACCTCCACAGTTACAAACGATACCGTTTTTGATATTGGTTTACATTCGGCAATCTTGACCTCATCACCTTCTTTTACGTCAATACATGAAGGCAGAAAAGCATGTACCTTTGAGCTACTTCTCTCATATCTTTTGTATTTTCTCACAAGTCTAGGATACTCCCGGGAGACTACTATCATTTTATGTGCCTTAGAACTTACCGTAATGCCTGTCAAAATTCTTCCTCTTATTGAAAGTTTGCCATGAAAAGGACACAATTCATCGTTGCAAGTCCTTTTCGGTTCTGAAACTGTCAAGCCAATATTTCTAGTCATTATCTATTCACTATCACTTTGCTAAACGATCTTCTGGTCTCCCTATCAGCATAGATCCATTTATAAAACAAATTTCATCCTCAACAACTAATCCTAATTGACTAATTGCCTTTTTTGGAATTACATATGATTTCAATTCATCCCTTATTGAAAAGGTATTTTTTGTTTCAAAAATGATTTTACCATTTATTATTCTCTTATTATCAAGAGGTCCATATTCGATTTGTGCTTTACTACCTATGAATTCGTGCTGCAAGACGTGTTCTTTAAAAGTCATTTAGCCAATTCCCTTTCCTTCAAGATTGATAGTATGCGAGCAATATCTCGTCTCTTCCATTTCATGTTTCCTGTTTCCTTTTTGAGGGTCCCTTTTGAATTTTCAATTCTTAATTTCAACAGATCTGCTCTAATTTCTGATAACTTTGATTCCAAATCGTCGTCATTAAACTCTCTCATCGTTTTTAATTTAAGTCTAGCCATCAAGTATCACTCTTATTTACGGGTATTTCCTTAACTTCACTGTTAATAATATCTTTACTCTCAGTTTTAACTTCTGAGTCAGATGGCGCTTTTTGATCCTCACTTGGACTCTTGTTTTCGTTCTGGTTCTCGACTTCAGGTTCGCTCTTTGATGGAGATTCTGTGATCAAATCAAAATCACGAGGAATTTCTTCTCTTATCGAAATTTTCAGTTTTATACCTACTAGTCCCATTTTTGTTAGTATGCTGTTTATGCTGCTTCTTACCACTTCATCTGCAATCTTGCCACTCTTCGGTATGACACCCACAGAATGCTTTTCAAAATGAGCACGTTCGCCTCTAAGTTTACCCGAGATTGTAATCTCTACACCCAAAGCACCAGCTCCCATGATAGTGTTAATTGTCCACAATGACGCTCTCCTGAATGCAGTTCCTCTTTCAATTAGTTGCGCGATTCTGTTGGCCATGATGTTCGGATTTAATTCGGGCTTTGTTACTTCAGTAACGGATACTTGCGCATTTTCTAAATTAAATTGTTGTTCCAATCTAGTGGTCAAATCTCTTATACCACTACCCTTTCTTCCTATAACAAGACCTGGCCTTATTACAAAGAGTGTTATTTTGGTACCTATGGGTGTTTTTTGAACTTCGGCTCCTCCATATCCAGCTTCTTTTAAAGTAGAACTTAAAAATTCATTCAGTTCCATGTTTCTAAAATTATTCTTCATGACGTTTTTTATCGCACTCAATTTACTCTGCCCTCTCTAGCCACGATCTCTACATGCGTCAACGTATCAACTTTGGGACTTGATTTTCCCATGGCCCTGGGAGTAAATCGCTTGAGCTTTGTTCCCTTATGGATAACACATGATACTATTTCTAATCTGTCAAGATCCATACCTTTGTACTCTGCGTTTGATTCTAAATTATCCAAAAGACGTAAGAATTCTTTTGACGCCTTCTTTGGAAACCTTCCGGAAAAAAAACCATCACGAATATTTGATCTGTGAGCTACTTCATTATGATACCTTCTATAAGGAACGGCCACTTTTTTTTCAATCACTTGATCTAAAACATTCCTGGCCCTTTCTATCGACAGCCCCTTAATCGCTAAGGCAATTTCTCTTGCGTGCTTATGCGAGATGTCGGTCTCTCTTAACGCTGCTCTCACATGTTTGTTCTTGTCAAATTGAGAAAATGAGTAAGAATATGAAGGCAAATGTATCACTTTAATGGCACGTATAGACTTGACCTAGAAGCTCCGACTCCGGGGGCACCGTGCTGAACTCTTTTGTTTGTAATAGCATACTCGCCTAAATAATGTCCTATCATCTCAGGTTTAATAGCAATTGGAGTAAAATCCTTCCCATTGTGAACATTGATAGTAATATCAACCATGTCTGGAAGAATTATCATGTCTCTAACATGAGTTCGTAAAGTTTGATTGGACTTTCCTTCCCTAACACTTTTTATTCGCTCACGTAATTTTCTTTTTTGATCATCCATATACTTTCCTACCCTCTTATCGAGAGATCGCCTTTGTCTGGCATTTAATAACGGAAGTAGGGCCTCTATTGATAAATTCTTCAATTGATCAACGTTGTAACCTCTAAATTTGAATTCACGAACCAATTAACATTATCAGCTCCAAAATACTCCTTTTAAATTTAACTAGATGAATCAAATTAAACCAATCCTAATTTTGTTGCAAGTTGCCTTGCTTCATCATCTTTAGTAAATCTAATAATTGCCTTTTTCCCTTGGATTGTGCGAAATAGATTGACTTCTCTGACATCTGATTCATACATTATTTTTATCGCCCGCTTCACATCATCTTTTTTTGCACTATCTGCGACTATGAAGGTTAACTTATTTTCCTTCTCAATCAGATTAAATGTCTTTTCTGTAATGTAAGGTCGAAGGATGATTGTATGAAGATTGTCTTCGAATTCCTTACTCACTATTGGTTCACCATGCTCTGAACTTTTGACCAAACTGTATTTATGTTATTCATAGAATCAATGGCATTTTTTGTATATACTGTCAATCTAACTGGCTTTGTTCCTGGAACAAGGTCCGTAATGCTTAGACTTTCTACAGAGACTACACTTACACCTGGAAGAGATTTTCTCAGCTTACTGACTGGAGAATTTTTTGATACAACTATCAGACAACTCAAAGCTGAGTGCTTCTTCCTTCCTCGTAATCGTGACTTGCCGGATGGTATTCTAACAATATTTGTAGATCTTGCGAGGTCTTCTTCTAGCCCTAATGATAGCAAAGTTTTTCTCAGCTCCGAGGTCTTTGTTATCTTTTCCAGATCATTTGATACGATAATCGGAAATTCAGAAATTTTTCCAACTTTGTGTCCTCGCTTTTCTATTATTTCTTTATTCGATGTTGCTGCAATAGCTGAGCAAAGTCCAAGCTGTCTTTCTTTTTTATTTATTTTTTTGTAAGTGTTCTTCCATGAAACCGGGGGATGGGCCAATCTTCCCTTTCGTACACCAGCCACACCGGCAGCCTGACCTGCGCGTTGAAATCCTTCACCTCTGGCCCTAGCTATTCTGGCAATTCCTAAGCCCGTATTGCGAGATTCTGCACTAACAATTTCTCCTGCTGCAGGATATCTTCCTTGGGGCTGGAATCGTGTTGAAAGGACGTTCACATACACTTTTTTTATGATCTCAGGTCTATAAGGGGTATTAAAAACAGACGGCAGTTCTAATGATTCTAGGTGCTTACCTCGAAGATCCTTAAGGCTAACTTTCATTTCATTAGTACCTCCAAAACTTTGGGCTCTATTACTTTTTTGCTAATAGTTCTCACTGGAAATCTCATCTTGACTAATCGCTTAGGAACCCCTGGGACGGAGCCTTTGACGATAATGTAATCATTTCTAACCAATCCAAAGTGTTCAAATCCGCCCTTTGGATTAATCTTGAAATCACTGTCTTTTTCGGGATTTGAAATTATTAATATTCTTTTATTATATTCAGTCCTTTGATGAAATCCTCTCTGTCCTTGTCTTGGAACTGTGTAAGTCACTACTGCCGGAGAGATTGGTCCTAAAGTTCCAAGGGCCCTTACACTTTTTCTTGATTTATGCTGTTTTCTCTTTACTCCAAATCTAGTAATAGGACCTTCAACTCCTTTCCCTCGCGTAATTGCCGAAATATCGATAAACTGTCCAGTCTCAAAAACATCTTTTATGTTTACCTGCTTCCCAAAATTGCTAACAACATATTCGATTTTTGATTTAGTATCTTTTCCACCGATGGGTATTTCCCAAACAAATGGTTTCTTTTGTGCCAAAGACGCGGTGTAGGGATTAGAAGATACAACAGCAACTACCTCTTTAATCCTGTCAATGTGCGCATTGATTTCATCCAATTTTCCTTCCTTGAACTTGAATGATGCCTTTTTTGTGAGATATTTGTCATTGTCTTTAGCAAATGCATCAAAGATAGCTTTCTTGCCGTATGTTGTTTCCGAGTATGCTCTTATTCCAACTATTTTTAATGGAGGGGTTGCTATTAGAGTCGATGAATTCATAATATTCTTGCCAAAATTTGGAGTCTTTTCTCTGTCATCAACAGATAATACATTTAAATTCGTAACTTTATAGCCTCCAAAACCTAATAATGATGATTTCTCCAACTTAGGATCTGACCATGTTCTAACCCTAGTTTCGAGACTTCGTGCACGCACTCTTGGATAGAAGGCCATACTACCCCTTCTTGGTGCACTATATTTTCGATGACCCATGATTAATCGAATTTTTGTGATCCCATTAATAAATTAAACTTAAGGACAATTTTGAATTGGTTAAAATCATGTCTACAGACTTGCCTTTATCATATCAAACTTGAATCAGGCGTGTAGGTAATTATTGACTATCGATAAAGTGCCTAAAATTGCTTCTTCTAGCCTTACTGTCTGAGTCCCTTGACTAGGAAACATATTCATCAGAAGATGGTTCGGTGAAATCTTTTTGTTTTCGCTTTCAAGTATTTTAAGCAGCCCAAATCTAGGTCCACCAAATACGATTAGAAGATTTTTGGATATTCTGATTCTTTTCATCATGTCAGGCGCGTGCTTTGTAAATTGCGAACCTTCCACCGAAGTCATCAATACTTCCCATTTGTGACTTTCCAGCAGTTCTGACAATGAATCTACGTATTCTACATCATATCCCCAATAACCCGGAATTTGATTTTTTTCAATGTCCTCGGCAAAAAGCTGGCCATTATTTGAAATTTTTACGAGGACTTTTTTGCCTAACTGATTTCCTTTGTAGCTGATTAGCTGTTCAAGTCCTACATCTACATACAACATGTCATTTTGCTTTACAACAAATCCAAATCGTATATCGTTTTTTACACTCTGAATGTCTACTCGTGTTTTATGATGAGGAGATTTTATAGGGGGCAAACTGCCAGCATGTTTCAGTATCCACATTTTGGGGTAGATTTTTTTTCTAAGATACGGCGGTGTGTCAAGATATTCTAGTATTATTTTCAGAATTTTCGTATCATCTTTTTCTGCTTTTGCGCTCTTATCATGGTAAATAAAGATTCTACCAACGCAAAATATTGAGCAGGAGCGAGAAATTTGTGATATTTTGTAACTTTTGTCTAGAATGGTTTGCGATTCTATTAATGAAGAGTCAGGTATAGCAATCGATAGATTAGTCAAGTATGATGTAAACCGTCTATTCTGATAATAGTTTTTCTACGGTTGTCGCCATTAGTCCAGTAGATCCAAATGTAGTTTCGCGAAGGTCACCTTTTTTATCAATGAATATTGTTGAAGGAGTCCCTCTTAGGGAATACTCTTCGAAAGTAAATGGACTGTAAGGTTTTGTCTCCAAATATGATTTAACACGTGAAATGATTTGTTCCTTGTCTTTTTCATGATACAAATCAAAATCAAGCACGTTTGCATTTACAAATTCCATGATTCTCTTTTCGTCGATTGGCAATTTTTCTTTTACAAGCATATCCATTCCCACTGGAAATGGAATAGAATATGATAGCTTTCCTTCGTTTAGTAACTTACTTTGGTATGTGAGAGTAGTAAGGGTTTCACCTACCACCTTTTTTTCATTTAATAGTAATTTTAGATTTTCAATTGTATTCTTGTCAAAATCTTCAAAAGCAGTGGCAAGTCCCAGCACTGCAACTTTATTGTTCTTGTATTTGTTATAGGTATCAATTGCCTCAGGTATTCCATAAACGAAGCAACCAGGACAATTCACCTGGAATACTTCTACTACTACAACTTTACCCAAATGATCCTTCAAACTAACAGGTCCCCCCTGTACCCATTCACTGACTTTCAAATCCGGAGCGGGCGACCCAGTTTTAACTGTCACAGAATTCACAATATTGCTTGAATATTTAAACCAATATTACATTGATCAAAATTTAATTAAAATAAAATTATTGAGGTGCCCTCTTACTGGCATTCTCTTTAGACTTTGAAGCATAGGTTTCTATATCATTATTTTCAACCCGCTTCAGTCTCTTTGTTTTCATATCTATCTGCGCCATTTTAATATGTCTTGTTCCAGTTTTCTCTTCACTAACCAAGTAAATTGATTCCAAAGCAAGGCTACTTGCCTCTTCCATACTTACGTCGGTGTTATAATTTTTTTCCAGGAATTCATTAACTTGATCACTTCCATTTCCAATTGCAACCGCATCATATCCAATGTAGGTTCCGCTTGGATCCGTTTGATAAAGTGAAGCGCCGTTCTTATCAACGCCGGCGAGAATCAATGCAACGCCGTAAGGCCTAACTCCTGCGTATTGAGTGAACTGTTGTGCCATATCTGCGAGATTTTTTGCTACACCTTCAACATCCACGGGTTCATCGTATATCAGTCTATTACTTTGCGCAAAAAATCTAGCATGATCCACTTGAGTTCTCGCATCAGGGATATACCCAGCCGCTGCCACTCCTATGTGATCGTCTATTTGAAATATTTTTTGAGTAACATCGGATACTTGTAATTTCCTAGCTTTTTCTTCAACCGCAAGAACTACACCGTCCTTACTTTTTATTCCGACTGCTAGGGTTCCTCTTCTAACAGTTTCAATTGCATATTCTACTTGGTATAATCTACCGTCTGGTGAAAACACCGTTATTGCTCTATCATAACCAGCTGCTGCAGGTAACAAATCAGCTCTAACTTGTTTGCATTCGTTAATTTAAGTTTACCTTAGTATCATACTTTAAATTGTCAAAGTATTTTCTAAAAAACTGACCAACATTTGGAGGAAGAAATAACTTTTTATGGTCATAAGAATGTTCTTTCACTTCACGCTAGAACAATTGAAGTTACTAAGGATTCCAACCTGACTAAAAATGGTGATTGTATTATTGGAGTTTCTGCTGACAAAGCTTGCAATGATCTAAATATTGCCCTTAAAAGGAAATTAAGAACTATCGATACATTTGTAAAAATAAGAATAATTGTAGATCCAATTGAATTTGAATTAGCTGGATCTGGCAACACTGATCTAGAAATTAGCCATAAACACGACATTGTATTGAGAAAATCAAATTACGCCGATTCTAGAACACTCGCTATCTCATGTGATAAATCGGCAATTGATATTCCTAGGGATCTAGTCAAGATGCTCACAAATCCTGATGCAAAAGGAATCTTGAGAATAACTGTAGAATAACAGTTCTTTTATATTCAATGAACGCGATGGCTTTGCGCAATTTCATATTTTTGAAATTTTCTCATAAACGTACTTGTACCGTTTCAACAATTCACTGACAACATTAGTGGGTAGTTCGGGCGGAATTGGATTTGTTCCATTCTCAGAGGCTTGCTTAACCTTATCTCTGAATCCAATTTTAGTTAACCAATCTCTAAGATATTGCTTATCATAGCTAACTTGTTCTTGCCCCTCTTTATACGTCTCTTCAGTCCACATTCTGAATTCATCAGGGCCCAATGAATCAGCCAAAATAATATCACCTGATTCAAGATCTTTCCCAAATTCAAATTTAACATCTGCCATAATAAATCCTGCTTTATTAGATAACTCTGACATTTGTTTGTAAAGTCTTATTGATGTGTCTTTCAAATATCTTAATTCATCTTTAGTCAAGATGCCTTGGGCACGGATCTGTTCCTCGTTAATTGTCAGATCATGGATTTTTGACTTTGTTGTTGGATCAAATAAGGGTTGATTAAGTTTTGAAGCAATTTTCAAGTTGGTCCCTAGATCCGGAATGTCAGTTGAGCTGCAGTACCTTTCATACAGACTACCGTACAGATATCCCCTAACCACACATTCAAGTGGAATCATATCAAGTTTCTTCACAACCATTTTGTCTTTGGCATCCAATCGTACCATGTGATTTCTAGTACTCAAATAGTTAAACCAAAATTCGGCAAACTTGCATAGAATTTCTCCCTTTCCTTTTATGTCAGTAATCATAGGTACATCGTACGCCGATACTCTATCGGTAAAATGAAATAGCAAGTTCTTCTCATCTACTTCATAAACGTCTTTTACTTTGCCACTATGAATGAATTTCATGATTCATAATCGAATTTCTGTATATTTATCATATCATGTTTTACTCTTGAAATCCATATTCATTCCATTTTTTTGTTACTAGACCAACAGTACTTTCGTTAGGTAGTGCTTCTTCTTGAATGGGTCTTTCATACCCTTCCTCCATCATTTTCTTAGTTGCATCAATACCCATTTTTGATCCTAGATTCAATAATGGCGATGCGGGATCTAAAGTATCAGTAGGTACATTATCGATTAACATAGTGTCTCTCTTCGGATCGGCCCGGGTGGTCACCGCCCAGATAACATCATTCATATCTTGTACATTGACGTCTTGGTCTACTACAATCAATATTTTTGTGAGAGACAACTGGCCCATTCCCCATAGACCCATCATTACCTTTTTTGCCTGCCCAGGATATCTTTTTTTAATAGACACTATCGCAAGCCCTTGAAACCAACCTGCAGGAGGCATTGAAAAATCAACTACTTCAGGTTGGAAGAGCCTTACCAATGGTAGGAATGATCTTTCAATGACCTTGCCTATGTAAGCGTCTTCAAGTATTGGTTTTCCTACAACTGTTGTAAGGTAAATTGGATTTTTTCTCATCATTATACCTGTAAGAGTGAAGGTAGGAAACGGTTCAGGTGGTGTATAGTAGCCTGTATGATCTCCAAACGGGCCCTCTACATTAAGCTCCGAGGGATCAACATAACCTTCTAAAACAATTTCTGCAGTCGCAGGAACTTCAACATCGATAGTTCTGCACTTCACAAGATCTATACCCTTTTTTCGAGTGATCCCGGCAAATAGAAACTTGTCTAAACCTTCTGGAACGGGAGCAACAGCACTAAAAACGGTTGCAGGATCCGCACCTATTACTATTGCAACTTCTGTTTTTTGCGAATTCTCTTTATTCATTTGATAATGCAGTGCACCTCTCTTGTGAATTTGCCAGTGCATTATCGCTTTTTTCGAATCGATTACTTGTAATCTGTAAACACCCATGTTTCGAATCTTTGTTTCTGGATTCTTACTTACTGTTATGCCGAAGGTAATGAATCTTCCAGAATCTTTGGGAAATGACTTGATTATAGGTAAGATATCCAACGACGGATTGGAAGTCTCAATGATCTCTGTAATTGGTCCAGAGTTTACGCTTTTGGGGCCATAGTCAGCAATCTCTGACAACTTTGGGAGCATCTTGAATTTATTCAGCAAGCCATGAGGTATTTTTAGCCTGGTTAAGGCGGACATTCGTTCTCCAATTTCTTCAAAATTTTCCATATCTAGAGCAATCTTCAACCTTCTCAAAGATCCAAATGCGTTACCAAGCACAGGAATTTTATATCCTTCGACGTTTTCAAATAACACCGCCGGTCCTTCATTTTTATACATAACCCTGCGTAGAATTTCTGCAATTTCTAGATCAACTGAAACTCGCGTCTTAATTCTCTTCAATTGATCTATTTTTTCAAGTGACTCCACATACTCTCTCAGGCCTTCAAAATGCACATTGTTACTTTTTTTATATGAGATATTAGTTTTGTTGATCTTTAGTTTGTGAAATAAGGTTGATACGTTTCTATATGTTCAATTAACTTTACTTTTTTTAAACAAAGAATTCAATAGCTTGCAAATTGAAAATAAACATATCTAGAATTAAATACAAGATAAATTACAACCCTGTGAATTACAATACCAGCACTGGTAAGTACGAGAGCGGAAATCAATCTTATACATTTTATAGCCAAGCAAAAGTAAATCTGTGGAAATGTGACAAATGCACGATGAAGTTTGGCACCTTTATAAGTTTGAGAAAACACAAATCTGAAGTACATGCCTATTGAATGTGTGTTGAATCCTTAGCGTAGCGCCAACACTTAAGAAAACAATAATTTTTCAATTGTATCTTTTCAATAGTCAATTTCATGAGAGAATAACTTTGCAAGTTGGTCGAGAATTCTTGCAGTCGCTCCCCAGATGACTTCATTTTTATACGTAAATTTAGGTAATTGAGAAATAGAGTACTCTTGTTGATGTTTTACATCGCTTTCTCTACTCTTCAGAAGCGATACGAGGGGAGCATCAATAATTTTTTCGACTTCATAATTTGTAACTGTTATCGCTGGAATTTTGTCTAATAGTGCCACGTACGGATAGATTATGTATCTGGAAGTCAGAGTTCTTTCTGCATTCAAACTTCCAATAACCTGTTCTCTTTTGATACTTATACCAAGTTCCTCTTCTATCTCTCTTATCGCAGTTTGAAGCATATTGACGTCTACCTTCGTAAAATTTCCTCCTGGAAAAGAGATCTCACCAGCGTGATTTTTCACTAGTTTTGTCCTCTTTATTAAAAGGATATGAGGATCGCCCTTTGTAAAATGAATTATTATCATTACCGAAGCAAATTTGAATTGTTTTTCTTGTGACGGTAAAATTAGTTCCTTACGTAAGAAAGGATATATCAAATTTTTGACTAGCTTTTGATCATACAAAGTAGCATCATCTTGTTTATACATAGATAAATAAATTATAAAGTCTATCTGAGAGTAATTTTGAAATTTCAAGTGAAATTTCGAGATTATAAATTAAGGATTTAATTACGATAATTATTGTAAGATATTGATGGAGATCAAAATTATTTATGAAATGAATCCTCCAAAGGTTCTTTATGAAAATCACTATGATAACGACACTATAAAAAAGAATGTCGATATTTTCATTTCAAAAACAAAACGTATATCAGAATTTGTAGATGGAATACATTTGACTGATAATGTACTTGGAATACCAAGAGTTTCTAGTTTGATGCTTGTATCAATGCTCAAAAGGAATGGAATTACAAAGCCAATAAGCTGTACATGCAGACTTTATGACAAAAATCTTATCTCTGTATTGCAGTTTGTTACAGAGGCCATTTTGTGTGGCGTATACAGTATCTTAGTCCTTCGTGGGGATGACCCCATTATTGGTAATAAATTTTTCAATATATCTCCCTCCAGGGCTATCAAGACTCTCTCAGATCATAATTTTAATAATTACATTAAGCTGGATTTGTCATTCCCAAATAAAGTCAATGATACAATGAAAATCAAGAATAAACTTGAGGCAAAGCCACGTGCATTTGTTACACAATCAATAAGCAATATCGACAATTTGAGAGACATAGTTAAAGTGTCTGCGCCCTACGGTATTGACGTTATTCCATGCATAATGTGCCCATCGAACAGAAACGAAATATCCGCACAGAATATTGGTTTGGATTGGCATTCTTACAAAGAGCGGCCAGAAAATTTTATTCGAGAAGCGGCAAGCTTAACAAAAAAGATTCTTTTGTGTTCCCCAAATAGTTTTGAAGATGGCCTTCATCTTGTCAGGAAATTAAGGGAAGCTTAGTCAGTTTTTTGTTTTCGTGCTGCACTAATTTCGCTTCTTAACTCCCCTAAAACTTCACGGTAGTATGGTTTGAGTTCATCATCTTCAGTAAGCCTCGGTCTTCGACGATCAACTGTAATTTCTCTTTTGATTTTTCCAGGTCTATTTGTGAACACAAATACTCTATCTCCGAGACATACAGATTCCAATATATTATGTGTTACAAAAATGATATTTTTTCTGGTTTTAGACCAGATGAGTTGTAATTCTACTGAAAGAAGGTCTCGGGTTTGAGAATCAAGAGACGCAAATGGTTCGTCCATTAACAAAATTTCTGGGTCCATAACAAGCGCCCTGGCAAGCGCTACTCTTTGCTTCATTCCCCCAGATAACTGGTAGACATACGAATCAGAAAACTTCGTCAATTGCATTGTTTCAAGGTGAGCAAGCGCTATTTGATGCCTCTTTTCTTTCTGCAGACCAGCTATCTTGAGACCAAATTCAACATTTTCGACTACTTTAAGCCAAGGAAACAAGGCATTCTCCTGGAATACCATGATTCTATCTGGGCCAGTGCCTTCGATTTGATGGCCATTAAGAATGATTTCTCCTTCAGTGGGTTTGTCAAGCCCTGCTAGAATATTAAGGAAAGTTGATTTTCCACATCCCGATGGACCAACAATACACACAAATTCACCATCGTTTATCGTAAGGTCAATATTTTCGAAAGCGGTGACGTATTCAGTTTTATTTGATCTAGTAGTTTTAAATTCTTTTGACAAATTTTTAACTTGTAATTTCACGCCCATTCTCCTCTAGAAAACAAATAAGCTTGAATGCACCTTTCAAATCATACTCTCTCCTAATCACGATACTTCTACGAATTACTATTTATTTGTAAAGGAGTTCGATTATTTCTTTCGGAGATGCATTAGTTTTGAACCCTTTTTCGTTCATAATAGTTTTAGATGATTGAAATCCATTACTTGCAAGAGTGCTAATTACTTTTTCCAACGAGATGGAACTTTTTTTTGCCGACGATGCTATACTATCTGTTTCAAAATAAGCCGGTATTGGTAGTTCGGAGCTGCAAATTTGCATCATTTTTAGCAATCTATTATGGTCATTTCTGGGCGAGGTGCCATTTTCGGTATTTTTCAATTCATTTAACATAGAATTAACAAAATCAGAATCAAAAAGACTATCTATCCAAAGTGGTCCAGCCATGACACATTTGGCACCGCATAAATCACATACTAAATTCTGCTCCCTAATTTTTTCAATCCTGCGAGATTTACACTCCTTACAGTGTTTAATAAATCCTATTTTTGATGAAACAGTGTTTGCAAGTGAACTACTAAATATTATTTTCAGGTACACTCTAAGATAATGAAGATTACTGTGGCAAAAATAAGGAACGACTGATAAATCAAATCTGGTAGCATTTAGTGCTATAAAAGATACCAAAAGACGTACCCCGATTTCGTTAGAGTATTCACTTCTCATCGGGAATCCGTAATACTTTCGATAACATACGCTTGGGTAAACTCCACACAATACTGCTGTATCTGTTGCTGTAATCGATATCAATCCTCCATTACTGACTGATCTCAGAACGCAATCAATATAGGGCGATGGACTTCCAAATGGATCTAGATCAACAATATCAAATCTTCGAATTTCACGTTCTTCAAAGTTTAGAAATTTGCAAACATCATTAGTTTTAAAAATGCATTTATCCTGAACTTGATTCAATTTCGCACTTTCTTTTGCAAATTCGATAGCAATTGGATTTAGATCATTAAAGTAAATTGATTCTATTTGTGGAACCTCTACGGCAGCTCTCAAACCTCTTGCACCAACACCACATATTGAATCGGCTAATGTTTTATTTTTTGAAGACGAAGTGTAAACTTTATACACCAACATGGAAATATCTCGATTCCATTTTGCGTTCGGGTTGAAGAAAGCCGGATTCTTAGGTGGAACGATTTCCGAAAGAGCTGAACTTGGGACTAAGAGTGATGTATTACCCTCTTTGATCTCTGAAACGTCATGATTCAATCCTTGTTGATATTCAATAACTTTTGGCTCCTAATATATCATCATCCCCAAGGGGATAAGGATAAAAAGCAACAAATATTGATTTGAGTTGAAGGGGATTAGAGTTCACTGAAAACAAGAACATAATTTGTGGAGTAGATGAAGCCGGTAGAGGATCTTTATTAGGTCCAATAATAGTAGCGGGAATCAGTGTAAGTAAAAAATCCCTTTCAGAATTGGTTGAGAAAGGAATTAAAGATTCGAAATTGCTTAGTCCTAAAAAGAGGCAAATACTCTTTGGACATGTTATTGGCCTTGCCAAAGCAATCTGCATCTGTAGAATAGGTATTGAGGACATTGATTTTCATGTATCTAAAAACCATCTAAATCTGCTAGAAGCAGAAGCTATGGCAATAACGATTGGCAATATGGATTCTTACAAGACCTATGTAGATTCATGCGATGTAAATCCATCTAGATATAAAAGAACAATCAACAGCTTTCTTAAAGGGAATAATACAAAACTGATTTCAATGCATCATGCAGACAGGTTGAATGTTGTTGTATCTGGAGCTTCCATAATTGCAAAAGTGATACGCGATTCTGAAATAAGCAAAATTCGGCTTAAATATGGAGATGTGGGAAGTGGATATCCTTCGGATAAAAAAACTATAAAATTTGTACAAGAGTGGTTTGAACAAAACAGGGAAATTCCACCATTTGCGAGAAAGTCATGGAAACCCGCTCAACTCATATTATCTAGTACTGTTGTGCAGTAACTCCTAGGCAGGACAAAAAATTGCTTCTACCATTGCATGATCCTTGTCAAAGGGAGCAAGATCTATATTTTGCTTTATCCTAAATGATTGCCCTTCTAATCGCCTAATTTCCTGGGAAATCACATTTTTTGGAGACATGGTGACGTCAATGCTTCTAGTCTTAATTACAAGTAGTAGTGGTTTTTCTTCCTTAAGGTATATCTTGCAATTATCCGTCGCTATGTTCGTCTGATCTGGTTGGGCAATATCACAATAAACGAGATCCATTTTATCATATATAGAAAAGTAATTTCTGGGTTTTCTCGCATCTTCTATGATTGGTATAACATTTGTTCTCTTAGACGAAACATTTGAGATCAACTCTCTTGCAACTCTAGCAGAGGATTCAACTGCAAATATTTTACCAGTGTGCCCCATTATATCCGAAAGGTGACTGACTGTAGTTCCTGTTGATGCACCAAGATATAATATGTTTCTAATTTTGGAGAAGTCAAATTGCAGACCTTTCGTATAAGCTGCTGCCATTTTACTTCTAAACGGATCCCACGTTCTGTATTCATTTCCATCTCTGGAAACTAGTTTCTCACCATAAAGAGTGGTACCTTTCAACATGTTGATAGTTGCTAAATGAGATTTCCCATTTACTATAACGCGACTAATAACGTCTACGTTTTTCATGTCGCATATTTCGTCTCTTAAATTGCATTGATTTTTTTGGTCTGCTTTTATCAAACCTGGGTCTCTCATCAAACGATTCTCTCCCCTTTGGAGGTTCATGATAAATCCTTTGAATTGTCTCAATCCTCTTTGTTAATTTATCCAAAAGCGAATTATCTAATGAAGCATTACGATATACGTCAATTCTCACTCCTATGGCTATTTTTGAAGAAAGGGCACGAGCAATTTTCCCTCTTTGCCATTTTGGAGCTGAGTTAACCGAAGGATGTTGGAATAGTAGACCATGCTTTGGCGGTCTTGCTCCTGTTTTAAGTGCACGGAATAAGGCCTTTTCGGCACCAATTATTTGAATCGTACTTGATGGCATCTGAGCCAATTTTTGCAGACTGCCTGCCTTGGCTATCAACCTTGCACCAATTATTGCAGTAAGAATATTTTTCAAGTTTGGCGCAAGTATTTCCGTCAAGTTCTCTACCGAGTTGGATAAATTTGTTCTTAATTCTGATAACTGTATTACTTGTGATGCTAAAATTTTAAGTGATTCAGCACTCTCCTCAGTTAAATTTCCTCCTTGACTTTTTGATATTGCTTGTTTAATTAATTCAATTTTCTTGTCTGGTACATCAAGTTGAGTTAAAAGCTCACTGGTAATATTTTCCCTAGGTCCTGCATCCTTTACGATGGCGGAATACGTAATAATATTCTGGAGTATATAGTCCAATTCTGGAAAATGAAGACCATACCATTCACGAATCCTGGTGCTAATTGTGTTAATTATTTCGTCTAATTCATCTAGGGTATTCACTGCTTGAATCAAGTGTTGATCTAATTTTTCAGAAGTTTCTTTTACCTTCATAGATGAAAGGTTTATGGCAAACTTTTGTAGATCTGCGGATAACTCTTCCTTAGTATTAGAAAACCCGAATTTTATCATTAGATCCAATTTATTTTGATTAATCTCATCCTGTCGGGAATCTGACATTAATTTAACGTCGATATTTTCAGGTTGAAAAATATCAATCAAGTTTTTATTATTAACTCTCACCTGATCAAAATTTTTCAATTGGGCAATCAAGTCTGTGAGATACGATTTATTACCTTGCATTATTGATGAATATTCAACTTCTGGACTGTCAAATTTCTTACTATATATCAAATTTGAATCCTCAAGGATACAAATCCCAATTTCAAACAATATCACATTTGCAATTTTCAACTAGATCTTACACTAAGTTAATTTGGTCACTAAAAAATCTAACATTATTTCAAGCCAGGTATTCAGTGTATTTTGATTATCGGCAACTATTCGCCAATGTTTGCAATCTCATCCCCATGAACATCCTCATAATGAGCATCACACTCATTCTTTGTTAGAAATTCTTTCGCACATACCTTACATCTAAAGGTGCCGCCCTCATACTCTGACATATTAGAATTTGAAATTAAATCAAGTAAAAATATTTATCTGTTTAAGGTTTCCAATTCATTTGACTGTAGGTTTTTTTTCAAAAAGAATGATTCAATTGATTCTTGTACCGACAATCCATCATGTACTATTGATCTTACGGCCTGTATCATTTCGATAGGATGATCAGATTGCCAAATATTTCTACCCATATCCACACCAGAAGCTCCATCTTTTATCGCATTAAAAGTAAGGTGTAGAGCATCTTTTTCTGGTAATTTTTTGCCACCTGCAATAATGACAGGAACTGGACATCCTTCAACCACCTTTTCAAAGTTTTCACAATAATATGTTTTAACTACATGGGCACCCAATTCTGCAGCAATTCTACAGGACAAGGCAAGATATCTTGCATCTCTAGCCATTTCTTTTCCAACTGCAGTAACTGCCAAGACTGGTATCCCATATTTCTCACCTTCATTTACTAGTTTAGAAAGATTGCTTAGTGTTTGATGTTCATATTTACTACCTACAAATATTGACAGTGCCAGACAAGATGCGTTAAGTCTTATGGCTTCTTCGATAGATGTTGTAATTGTCTCTTTTGAAAGATCTTCTCCCAAGATGCTTGTACCACCGGAAACGCGCAGTACTATCGGAATATTCGATTCTGAATCTACACAAGTTCTTAAAACTCCCCTGGTAAGCATTAAGGAGTCTGCATACTGTAAGAGCGGCTTAATTGTCTTTTTGGGATCTTCTAATCTTTCAGTAGGTCCAAGAAAATAGCCATGGTCAACTGCCAACATGACTCCTTTTCCGTTCCGTTGATTAATTATCCTTGATAAGCGATTCTTAATTCCCCAATCCAATGTAAGATAACCTGACTAAACAAGTTATTTATATTTTGATCAAATGGCCTTTATGATGTTACTACCAACACCTTCATGGCGTCAAATGCCTCGTGAGCGCATTTGAAGGCATCACTAGTTTTCTTAATTTGAAAACGATGTGTGATAAGTGGCAACAGATCAATGGATTTATCAGACATTAAAGACAACGCCTGGTTGGTTTCTATTTCTGAAGCCCCGTAGCTTGGAATTATTATCTGTTCGTTCGAATACAGGGAATTCAAATCCAAGTCAAACTTAGAACCAACTGACGGAACCCCAAAAAGCAGTATTTTTCCACCTCTTCTAGTTATTTTGAGTGAACTTTCAAATGCCTTTATGCTTCCGGTTGCTAAAATTGTGACATCGACACCCAAATTATTAGTATTTTTATCAACAGCGGCCTCAAGACTTCCTTGATTGAGGTTTACCGTATCTACACCGTATTGTCTGACGAATCCTAACCTAAATTCATTGATGTCGGAAACGACTATTTTGTTTGCACCCCACAACCGAGCCAACAGTGTATGCATCACGCCTGTGGGTCCGGCACCTAATATTGCTACATTGTCACCGTGCTTTATGGAAATCTTGTTTAATCCTCTAATGCAACAAGCAAAAGGTTCTATCAGAGCTGCTTCGTCATAGGAAATAGTATCAGGGAGTTTTAATACACCTCCATGTTCAATATTCCATTCTGGCACAACGAATTCCTCTGACAATCCACACGGGTCAATGTTACTAGTTTGATAATTGTTGCACATTGTATAGTTGCCTTGTATACAATACCTACACGAGTAGCAACTTACGTGATGATGTACAAAGACCCGATCCCCTTCTTGGAATTTTTTTATGTTTTTACCAACCTTGATAACAGCTCCTGCCGGTTCATGTCCTACCCTTAAGGATTTCATTCCATAATTTCCATACACCTTTTCTAAATCTGAACCGCAGATCCCGCACGAACGCATCCTTACTACTATTTCATCATCCTTATAACCCGGCAATTCTGATTCAACCAGAGCTATTTTGTTGTCAATTACTTTTACTGTTAGCATCCTAAATCCCTTTTCATGTCTTACTTGAATTAAAAATTTAATATAATTTACTATCATAACGGTTACTTTCTAATCTAAAATCGATAAGTTCTTAATTCAGAGTCATTCAATTGTGGTACTATGTCATTCAAAAGACTTGGGGCCGTAATATTACTCGTCAGTGATATGGATAAATCTATAAAGTTTTATCGCGATGTTCTTGAACTGCCCATCAAAAATACTTCATCTGAATGGGTAGAATTTTTTTCAAGTGGTACAGTTCTTGCCTTACATCCATCAAAAAGCAAAAGCAGAACTAAAAACTCTGGGGTCTTGGTTGGTTTTATGGTAAGTAATCTGGAACCAGTAGCAAAGAAGTTGAAAGACAAGAAAGTTGAATTTTTTAAAGAACCCAAGGAGGAATCATTTGGCAAGCATGCCATAGTAGTAGATCCAGACGGTCATTTGATTTCCATAGCCGAAATTAGTTCAAAAATATCTGAAGGTTTTGATCTAATTGGATTGATAGGTGCAGAATAATACCAAATACGCGATAATTTAACCAGTCTCAGTATTCAAATTTTCTTTGCATGATATCCCCATGTATCAAAAAATTATCGAATAGATTTTCATTTGTCTTTGATGCAAACACTACGTAGATATTTTCATTCTTATAGAGTACTATCAATAACTGTACTCTGGTAGTTTCATCATCAAGTGTCAAATCCCCTGTTCCTTTTATTTTCAGGATTTGATTTGATGACTGGTAAGTAATGTTGTTTGCACTAGTGGTAACAAGCTTAACAGTGTAATTTTTGGTAATGTTATTCATAGCGTTATTCAATACAATATTTCCAGTAAAGTTCGAAAATTCATCGCCTTTTATTGCTAGATTCCATGAGCCTTCCAATTGATAGTAATTTTTGAGTCCCAAATCTTTACCTTTTGTACTGTCTGCAATTGATGAATTTTCTAATACATTTATTATCATTTTTGTAAGCGTGTCGACTGGATTGCTGAGCGAAACAATATCATCAATGGGATTGTTTGCATTGTTACTATTTCGATTGACAGTAGAGATATTTGATTTAACTCCTGGCATATTGTTTAATCCCAGAGAATATGTAGTATTTCCCAGTTCAGCTAGACTAGTAGCGTTGTTAAAAATACCACCATATATCAAATTTGAATTCTGAGGAAAGAAGTTAACTGTGACTGATTCGTATCTATATAAAAAAAATACCACTGAAATTATTGATATTGCAATAATTGACAGTAGGAACAGGTTTTTGAAATTTGGCATTTGGTTAAATATCAAGATTTTTTAGGTTCAGCTAAATTAATCACGAACAATGGAGTTTATTTCAATTGCGGTATAGTTACAGCACCTTCAGAAGCAGATCGTGCTAACAGCATATATTTAGCAAGCACTCCAGTCCTATATCTTGACTTTATCGGTTTCCACATTTTTCTTCGCTTTTTGAACTCAACGGGGCTTATGTTCAGATCGATATTTCCTTTGTTCAAATCAATACTAATTTTATCTCCTTTTATTATCAATGAAATCGGTCCACCAACCATTGCTTCAGGAGAAACATGACCAATCATAAATCCCCTAGTAGCACCTGAAAATCTTCCATCAGTGACCATGGCTACTTCTGTACCAAGACCTTGTCCAACTAGCGCCGCTGTTACGGCAAGCATTTCCCTCATGCCTGGTCCTCCTTTAGGACCTTCATACCTAATGACAATTACATCGCCCTTCTTTATCTTTTGTTTTGAAATCGCATCAAACGCATCTTCCTCAGAATTGAATACCTTTGCAATGCCTTCGAATTTTGTTCGCTCGAGTCCCGCAATCTTTATGACTGCACCTTCAGGAGCTAAGGTACCTTTAAGAATCTTCAATGTACCCTCGTTATGGAGAGGTTTTTCACAAGAATACACTACCGGTTCGGAGTCACGTAAAATTATTTTTTCAAGATTTTGTTTCATTGTATTACCCGTGACGGTCATAGTATCTGGGTTAAGTAGTCCGTTTTTTAGTAAACTTTTTAGAATAATGGGAGTTCCACCTACTTTGTCTAAATCCACCATTACATACATGCCTCCGGGTCTTGTATCAGCCAGGTGAGGTGTCTTCTTCCTAATTCTTTCAAAATCTTTCAGATCGAGATGAACACCAACCTCTTTAGATATTGCTAGCAAATGAAGTATGGCATTAGTAGAACCGCCTATGGCGTTTGCAATTGCTATTGCATTCTCAAAGGCTTCAAATGTAAGAATTTCTTTTGGCCGCAGGTTATTTTCTAGTAAATGAAAGATTTGCTTTCCTGTATCATAGCAAATTTGGTTTCTCTTTTCACTTAATGCTGGAGGTGAAGCACTTCCCGGCAATGCTATTCCCAATGCTTCACTAATACACGCCATCGTATTTGCAGTATACATGCCTCCGCATGAACCCGCAGAGGGACATGCAGCGTTCTCCAACTCTTTTAAATCTTCAAAATTTATTTTGCCTGCCTCAAAGGAACCTACAGCTTCATATACATCTTGAATGGTAACCTGTTTTCCATTCCAAGTTCCTGGCAGTATAGTACCGCCGTAGACAAATATTGACGGAACATTGAGTCGAGCCATAGCCATAATTGTCCCGGGTAAACTCTTATCACATCCTGAAATTCCAACAAGGGCGTCGTATCCATGAGCTCGCATCATAATCTCAATTGAATCTGCAATAACTTCACGACTGACCAAAGATGACTTCATGCCTTCGTGTCCCATTGCTATGCCGTCAGATACCGAAACGGCAGTAAATTCCCTCGGTGTACATCCTGAATCCTTTACTCCTGCTTTTGAATGCTGTGCCAAATCTCCCAAATGGATATTGCAAGGAGTTGCCTCATTACAAGTAGAGGAAACTCCTACGATGGGTTTTGACAAATCATCATCATTCAAGCCCATGGCTTTATACATTGCTCTGTGTGGAGCTCTTGCTGGGCCATTAACTACGGTTCTACTGACAAGTTCCATCAGTGAAATAGAGATTAATGCGTATTTTAATATAACATTGATACTAGCCTAAGTATCGATTAAAAAGGGTTATCACTCAACTAGGGCAAAAATCTTTACGCCATCAATTCCTTCTGTCTTAAATAGTGTCTCACACATTCCACATTCAGCATTGCCATTAGCAATATCCACTGCAGAGATGTCTTCATTTTTGTAGTCGCATTTTGGACAAGTGAATGTGAATTTCACATTAAATTCGTATATTTCGATAGTTTCAGTCATCTACAGTTAGAAAAAAATTTGACCTATTTAAAAGTCACGCAGGAGCATGGCAATATGACAAAAACATAAATCAGCAATGGACATGGATTTTATTTATTGAAGTCGGACACTAAATGTATTTTCTGCTCCATTATTAAAAACGAGATAAGCGCCGTTAAAATATATGAAGACAGCCAATTTGTGGCATTTATGGACAAGTATCCTATCAATACAGGGCATACACTGGTTCTCCCAAAGAGACATCATGAAAATATTTTCACAATGGATGATGAAGATATTGGAAGGTTGTATTCTACCGTTTCATTTCTTGCAAAGGGCATAGTAAAATCATTGGATGCGAAGGGGCTAAATATTGGCCAAAACAACGGGAGAGCTGCTAATCAAATAGTACCGCATGTTCATGTTCACATAATACCAAGGTACAATGATGATTCTCCAAATGGACGGTGGCCTTCACGAAACTTAATTTCAGACGAAGAGCTGGATAAGATTGCCCAAAAAATAAAGGCAACACTCACTCTAAAAGGTATTAAGGCAAATTAGAAAACAAAAATTCGTATGGAATCTGTCAATGTGATGGTTTGAAACGTAAGAGAGCCCCAATACTTCCCAAACTTCCAAGTTGCGCACCTTCTTCTGTTTTTGCCGAAATGACTTCCATGTTGCTGCCAATATTGGCAGACAATTCTTCAAGAAGATCTACAATATCTTTTTCTGTAATTTCTCTATCTTCACTGCCGCATTTAGGACATGACTTTGAGATCTCTGCTTGCTTAACAGCGATTAAATCTATTCTATCGATTAACTTTTCTTCAATATTTCCGCATTTATTGCATTTAATCTCCAAATGCATGTACGGTATTTCATCAGTAATAATCAAAGTGTCCACTATTCCACTTTTTAGTAAATTTAGAACATCATGAATACCATAAACAGCTAGGGCGTGATCCGAATAAACTTGACTCATGAATTTCTTGACTAATTTCTTTTCCTCTAGTAGTCTATACTCAGAAATTATACCCTGTTCATTAACCTTCTCTAATAATTCTCTTACACCTTCACTTCCAGAATAGGAGCTGTCGATTGTAGCTAGTACATTATTTTGGAGTCTGTAGTCCAGATACTCCTCCCTCAAAAAGTTCTCTTTTGTTGGTCCCGGACCTCCAACAATTAGGCCATTAACTTTGTATTCATCAATAAAGATTTTTTGCGCATGTTCTGCAATTCTTTTATAAAATTCGTTTAATTCATTTTCCCTTAGTCTTTCAAATCTTCTTGCCGACTGTCCACCTTGTCTATGCTTTCCAGCTACCCCAGACGTTAGCGTGTCTATGACTTCCCATCTATCACCTGTTAATATTCCCAGTCCAGCCTCCTGACTGTCTATAGCAAGAAGTCCTATTACTTTCTCATCTCGCAACATATCCTGCATATGATCCGTCCAAAAATGATCGTCGCATCTATACAGATTAATCTGAATAGGTTTGGGTGGTAAAACTGAATAAAGTTCTATCTTTTCATTTCCGATTCCCTTGTTATTAGGAATGGCGCCACAAAAAATTGCAAGGCCATTTTCTGGTGTTTCTTTGAACAATTTAAGATGTTCTACTGTCTTGCTCAGCGCATCTTGCACATGAGTTCTCGTTAAATCTGATTTGATATTCGATGCTGTACCAGACTCATTTCTGAGTTGACCTATGACTTCAAAAACTGGTCTTCTTGGAGGAATATACACCGTAACCAATTCAGTGCCGTGTCCGGTAATGTTTGACAGTTGATTTAACATCTTGGTTAGTTTGTATCTCTTCACAGAATCCCACTTTTTCTTGTGGGTGTCTTGACTCATTTCTAATAGTATGAAATCTATAAGTCTATATAATATAAGGTTAAGGCTGTCGTTATTACGTCACAAAAACTATGCAGGCCCATACCATTACTATAAAAATATGATATCAGAATAAGTAATCAGCAGATGCTTCCTAGGATAGATTACATCAAACAGGGAAGGATTAAACTGGGATTGACTCAACGTGAATTGGCATCCCTATCCGGAATTAGTACTTCGATGATAAATCAAATTGAATCTGGACGATGCAAGCCCAGCTACGATACGGCTAAGAGAATATTTGAAGTACTTAGTTCTCAAGAGGGAAAAACTTCGCTTAAGGCTGGAGACATATGTAGCCATGAGGTAATTTCGGTCCAGAAGGATGAAAAGTTAGAAGTTGCAATTGAAATAATGATGAAAAATTCAATTAGTCAAATACCGGTTTTTGATGTGTCCAAAATTGTGGGAATAGTTAGCGAAGATATACTTGCAAGGAAGGTGTTAGAGAGTGATGACAAAAAAAATATCCACCAAGTACCTATCTTACAGATAATGGAACCTCCCCCGCCGATAGTTGACATAGCAACTCCAGCTAAGGCGCTCATACCGCTTGTAAGATTTGCAAAATGTGTACTTGTGAGTCGCAAAGGAGAACTTATCGGTATTATAACTATAAGTGATACCTTAAAAATGGCAGAATAAAATTATTTATTCTCTTAATCTTTCTAAGCCAACACAGCAGTCTGCATTTTTTAAGCAATTTTCGCAAATATTTATGGCGCTTTCCTTCGGGAGTGTAGTCTCGCATAGGGCACATTTTTTTTGAGTTGTATTCAGCATATACTTATGATATTCGATATGAGATATATATTTTCATAACTTGACTATCCCTGCGATGAGATGAACCAGGTAACCAACGTTCCTAAATCCTCAATTCGCTCTTCTTTTTTTGATATCATCAACGATCCACTTTGTAACCAATATCAACCCAAATACTGGAAAGCTACCCATAAACAAATATGGAAAAATGGCAAGAAAAACTGATGGATGAAATATTTCCATATCAATTAAAGTTCACGGCAGTATAATATAATTCTGTAGTTTAACTTTCAATTACATTCCAATTAATACCGAATTGAAGTGCTTGTTTTTGAACCTAAGTATCTTGTATCGATCTTGATATTTGGAAGAAATGGATTGACCAATCATGAAACGTATTGATCCGAGTCAATCGTTAAATAATAATTTTTAATCTTAGATGTTTGTAGTTTATCATCCATAACTACTGTAAAACTTGACATAGAAAGCGAAGTCATGTTTGTAGGTTCGGCAATAGCACTTGACAGGCCTATTATTTTACCATCCTTGTCATAGAATGAAGCAATGGCAAGAACGTTTGTAGCAGTATTGTTACCTTTATTAGAAATCCTACCGTTAACATAATAATATCCAAAGATATCTGGCCGAGACTTAGAAGACGTTATAACCAGATTTTCTGGTTTTACTGATCCTGCCTTACTCGTAATATTAAGACTGTAGTTAGAAACGTTTGGGGATTGTTCGCTGTCTAGCAGTATTATTTCAAAAGGTGAGATATCGCCTATATTCAGCGACCTAACCGGAACTATTCCACTCCCATTGCCTATGTTCTTTCCCGATTGGTCGTAGAAATTGGCAAATATCGCGATGTCTTGCTGAGGACGATCAGAGATATTTCTTATTTCGCCAAATAGATGTATCAATCCACTTTGATCAATAGTTGTATTTGTTTGCAATACCTCTAAGTTCCCAACCCCATAACTTGGGCAATTTATTAATAATAGAAATACGCCAGAAAAACTCAGTATCCCTTTTAGGACTGAAAGAGATGGGCCAAATGAAACTAACCTTCTAAAACATTCTATCAACTGGACATCTCAAAATACTGGTGTATGTAGGCATTATATTTTTGTTTCAATCCTGTATTCTAAATACCACTAACGATTTTTTGACAGAAAATCTGCATAAACCAATTCCTGCTTGAAGGCAAGGGACAGTTTATCATTTGATAATTGATCTTCAGCTTTATTTCCAGAAATGAGATAATTCTTGAAATGGTCGTAGCTGGATGCTTCGGATTCCACTGAGCTAACAAACGAATCTCTGATATTTTCATATTCGTTTGGAACATTCAAGGCTTTAGCCTCATTCTCAAGTTCTTCAAATTGAGTGAGGTACCTGTCAGTAATAGTTATCATTGTTAAATTGTCAAGTTTCTTCATATTCCACTTTCCAACTTCCTCTTGATAATTTTGTGTCAGGTCCCCTGACTTTGATACCAAAACACGAAGTGATTCGGTAAAAATTTGTGTATTACTCTTAAAAGGATTAGCAAATACTAAAAGCCCGATGGAAACAATTGCCGCCAATATTAATATGCCCAATAATGATTTTTTGGATTTCAATTAGCATTAATTGATATCTTAATAATTAATAGTTTTTCAAACATCTATGATTACATTTGAAAAGATGAGAAAGGTTTACTACATGAGGTGTTTTTGTCGTTTCAGCCATCATGCTGGCTTTCAAATTCTATGATCTCCTTCTTTTTCCATGAAGTATAGTTGCCGTGATCTGTTAGCTCAACATCATACAATTCCAGAATCTTGTTTCGTAACGAATCGGCATCCTGAAACTTCTTATTGGCCCTGAGTTTATTTCGCTCGTCGATCATCTTTTCAATATCGTTTTTTGTACTAATATCAACTTCCATTACCTCTAGACCAAAGATATCCATTATTGTGTTTACGATATGCAATCCTTTTTCAGACATTGTTATGGATAGTTTTTCGGATGAGCTTAAATTGTTAATATATGATACCAATTTCATGAACGATGCCAACGCCGAGGGAGTATTAAAATTGCCCTCCATAGAAGTCATGAACTCGGCTAAATAACCATTGCATTTATCTTCAAATTCGTCGGGGGCTCCAAATTCATTCCTTGTTGTCCTGAATTCATAGACACAATGCTCAATTTGTCTCCATTTTTGTAATGATTCGTATAAAATCTCATTATTATAATCCATAGGCTTTGAATACTGACTAGAAATTAGGTATATCCTAAGAACATTCGCTCCCCATTTTTTAAGAGCATTTTTAACAAGGATCATATTTCTAAGTGACTTTGACATCTTTTCAGAATTAATTGTAATCATACCCACATGCATCCAGATTTTTGCTAGTTTCTTTTGTGTAAATATCTCTGATTGTGCTATTTCATTTTCGTGGTGTGGAAATATTAGGTCCGTCCCTCCTCCATGGATTTCAATTTCATTGCCAAGGAATTTTGATACCATAGCAGAACATTCGATGTGCCAACCCGGTCTGCCATTTCCCCACGGACTTTCCCAATATGGAATATCAGAAGAAAATTTCCACAATGCAAAGTCCAATGGATCTTCTTTCAAGTGATCTACTTCGATTCTTGCACCCTCTTCTAAATCATCAATTTGTTTCTTTGATAGTTTACCATAATTTGGAAATAATCGTACTCTGAAATAAATTCCATTTAGAGTTGTATAAGTGTAATTTTTATCTTTTAATATTCTAATGGCCTCTATAATCTCGACCATGTTTTCAGTTGCTTTTGGATAAAAATCGGCTGTCATTACGTTTAATTCAGTAAAATCTTGAAAATAACTCGTGATGTAAGTGGCAGAAATTTCATCAGGAGTTTTTCCTTCCAATTTAGCTCTGTTTATAATTTTATCGTCCACATCAGTAAAGTTTTGCACATAAACTAGATTGGTTCCACTATACATTAGATATCGTCTTAAGACGTCAAAGACTACGATAGTTCTAGCATGACCTATATGACAGTCATCATACACAGTGATTCCACAAACATAAATCCTGATTTTATTATCATTTTTTGTACCAATATCTTCAAGAGTATCAGAAAGTCTGTTATAGATTTTCAAGCTCGTA
Organism: Nitrosomicrobium frigidum (SeqCode); assembly: GCA_023251115.1. GTDB lineage: Archaea > Thermoproteota > Nitrososphaeria > Nitrososphaerales > Nitrososphaeraceae > TA-21. The sequence goes on along the minus strand of JAHEZK010000002.1, from coordinate 2,566 downwards.
CTATGACAATCCAAGATATGTTAATAACTAAATCAAACATCTATGAAGATATCTTTTCCTTTCAGGTCTATCTTGTACGTTTTTAGCTTGACTCCTTCAAGATAATCTAATAAATCCCCAGTTCGTATATTATAATGCCATGAATGCAAAGGGCATTCCACAACTTCTCCATCTATTTTGCCGGGAGCAAGAGAACCATCCTGATGTCTACATAATGCTTCTATAGCATAAAATTTTCCGTTTGTTCGAAATATCGCAATCCTATTCCCATCAAGATTTACCTCCTTTCCAGATTTTTTTTCAAAATCTTTGGTACTTGCGGCACGCTTCCAAGTCATAGTTAGTTTTTTGTTTCAATCTCTTATAAAATATTATGTATCAGTTTTAAATGGAAACTTCAAATTTCTTCTAATTCAAAGCGTATTTCAAAAAATCAATAGTGATGAATCGTGGTAACCCTGTGTCAGTTAGTACGACCTGGCATATTTTCTCTGAAGTTGTGTTAATTTATCAATTTTTATACCCAAATGTTTTAGAAACAAATTTGCAATTTTAAGATCTATTTTTTCAGGTACTAAATACACCTTCTTTTGCATTTTTCTATGATTTCTAGAGATGTAAAGTATTGAGAGAAGCTGATTTGCAAAAGACATGGCCATGACTTCAGGCGGGTTTCCCTCGGCACCTACTAGGTTAACCACTCTGCCCCTACATAGCAAGTATATTTTTCTACCATGAATATTGAAACAGTCCAAATACGGTTTGATTGTGTAATTCTTATCAGTCTCCACACACAATTTCTTTACGTCTATCTCATTGTCAAAGTGTCCTGCGTTTGCAAGTATGACTCCATTTTTCATTCTTCTAAAATGTTGCGCAGTAATTACGTTCTTTTGTCCTGTACATGTTATAAAAATATCAGCCATGTCAACTACCTGATTTATTCTCTTTACGTCATATCCTTCCATATATGCCTCAATTGCTTTAACAGGATCTACCTCCACAACAGTAACATTAGCTCCTAATCCTCTGGCCCTGGAAGCTACGCCCTTACCCACGTATCCATAACCGCATACAACTATATGTTTACCAGCTATAAGAACATTAGTCAATCTTATTATTCCATATAAAGTACTTTGCCCAGTCCCGTATCGATTATCAAATAAATGCTTGGTGTTTGCGTTGTTAACACCAATAACAGGATACAACAACTTTGCGTCTTTTTCCAGTGCTTTCAGTCTTGCAATTCCTGATGTCGTTTCTTCTGTTCCGCCCAATATCCCAAGGATTTTTTCGTTGTGAGCCATGACGTGGAGGTCTGAGCCATCATCAGTTAGTATTTGTGGACGGTCAGATAAAACATGACTTAAATTGTTAAAGTACTCCTTTTTGGTCTCGTCCTTCCAAGCATAGACTTTAACCCCTCTTGATGAAAGGAATGCGGCTATGTCTTCTTGTACCGATAAGGGATTTGCAGAACATAAAGATACTTTCGATCCTAACCTAATCAACGCGATTATGAGTACAGACGTTTCCTTTGTAATATGTAATGAAAGACCAAGCTTCAACCCTTTTAATGGACTTTCAGCAATATTTTCACTAATTATTGTATTTATTATAGCCATGTGTGAAGCAGCCCATTCCCACGATTTTTTTCCTCTACTAATTAGTTCAGAGGTACGCATATCGCTATTACAATGGATTATTTGATATAACTAATTAGCGCATGTATTATGGGACTACTTGAATCATGCATTGAATATTTATTTCAGATACTTTTAATTCCTCCTGACCATCACTGATTCTGCTGTGCAAATTTCCAATAAAGACAGTGTGATAATAACAAGTGCTCTTCCATATGCGAATGGAGAGATACATCTTGGTCACATATCGTCAACATATCTGCCTGCAGATATATTTCGTAGGTTTTTGAAACTAAATGAAGTCGAGGTGTATCACTTATGCGCATCAGACGATTTTGGCACCCCAATCCTCATTGAGACTGAAAAAAGGAAGACAAAACCTGAAATCTACGTTAAACATTGGCATGATAAAGATATCGAAGATTTCAAATCCGTAGGAATAATTTTTGATTCATTTTCACAAACGAGCTCTATTACAAATAGGGAATTTGTACAATATGTCTTTAACGTCTTGCGCAGAAAGGATCTTATTTATGAAAAAGAGGTAGTACAATACTTTTGTGAAAAAGACTCAAAGTTTCTACCAGACCGTTATGTGGTCGGTACATGCCCTTATTGCGGTGCAATGGGCCAATATTCAGATTTATGTGAAAAATGTGGACGGATCCCAGAAAAAATAATCGGTCCAAAATGTGCTATCTGTGGATTACCTCCGGTCAAGAAAAACAGTAATCATTATTTCTTCAAGCTCTCTAATTTTGACGTTTTTCTTGAAAAATGGTTGAGTGAAAATAAATTTCTCCAACAAGATGTCAAAAAGTACGTGCTTAACTGGATTGTTGAGGGACTCCAAGATTGGGATATAACTAGAGATATTACTTGGGGTATCAACATTCCTATCGTAGGTAATGACAAATTGGACA
>JAHEZK010000015.1:26690-31466 GCA_023251115.1 Nitrosomicrobium frigidum (SeqCode) | reverse complement strand
GCAGTAGCAGTGACGATAATAAGGATACGTCAACTAGCAGTAGCAGTGACGATAATAAGGATACGTCAACTAGCAGTAGCAGTGACGATAATAAGGATACGTCAACTAGCAGTAGCAGTGATAATGATGACGATGACAAGTCTTCAAAAGAGGACAAAAAGTCAGATTCCAATGATGATAAAAAATTTGAGCTACCATTCCCGTAACCTGTTGTGTCTAAAATGCAGTATCAATTTCCAGTCATAGATTGATTAGATTTCCTTCTTAACAAAAAAAATTGACTTAGCTTCAGATTTCATGCTTGTCTCTACCGCTTACTTGCTAGTTATCACCCATTTCTTGTTGAATATTCTACATACCTTCTGTACCTTTGGCCATTCTTCAAGTGATTCAACAACGGATCCTACCTCTTGATTTCGGGAAATCGTCTCAATAAATAAACGGACTATTGTAAAGGGAAATTAATTTATAGTGTCAAAAATAAACCTAGACGTAATGATGAACAGGAAGGCTTTACTAGACTTAGATTCAAAAATACTTACATATTCCAGCATCTCTGTCCTTGCAATACTCGTCTTGTCATTAGGATCTGGTGTTTACGCATTCGATTATAATTTTAAAGACAAATTACCAGGTGATAACCATGGAGATAATCACCCATCTGAAAAAAATTGTAAAAAATCTGACTCATTAGAAGAAATAGCTATAAAAATAGATGCAGAGAAATGTGCAATCGATAATATTAAAGATTACAAGGATTGGAACTTTTACAAACTCGAAGACCCAGAGACAAAGGCATGTATACAGTTCTATGACGAACTAGGTAACTCCTTGGTAGACTATGAATTGGTATACTGTTATGCATATCCAGAAAAGTACCTTGACAAAATTAACTGAATAACAATCTCTGTATGACTGAGATATCTTCGTCGAGGGGCAGCGATATACAACTCAGTTCGACCCGTCACTATTATCTCTGGTCGGCCTGTCATATTTTCTACTGATAACTGCTGAAGGCAATACAAACAGAAAATAAGCTAGACTTCCAGAGAAATCATAGGAGATTTGCAACCAATACTCTTAGTTTCGATCTTGAGTACATGTATTTTTAGCACTTTAACATTATATCATCCCACACACGTTGGGTCCGAAGACGTAAAATCATTGAAACCAGCCATTGATGACGATAAACTTCGAATGATCCCACAAATGATAGTCTTTAATCTACCTTTAAAAGATACGATTGTAGATAATAAAATCCATTTGTACAAGAATCCTTAAGGCACCTAATTGCAAGAGCTGATTCCTATTTATCATTAAAGGCTGACTCTGTAGTGGAAAAAAAATCAGGTGCCACCAAGTAGTGATTAGCACGATTTTCTTTCCCTAGCACCATTTCATTGGCCAGATGACACAAAATCTAATAAAATTCCATATATTTATCGCGATGGTGAGACTAATCCGGAAGCATCCTTAATTCCTGATACAGGAAACCTGGCCAAGATGATGGCGCGGGTAAAAATTTTGTCTGCCGCATATTATTTTACAGATAACACCAAATATTCTGCCAAAGCTACCGAGATCATTCGAGTATGGTTCTTAAATAATGACACTTTCATTAATCCTAATTTACAACATTCTGAAGTTATAACCGGTAAAAATAACGGTACTCGTTCTGGTATTATTGCTGCAAATTATTTTCCCACAGTATTAGACGCAATTTCATTAATTCAGAATTCACCGGATTGGACCGGCGAGGATAAGAAAGGAATTGAAAAATGGTTTAACAGATATCTTGATTGGCTTTTGAATTCTAAATTTGGTAAAAAAGAGAGTAAAGAACTCAATAACCATGGTACGTGGTATGATGTACAGGCTTCTTCCATATCGCTGTTCTTGAACAAAACGGAAATTACCAGGAACATTTTAGAAAATAATTTCGAAAAATTAATTGCGGAAAAAATCCAGCCCAACGGCTCTCAACCATCTGAAATGTATAGGCATACGTCACTGGACTATCATATATTTAATCTCCTGGGCCTTTTCAATCTGGCGAGAGTTGGCGAAAATCAATGAATTCTTTTATATCAACGCTTTTAGTTGTCTTTAATTTAATTTTCTGTAATTCGTCTTTTTCAAAAACTATATAGTTATCCTTTATTTTCTCGTATCCCTTCTTAATTTCAGAATAGTCTACCTCTCTATCCTCGACAGGACACCATTTTTTGTACCTTATTCTATGTCCATTTTTACATAACTGATTGAAAACATATTCTTTCTTATTTGTTGCAGTATACAATTTGACAGGAATTGTCACAAGTCCGAATGAGATACTTCCTTGCCAAGAGCTCCTTACTGCCATACAAAATTAGAGTGCAACAAAGATTATAAGAGCTTGAGGGAAACGGAAAGCCCCGATATTGAATTGTGAGGTCGAATAAATAATTATTAGATAGAATGTTTCCTATGTTAACTACATGGTCGAAGAATCCTACATTACCAAAGTATTGCCACATTCAATTAAATTCTATTTGCCTCGGACCGAGGGTTACATGGATGTTGTAAAGGAAATAGTTTCCCGATTCGGGAGCATGTCATTGATAGAATTTGACGGCTATTTTGAAGGAAAATTTGAACCTGTAAAGTACACGCGATTAGAAGTTCACACAGAAATAATAGAAGAACGAAATGTTATAGAATATGCCAATAAGATTCGTATTAGGTTAAAACAAAATTCATTAGCACTCGAATTCAATAATAAGCTGATTCTGGTTGTTAAAAACTGAAATTAAACGGCAATGAAAAGGAGATTATTACATGGAAGTTAGACTTGTAATTTCCTGAAAATGTTTGTTACCAAATTAAGAAAGTGTCTGGTTCTGTCATATCAATTGTTCTGTAAAGTGAACTACGAACATTAAAATGAATGCAACACAGATATGCAAAGTGAAACAGATTGAATTTAAAATCAAAAGCTATAATAACAAATGAGAGGTGCTAATACAAATGGCGAAGAGTCTAGCAGTAACAATTCTTTTAGCAGTAGTAATTGCAGGGCTTGGACACATATATCTAGGATATAAAAAACGCGGAATTGTAATTTTGATTGCTCGAATTGCCATTTGGCTGAGTGTGGCGTGGCTTGTTCCATTTCCACTAAGTCTTGTACTTGGTTTGGTCTTGGGCGGTGGTTTTTGGCTCTGGCAGTTAATAGACGTGGTAAGACTATTTAATAAAAGGAAATCAAATTTGGATGAACCAATAAATCAGAAAGCATGAGACTTTATTTTTCAGACTTTACAGTCCTAGTTATGGTATCAGAGCTGTATCATGCAACTAATTTTTACCATTCAGATTATTTTCCATTCTTTAGGACTGCATTTCTTTTGGGATACTAGATGAATATCTTCATTATTTCCAAAACTAATGCTGCAACCGCAGCACTGGCTGGTATAGTGATAATCCAGGCATAAACTATTCTCTTGCCAACGCCCCATCTAACTGCCGAAAGCCTTTTTGTAGCTCCCACACCCATGATAGCACCAGCGATTGCGTGAGTAGTACTAACAGGAATACCTAGCCAAGCCATAGACGTCAATATGACACCTCCTCCCGTTTCAGCACAAAAACCCTGGTAAGGACGCAGATTAGTTAACTTGAAAGCCATGGTTTTAACTATTCTCCAACCTCCAAAGAATGTCCCGAGTGCAATCGCTATAGCAGAGGCCAATATGACTTCGATGGGAACTGAGAATGAGGTAGAGTCAAGCATGCCACCTGAAATCAATAAGGCTGTTATAACTCCCATTGTTTTTTGCCCGTCGTTAGCACCGTGTGTTAGTGAGAAAAAAATTGAAGAACAAATTTGAAGACGACCAAAAATCTTGTTTACATAGGAAGCAGTATACTTCCTGAATAAATACATGATAATTATTGCGATACCAAATGCGCTACAAAAACCTAGAGTAGGAGATATCACTATAAAAGTTAAGGTCTTTTCTATCCCAGGCAAAACTAGAGCTGATGTTCCTCCTGCTAGTAATGCTGACCCTATTAGTCCTCCAATTAACGCATGACTGCTGGAAGACGGAAGGCCGAAATACCAAGTAACAAGGTCCCATATTATGGCCCCTATTAAACCTGCAAATATAACGTCGACTGTAGAAAATGAGGGTTGTATGATTCCTTTTCCAACTGTTAGAGCAACAGCAGTACCGAAGATGAAAGGGCCAGCAAAATTCGCAACAGCTGCCATCCCTACGGCATATAGCGGTCTCAGTACTCGAGTGCCTACTACCGTCGCAATAGAGTTGGCTGAGTCATGAAAACCATTTACAAAGTCAAAAAAGAGGGCGGCCGAAATAGCAATGTAGACTGAGACTTCAATTGGAAGCAAACTAATCCTCAGCGATATTTTAAAGCGACGTCTTCTATAGCGTCAGCAACATCCCTAGACCTGTCCAGCGCATTCTCCAGTGTTTCGTAAACTTCCTTCAATTTTATAATGTCTATTGCGTCGTGCGTTTCAAACAAATTGGCAATTGCAAGGCGATAAACACTGTCCCCATCATGTTCACACTTGCTAATAGCTTTTGAGTGTATCAATAGTTTCTCTCGCTTGCCCTTATGTAATTCGGTCACACCTTTGTAGATTTCTTGGGTTGCTGTTACCAACAGAGAAACCAATTCCTGTAAATGAAGAGATGGCTTTTGAATCTTAAAAAGAACCAGTTTGTCAGAAGTACCATATGTCGCATCAAGCACCTGGTCTATGGC
>JAHEZK010000015.1:24173-26590 GCA_023251115.1 Nitrosomicrobium frigidum (SeqCode) | reverse complement strand
TTGAGAAACTTGAATGAAACAATACCCATCCCTGGAAAACAAGGACATACCACAGCTAATAACGACTATATATTCTCTGAAAACAAGAGTGAGATATCGACTCCAAGTAACAATTCTCATACCGGAGAATTTGGTAAAAAAGTAAAGATTGCTCTGGTCATGCCTACATTTACTGCTGCAGCATACGAACAATCTTTCTATCAATTTTACAATAAATACATCAATGTTACGTCAGGAGTAAATATAACAACAGATTTGAACTTGTTATCCAGTAAGGTGACTAAGGAGCCATCTTCAAGCGCATCAGGATTTGCTATGCTATACCTGCTGGGAAATCTAAAATGGATAAGTCCAGAGTCGCATATTGGCTTTCTAGCAGATCAAGATATTGACAAAGGTTCCATATTTCGATCAAATGGTAGCATTATTTACGATGTCATAATTTTAGGGCATCAAGAATATGTAACTCAAAAGGAGTATGATAACTTGAAGCAATTTGTCAGTGATGGGGGTACGATGATTATTTTAGATGGGAATGTCTTTTATGCTGAGGTAAAATACAATAGCAACAAAGATACAATAACACTTGTTAAAGGTCATAGTTGGGCATTCAATGGCAAGTCTGCCTGGCGAAGTGTAAACGAAAGGTGGAAAAATGAAACAGCACAATGGGTTGGAAGTAACTACATTAGTGGGATAGCTAAATTTAGCAACAATCCTTTTGATTATTTACCTCATGAAGAACAATATATAACAAATCCTAAAGACATTATTTTGCTAAATTATAATGCAACTAGCGCTGGGCAAAACTCTAACAAAATGGGTAGTTCAGTTGTTGCAACATATGAGCTAAATTACCAAAAAGGAAGAGTAATTGCTCTTGGGCTATATTCGGACGACATTATAATTAACGGTACCTTTGACCGTTACTTTGATAATTTGATTTTACAATATGCTGTGCGCAATCAGGATTAATTAAGTGACTATTTGAAATGAGTCTAAATTTTTAGGATCAAAATCACGAGTTTGGTATTACATCAATTAGAACGTCATACAAAGTCGTGAATAGCTAATCAGTAATACATATTAAATCAATTTGACAATTCTAATAAGTATTGTTTTGATTTTAGCAAGTTCCACAATAATTTTGACCTTTCTTCTAGTTGCCGTACTTATCAATGGTACTTCATTGGGCTCATATGCATCGACAATCGAAATGACTAGTAGCCAACCTATCAACGGGGTTGTCATGAAAGGGGCTTTTGTTAATATGAAACAGCATGATAACGGTTCACCTGAAGCTCCACAGGATTACATTGATGATAGTTTAAAAATGATATCTAAAGCTGGTTTGGATCATGCCAGATTCTTGTTCTATTGGGAGGCTTTTGAAAGGGACCCCAAAGCTTTCATGAAGGAAATTGAATCCGTAGCGAAAGCAGGAGATAAGTACGGAGTGAAAATCATTTATGACAACCATCAATGGCATACTTCTTCCTGGCTTGAAGACAAAGGAACAGGTTTTCCTTGGTCTCTGTTTGAAGATTCAAAATATTCCAAAGGTGGTGGGGGTAACACTCCTGATAAAGCCGCTCAGGCCTTTTGGAAGGACTGGTGGGACAGATCTGTGAAAGATAATGATGGAAAAGATGGTTGGACACAGATGGCAGATTATCTAAAGAAAATAGTATTGGTAGTCGATAATCATTCAAGTACCTTGGGGTACGAAATACTAAGCGAGCCTCACGTTGATAATATGGATCAATGGTCTAAAATAGGTAAATTTAATAGCTTTATTACTGAAGAGTTGAGAGATATCACTAGTAAAACAATAGTCTACAGCATGAATGTTCCGGTTGACTTGAATAGCCACATTAACATCTCACCACAAAACTTGGCAAAAATGGCACCTTCTTCTAAGCAGAACATCGCTTTCAAAATAAGTGTCTATGGAGTTCCTGATAGAGATGACTACCAGAAAGAGAGATTTGATTTGTTTTTGGATACAAGGGATCTAACTGGAGTACCGTTATACATAGGTGAGTGGAATAACGTTGTAAGGACAAAAGAGGGCGGAGTATTCAAAATCAACCCAGGTGCGAGCGATTTTACAAAATCTAATGCCGGAAAGATACTCGAGGCTTTTAAGAAAGAAGGAGTTTGGGGGACGGCTTTTTGGAAATGGGATTATAGGGATGCAGATACGGCCAGCTTTAACTTGGTTAATGATGAGAGTGGCAAATTAAATCCCACCAAGTACTTCGGTATCTTAGAAGATACTGTCGAAAAGGTCTATGGTTCTTTCGATGGCGTATCAACTTCGGATGTTTCAGCTTCTGGTAATACATCAACTCCGGATGATGATACATTAACTTCGGATGTTTCAGCTTCTGGTAATACATCAACTCCGGATGATG
>JAHEZK010000015.1:0-24073 GCA_023251115.1 Nitrosomicrobium frigidum (SeqCode) | reverse complement strand
GGTTCTTTCGATGGCGTATCAACTTCGGATGTTTCAGCTTCTGGTAATACATCAACTCCGGATGATGATACATTAACTTCGGATGTTTCAGCTTCTGGTAATACATCAACTCCGGATGATGGTAAAGAGACCAATTTGATTAATGAACTTGTGAGAACAGGAAAATTCACAGAAGCTGAAGCCAAACAATTCGTATCAAAATCGATGCAGAATGGATCCGACGTAACTTCAACTTCTGAGGATACTCAATCATCTAATAATCAGTCACCTAATAATCAAACCAATAATAATGATCAGCCGTCCAATACTACCACAAATAATCCTGAAAAGTATGACAATCTCAATGACCTAGTTGATGATATAAAAAATCATGTTGTAGATATTGAAGATATTTCCTTGAATGCTTTCCAAGATTCAGGTGCTTATCAAGAAGCTGATCAAGAAACGCAAGACTGTATTGACCTGGCAGGAAAAATAGGAGATAACCTTGGTGATCAGGAAATAGTAAACTGTTTTGAGGATCCAAACTTTTACGAGGACCAAATATCTAATACAGACAGCAATGGCAACAACAACTCTGACGATAACAATAACTAGTATGTGTATATTAACCTAGTAACAAAACTTCAAATTATGTTATTTAGAATATTTGGTAAAAAAAATCGTGTTAGAAGCTTGTAAATTTTACACGGACGTGGTGGGACAAATAAGATAGTTGTCGGGTAAATGGGCTTTTTATTTAGCAATGGCAAAGCTCAAAACTTTAGGCGTAATTAGATTGGAGCATACACAGCTGTCAATTAATAATTAAATCCAATAATACTATCAAGTCACCACTCGATAAAAGGACTTGATGAAAATGAAAAGGATGGTAAAGTTTTAGACGGCCAAGATAGACTTCATTTGCAGATTAGTCATAAATGTCAGAGATTTTTTTCTTTGCAGCCTTAAGTCCTGATTTTATGCTATCGAAGACATCTTCCGCACCTTCCTTAAATTCACCTGAGGAATAATCGCTTTCCACACCTGCTTCCCCACCGATCTTTATCCTACCTACAGTGCTATCGCCTTTTTCAATTCCTACTTCAGTACCGCCCTTTAGCATACCTGAACTACGAGCCCCTTTCTTCGCTCCGGAATCCCTTGCCTTAGTGCTCCTTTTAGTGCTCCTTTTAGTACTCTTTGCCTTAGTATTTCTCTTGGTACTCCTTGCCTTAGTGCTCATACTATTTTTATGAATAACATGTTATTAATATTAGTCAAATTTGACACCTCAATAATATGCTGACGTATGTTAAAGCCAGAACAATGATCGAAGGGAGTTATGAAAAATCTAGGTCAAATGTAATGACAAGAGTATAGACTCTAATCTTCATTTTTTAAAAGTATCTAATTATAGTAAAAGGTAAACGGTGGCGTTTGTATGGTGGTCAGTGGAAAAAATATTTACTTCACCGGTAAGGTAGACTAGATCGATTTAAAGTGACGATAAGTGGGTAGTTCCTAATGATGGATGATGGTAGATAAATGGGCCTCCCTTACCCTAATCATGCATCACTGTATGTATAATAAATTATATTTTAAAAAAGATAAATAACTTTTATTCGATCAATCGTAGAACGGTTATTAAGATTTAGGACATATCCATTTTGAATTAATCATGTAACAACCTTCATTTAACTGTCTTTCAATGTTCGATTCAGTATTTGACATATATGTATAAAACAAGGAAATAATGATGATTATCGCCGCGATGGCCACCAATATTATTATTAATTTCAATCTTTTACGTGACTTCGTAGATCCATCATCATTAATGTTTTCAGAAGGCATTACCAATACCCACTTGGTAATATACATAATAACACTTTCAATCCGATTCGCTTCGTTGGTCTGATACGATTAACTACCGTCCGGCAAACTCCTCATTATCTATGCAAAGTTACTAAAAAAGGACATTATCCTCCAGGTGCAAAGCTTATGCTCATCCAATTCCGTTTGGCCCTGTAAGGATGCACTACAATCACATTTGAATTGATTATCTAACATGCACACAATTCAATAAAACATTGCCTTGTGGGTTCAACGCGTTAGTTCTTATTATTACTTTTAGAGAAAGATAAAATCAAGATAATGACGTCTGTTTTAACTTGTTTGAATAGTAGTAAAAAAAATTTCTAACTAGGCAAATTGCCTAGTTGTCTTAGTCATCGTTATTTTTGTTTGTTGAGTTGTCAGATCCGCTTGATTGACCAGATTCACTAGATGACTGATTTTCGCCTTTCGACTTCATTAGATCTTTTAATGAATGGCACATTTCCTTTCCTTCTTGCAAAGAGGCGCACAGTTCTAGATCCTGCGTTTTGGTATCATTAGATACCTTTGCGGTTACCGGTATTTCGGTTGGACTTCCGCCTTGACTACTCTGGATCTTTAAGGTAACTGTAACCTCCTTGGCTGAGGAAGCATTGCCTTCTTCACCACCATCACCTTTTGCCTTTAAGGTGAAATTGAGCGGTACATCGATTTTTTCTTGAGACTGTTGTCCTGCTGCGAATTGCTGCTGTGTTAGGCTCATCATTGGAAACGAGAGAACCAACGAAAGAGCAAGCGTTGTCACTGCAATTAATGGTTTGTTCATTAAAATTGAATAGGACTTTAAACTTTATAACGATCAATCCATAATTGCTGCAGATAGCTGAAGGGCAATATGCTAATTCCTTATGAAGTGTGGAAACAGTAAAATTAACTAACCGATTAGCCGTAGATTTCAGACCCGTCAGAATCAAACACTTGTGTTTTTTTGTTCAGCTATATTATTATGCATATTAAATATTAAATAAGTTTAGTACTAAGGGCCCAGTTACTCAGTAGAATTCAAACAGAATGAATTTTTGCCTTTCTATTGGCATTTGTTACGTTTGCTTAAATGCAAACATTACTGCTATGTGATTTCTGATTTGAGAATGCCTGCGATGAACCGAATGAAACTCCTAAAGCTAATAAAAAATGTTAATCGTTCAATAAGAACAACTTTTTAACAACATTCGATTTGGATGAAACAAACAGAAAAAGTCACCACTCATAATATATCAATATGTTACTAATAATGGTAAAAATTAGGTCGGGTTCAGTGTAACCGCTAGAATTACGATTTAGGAACCCAACACTTTTTATTTATTGTATCCTTGACTCTCTTATTGGACTTTGGAGGAGTTCTCCAATTTCGTTATGCATTTTCAATAAGTTAAATCCTTTTTCAGTGGTTTTGTAGGTTTGTACACCTTCTAAATATTCGAGCAAATTATTTTCAATAAGTACGGATAGATATTCTTTCAATTGAGCATAGCTGAGGAAGGCTTTGTACATGATTCTTGTTTTTGTTGCACCACCGTTTGCTGCTTCTAGAATCATTGATACTATTTCTGTTCTGCTTCTGTATTTCATATATTTGATCTGATAAATTTACTATATTAACATGTTGGCACAAAAGTCTAGAACAAAACGAAATCGCATAACGATGTAGTCACTCACCAAGATGAAGATTTTCAACGGTCACGCACCTATCAAATAGACCCTCATTTTAGAGATCATGATAGCCTCAAATGCATATAGTTTTCATCCGTTAACTGATACTTCAAAAGATTTAACATGGATCTGGTCGCTTGAGAATAGATTTTGTCATTGTTTGACTCATATTCATATATTACAATGTGATAATTGAATGAAATGGCAAAAGTAGCTGTTGTAACAGGTAGTTCAAGTGGAATAGGTTATGAAACATCGCTTCTGTTAGCAAGAAACCAAATCAAAACATATGCAACTATGAGAAATATGAGTAAGAGCGACGGGATCATAAAAATTGCCTCTGAGGAAAATCTCCAACTAGACGTCGCTCAATTAGATGTAAACGACGATTTATCCGTAAACAAGGCTATAGACAAGATTGTCAAAGATAACGATAGGATAGATATTCTCGTTAATAATGCAGGCTATGACTTGTTTGGCCCTCTTGAGGAATCAAGCCTTGAGGAGATAAAACAGCAGTTTGAAACAAATTTTTTTGGTGTGATAAGAACCACAAAAGCGGTGATACCAACTATGAGAAAACAGGGAAATGGTACAATAATAAATGTAAGTTCCGTTGGTGGAAAAGTAGGCCTACTTCCATTTTTAACTGCTTATCATGCAAGCAAGTTTGCCATAGAAGGTTTCACAGAATCTCTAAGACAAGAACTTGATGACTTCAACATAAATATCATATTGATTGAGCCAGGATATGTCAGTAGTAGCTTTTTGGATAATAGTAAGTCCGCCAAAGGTTTTGATTCAAATAAATCTCCATATGCCAAGAAGGTACAACAAGTCTTTCAAGGATTTGAGTCAATTACTGCTTATTCCTCTCATCCTTCTAAAGTTGCTCAAACAATTTTAGACGTACTAAATTCACCCAACCCAGAGCTAAGAAATCCTGTGGGAAAAGATGCAGATTCTATCTTCAAAGCAAGAGCCGAACTGTCGGACAAAGAAATGGAGCAGTGGGCACGGGAGACATACATGGATAAGAAAGGTTTCATACGTCAGTAATAAAACAAGAATACATAATTCTGTTACTAATTATGATAAAGTTAGGTCGGGGTTGGTGGAACTGATAATGCTAGAAGTATAATTTGAGAACCTTATACTAGAGTTGACAATCTTAATTAAAAGTTGTCAATCTAGGTTCCTCAGGACGTACAAATTTATCCCAGAGTGAACCAAAGATGATTCCTAACAGTCCCCAGAAGATTCCGATAGTTATGGCTGTCCAAACTCTGAAACTCTGGACGAGTTCCATTGAAATGCTTATGGAGTCCGGATTTGCAGGCATAGCCATAAATGCAGCAATCATTATTCCTGCGTAAACTAATGGGAACACAATCTTTTTCGAGTTTATCTTAACCCTATTCCATAAGAGTGCTAGACTTAATGCTGTAAAACCAGAAATTGCAATAAAAGCTACATACAAGGCTTCACGATAGTAAATTGTTTCAGGGTCTCCAACTGCAGGTGGATTTGCAGGATATTTTAGAGCCACTACAAGATACAAAACAAACCACAAAATACCAGCTAAGAACAATGCTTTCTTCTTGTTATTGTCTCCCGGTAATGCATTTCTTGCGTACGCAAAAATGATTCCAAACAACGCTCCTAGCGAAATTCCAAATACTGCTCCAGCAACTATTTCACCACCTTTTTGCCAAATACGATAGTGTGCGATTTCAGCTAAATCTACGTTCTCCCCTGAGGAAACTGAATTCTGTATTTCTATGCCAATTGCCTGGTCGATGTAGGGTTCAACCAGTCCAAGATTGATGATACCAAGGATTGTACCGGCTAACGCACCAGAAAGAATTGTAATTGCAAGAAAAAGCAGTATTCTCAAATATTACGCCTATTGAACGAAACTAGTGACAGGGAAATCCAGCAGAATGTCGCATATCATGAGCGAACTCGTGTATCCACATATTATCAAATGCTTCCTGACCTTGAGCAATGCTAAACAGTTGACCTTGGTCATAGCCAACAATAAACATGGTAAAAATCAAAATTGCAAGCAGAATTCCAACAGCGATTCCCATGTCGCCAGGTTTTTCTTTTGTCATTAGTTTCAGATTAGACATTCTCTTTTGTAAAAACTTCAGAGTATTTAAATTATTGGATGGTTTAGCCAAGGTTCTAGTCAAGGTAATTAGAATAATATAGATATAACTTTCTGCTACTCTCATACTAGTATTGCATACCTATGTTAGAACGCTTCAGTTGGTTGCAAGCAAATATGCGCCGAGCAGAGCTCTTTCATTTGATGTCATGCATGTTTTTAAAACTTTACAGCTTATTGAGGAGAAGGGACATGTTAGCAGAGATATCCTGCGAAATGAATTATCTCTCGGTGAAGGAACAATAAGAACACTTCTTAGACACCTAAAGCTGCAGAACCTGGTTGAATCTTCCAATGCTGGAACGAAGCTGACCGAAAAAGGGCACTTATTTTTTTCTGACATTAAAGCCTCAATTCCGTTGGAGATGAAATTACCAAAATGCTCTTTGGCTTTAGGAAAATTCAACTATGCCGTAATTTTAAAACAAATGAGTTCTGCGGTAAAGAGCGGAATAGAACAAAGAGATGCTGCAATAAAGATGGATGCATCAGGTGCAACTACCCTTATCTTCAGGAATGGTAAATTTCTTTTAGCCGGAACAAAACTTGATGCTCTAAGGAATGAACACAAGATACGTACGCTGCTCATGGTAGGTTTAAACCCAATTGATGAAGATGTAATAATAATTGGGAGTGATAGTGTTTCTGAAAAGAGGGCTGAATTCGCTGCAAAGAGTGCAGTCCTTCTAACAATCAAGAATCATGAGAAGCATTAGGGTTTTCTATTGAATACAGAATCATCCAGCTATATTTGATAACCTCCCCATTTGTGGAGTAATGCCTTTTAGCGTAGTTTGCTTTATGGGGTATAATGAAAGATACTATTACTGTACATACTGTGGTAAATGCTCCGATGGAAAGAGTTTGGGGCTATTGGAATAGACCCGAATATATCATTAATTGGGCCTTTGCTTCGGATGACTGGGAAGCGCCTGCTGCAAGTAACAATCTGCAAATCGGTGGAAAGTTCAAGATCACAATGGCTGCCAAGGACAAGAGCACTGGTTTTGACTTTACTGGTCTCTATACTACAGTAAAGGAGCGTGAATTGATTGAACATGATATAGATGATGGCCGGCATGTGAGGGTAGAATTTAAGGAATTACCTCAAGGAGTTAAAATCACAGAAACGTTCGAACCAGAGAACAAAAATCCCGAAGAGATGCAACGCTCTGGCTGGCAGACAATTTTGGAGAATTTCAAGAAATACGTCGAAGCTAGTAACATTACTCAATAAAAGTAATTACAAAGCCAAATTCAGAATTAAGAAAAGTTTGGGCCAGAAATAGCCTAAAATTTCCTATCTGAATATGAAACAAACAGAAAAAGTCACCATTCAATAATATATC
This sequence comes from Nitrosomicrobium frigidum (SeqCode), assembly GCA_023251115.1. Lineage (GTDB taxonomy): Archaea > Thermoproteota > Nitrososphaeria > Nitrososphaerales > Nitrososphaeraceae > TA-21. The sequence continues at coordinate 17,023 of JAHEZK010000015.1, read as the reverse complement.
AATATGTTACTAATAATGGTATAGATTAGGTCGGGTTTGGTGGGAACGATGTGTAATATCACACTAGTTTACCATATCTTAAATCAGAATCTTGAATGTATGAATTGTTGTTATTGTTATCATATACTAGAGGCATATTGCACAAAGTCCACTGATCCATGCGTTTCACGAGTAACCATTACTTTAACGATTCTTAATGTTGTCGAGATAATCGGCTATTTCGTCGAATGTCGCACCAGAATCATTCAGCTCTATGAGTAATTCTTTACTGATACCGGCCTGTCTCAAAGCAACTAATGCAGCATATAACCTTCTTTCTGCGTTAGTGATGCATTTACCATCCCAACCGTAATAAGACATGATGACACCCATAACACATCTTCCACCAAGTCCGTCGGTATACTGCTTTCTAATCTGTGTAAACTGTTTTCCATATGTACGTATTATTTGGGAGATAGATGATTCTAGGTTTGATTGTTGATTAAGTGTATTCATATGGCGCTCGTCGGTATGTTGCTCGATATTCCGTGTTAACTGCTTCTTACGGCTGCTTAGAACTTCAGATACAGACGATTCCTGTTTTAAAAGTTGTTGCTGAACCATGGATTGATAATATACACATAAACAAATTATTTAGGATTTTCGGTTGGATATGTTCTATGAAAATCATTTTGTTTTTCCAATTATTGTTAGTATTAAGTCGTGCTGAATTCAACTTTCAATATTGCCATGACATACCTTTACGTTTTAATCCATATTTCTTAATACTAGCTTACCATGGATAAATTGGCTTTTTGTATCTATTTACTAAATTTTGGTTTCAAACTCAAGTACAATACCTGAACTCATAGAGACCGAGATATACCCAAAGATATCATACACTTATTCTTCCTGAACCCACTATTCGTATATCTTTACTATCTGGATTTAAGAGGATTGCAATATCTCCGGCTTTAAATGAAAATATATTATCAGACAAAATCTTAAGTTTATTGTTCCCTAATTTCTCTATCTTTGCAGACCTGATCTGAGTCCCTATGGACAAAAGATAGGAGTGATTTTCTGAAAGGTCATTCTTATAAAATGATACCATGTCGAAATCAATAATCAATTCCTGGTCGGCAGAAGTAAAATGGTTGTAATTGGAAAGAATATCTCCCCTAGTTATCTCATCAAAAGAAACGCCTGTTAGAGCAAGACCTACCCTAGCTGGACTATGTGATTCTTCAACATTTTTATCATGCATTTGTATACTTTTAACCGTAACCGTTTTCTTTTGAGGAAATAGTATTAGCTCATTGTGTACTTTGATAACTCCCTGTTTAAGCACACCCAATACGACCACACCTACTCCTTTTACATTAAATATGTTATCTATATGGATAATCGTTGGTCCGTCTCTTTTCACCGAAGATAAAGAACTGATACTCTCTTTAAGACTTTCAATATTCTGTTCAACCTTGAATGATGACGCAACGGTATTTTTTAAAAGACTCTTGAGAGCTTCGCTCTCAACTCCGTAAGAATGAAGGAGGAATCCTTTATCTAGTTGCAGTAGATCTAAGGCTACTATTTGTTCTCCTAGAAACCTATCTAGTTTGTCGACGTTAACTATAGAATACTCTCCTAAATTTACTGCAGTAATTAATGGTTGGATCTTGTCAGGAAAGCCTGATGGTATTACGTAGGTCATGATTCTGTCATCTTTTTTACTATCGTATGTTGTAATGTCACTTGACTGCCCTTTCTTCCCTAACTCCTTTACAAATTCGGTTTGACCAAGGCATACAAAATTAATACTTTCCACGATGTGTTTTTAGAAGACCATCTTTAAAATTTATTCCTAATTTCGAATTCTTGGTAAGTTGGAAGGTTATTACGTACAACTAGATGACCGCAGCGATAAAATTACGTGTTTAGGATTTTCCATGGTCAGTTTTGTTCCGGCAAGATTTGAGTTCTGGAAATTGACTTTATCAATTAGGACTAAGTCTCTGAGAATTTCACCAAACAAGTTATATGCGTTAAAATCAACTCGCAAAAGATTCGCCTTGTAAAACAAATTGCATTTAATCCAATGAGCTGAACCGGTCATATCACGCCGATAGAGAATTCTGAACTACTATATCGAAAAAGTTTTGCTTGATGACTATAGCAAATTCGTAAACATCTTAACCATTAATGAGGAGAACAGACTGCGTCAAAAGATGGAAAAATTAGAGATCGAGAAAAGTAGATTAGATTGTCTGCCAGGGATATTGAGCTATTAAAAAACAAAAATAAAATGAAATGACTCTGAATCTGTCGGGAATCGAATTTTTAACAATTCGGATCCAATTCGAGGTAACATGATTGTGGCTAATCTGTACTATCTGGAGGAATGATATATACATGGGTTCGATGGTTCTTGTAACGCTAGCAGTTCAATAAATAGACTCGTTTATTTATGATTGAGGGTGGTTAAGCTTTAAACTTTGCTAGCATTCCAAATTAATCTTAATAAGCAGCCCTTTTTAATTCAAAATGATGCGCCTTAAAGCAGTGGCCTTATTTATGCTCATTCCCCTAATTATGTTAAGCATCTTAAACACTCCCTTGATTGTGAAGCATATTCGGGTTTATAGTCAATCAGCCAGCAATGACACTTCCTTAAATAATACCTCTGTCGGAAGTCAATTCATTGTACACATACGAGGAATATCATCATTTACCGAACAAAATATGGTTGCGTTATTAAGTACTGATAACGATGTTCAGGCAGAAAAAGTCGACCTGGATAAGGCCATTATCGAACCGGGTGAAGATTCATTTTCACCTATTAAGATGGTTGATGTTACCATATCAATGAATACTAAGGTAAAGTCGAATAGTGAAGTGACCGCCTGTGTATTACAATTAGGTAGCGGTATATTTAGCCAACGCATCAATTGCAATACAGTATTTTCAGTCGATGGAGATACAGGCGAGCCACAAAAGATAATTGTACCACTCTGATTTATTTCAGGAATGATTTTGGACAAACCTATTAACATTAATTTTTTATGTTGTGCCTGCAAAACTGATAAAATATCCAAACTAGGATTCTCAATTCACTATTCAATGGATCGCCTTCAAAAAATAGAATCTGTTTTATTTATCTATCGAGGAATATCCGTAGAAGCAAGAAGGCGAGTGTTACTATACCAAGAACCAGAATCAGATTCAGAATCTTATTCAAGTTTAAGGGAAGAATGTGAAACATAGATAGAAATTAAATGATAGAATGATACTTATAATTTTGCTTTATGCGACAGGAATATCGCAAGACATTAGGGATACAAATGAGTGAATGAATGAGGAAGAATTGTATCATCAATCGGTACATCCAGAGCCTTTTGTGAATCGCTTATTTCATCTTGTAATATTTGTTCTACATTCATATACCCGTTTTGGCAGTTCAAGGATTTAAAATAGCAAGTGACTATGAGACTGGAAGACTAGTGTACTGAGTCTTGAAATAAAGACATAAGCACCACTGAGTCAATATTCTATAATTGTCTGAAGAAAGAATCGGAGATAAGTTTCTTCGGAAACTCTATGAAAAGACAGTGAATAATGGAATTGAAAGTATTGACAGAAATGAGATCGGAAAAGAGATCGGAATAATAGACGTGCAAATGGATAATCTAGTTGACGAATTGACTTCTGAAGGTTATATAAAGAAAATAGGTCGGACTAAAATTTACTTAACTGATGATGGAAGAAGGAGAGCAGAAATTTAATCTTCTCTCGCTGCTCTAGGATGATGATTACTAAATCCTAAACACCAAATAATAATAGCCTGAGCTTATATTTACTAGTAGTCGCTTAAACGCTAATCCACAGGCATTATTTAATTCAAAAAAATTCGTCACTTTTCTCGTGTTCAATTAAGCCCTCATTGCAAATTTAAAGGAAGTTAGAAGTTTAGCATGACACTTAGAGCAAAGCATCATGTCAAACAAACCATAAAGTGAGTTAGTTTTTTGCTTACAATAATCACACTTTGTCTCACTTTTCATTACATTACTAAGCTCAAAATAGGATAAATGGATTTAATTATGTTATAAGGAAATAAAATACAGGCAGCGGATGGGATTATTGATTATGTCTTGTTCATTACTCAATCCAATAATTCCTCCAATTAAGTTGCTAATTATTGGAGATTAGTTGCGCTGATGGGTGGCCATACAGTAAGCTTCAATAATAAACTCCTCCTGCCAGTTGATTCTAATTAAAATTAGTAATTGTCTAATTCAGATTACGCTATTATTCTGCTATTCAATATTTTCGTATTCGTCAAGGAGTTCATTAGGACTATGTTGACAGTTTTTTTCCTTCAGATGTCTATCCAAGACGTCTAGTAGTTTTGACAATTTATCAATATTTGTTCTATTTGCATTCAATATCCAATTATGCCCAATAAAATTAATAAAAGCTAAGGCTACAGCCTAATCTAACACACATTTTCCCCAATTGAGATAAAACCTCACATTTAGTTTCTTCGAGTGATGATATAACTAACGTATTCTTTATAAGAAAATATGACGAAAATATTCTCCCAAACATGAAGTTGGTTGCCTTGGCTCTGGTTGAGGTGCAGAAATAGACGACTACTAGCAACAGGTTTGTTAGTATAGTTGACGATGACATAGACATTACTGAGCTTTTTCATGATGCTCTATGTGAAAACATTGATGGAATTTCTGTTGTAGTTTTCAACGACCCGATTATTGCGTTTGAACACTTTACAGATAACAAACAAAACTATGCTCTAGTGATTTCTGATTTAAGAATGCCAGGGCTTAATGGCTTGGAGTTATTGGTAAAAGTAAAAAACTCTAATTGTAAGGTAAGGACAATATTGATGAGTGCTTACAATTTCGAAGAAAATGAATTGTTCCAGAAGTATATGAAAGAAGGTATTATAGATTCAACAATTGAGAAGCCAGTCACAATTAGTAGGTTATGTCAAAGAGTGAGAGATGAATTTGAGGTCTACCAACTAGCGTTGAATCTTACGTAGAATAATTGGTACTACTTTGGAGAGTTATCTTCAATAACTTTAGCACACTTGTCACAATATTTCTCTATTATTATTGCTCCTTCAGTATCGTATTTGACTAACTTGGTTGCAGGTTCTCCGCATCCAATACAAAATCTTGAATTTTTTTCTGCGCTTGATGTAAAGGGTTCAATACTTTTCAATGTCTTTAACAATTATTATCTTCTCTAATTATATAGAAGGTACATTATAAACCACATAGAACGATTATCGTGTCAGCTCCAAAGTACTTAGATTAAGTACAATGGCATTCGATTTCATTAGATAAAGTCCACTAATTTCAAAAAAATCCTAAAATTCCTATCTGAATATGAAACAACAGAAAAAGTCACCACTCAATAACATATCAGTGTGTTACCGATCATGGTGAAGCCTAGGTTAGGTTCGGTGGGACTGATAATGCTGGCGTTATGATTATTGAACCCCTTTGTATCTAAGGCTGGTCGTTTGTGAATCAAAATTATCAATACTTATCCTCTTTTATGGCATTAGAGGTTAATTGGAAAAGAAGAAAGAATAGCATTGAGTAAGAAGATAGTTTGGAAACTACGTTCTTTATTTCAGAATTATACTTACTCTTGTTTTGACTATCGACAAACATAACACTTAATACAAAATTCTTCTAAAGTTAAATCAAAATGTCATCAACAGGAAAATTAGTAGGTAAGAGTTTGAACTCTCCTGATGAAGTTAGATCCTTTGAAAAGGGAAAGATAGAGACAGTGACTCTTGGAGATAGTGGTATTACAATTGGAAGAAGTACGTTTGAACCAGGTTGGAGTTGGGAAAAATGTGTCAAACCAGTTGTAAAAACAAATAGCTGCGAAGCTCCTCACACAGGATATATTGTGTCTGGCAAAATTAAGGTAGTAATGGATGATGGTTCCGAGATTGAGGGTGGACCAGGAGATGCCGCAATAATTCCACCTGGACATAATGCTTGGGTTGTCGGAAATGAACCCTGTGTTATGATAGATTTCACTGGAGCAAAGGACTACGCGAAACCCAGTTAGTGTCCTTTATCTTATAAGAGGCATTTAAAACCATATTTTTTAATTTAATATCTATACATAATCGGTTAAACTTCTTTGATTTTCTTTATTCTTTCCTTTCCATCTAAAGCTACTTTCTAGCTCTAGAGGTGATCTGCCCCAAATAATTTCGATAAAAAACCGCAAGGAAAAAACACATTTTCTAGCCGATAATTAAACACAGCGCATCAATTGAAAATCAATCTCATTAATCAAAAAAACTTTATTTATTAATGTTGGAGAACTTCGCATATTGATTGAGAAGACCCATCACGACATATCGTTTGTTTGTGTCTTGCTGCTATTAGGTGCTCTTTTAATGATAACATTGCCATTTCTATCATATGCGGAGCAAGATTCTGATCAGCTAAAAGAGCAGTCAATGGAGGCCTTCAAACGATTTGATGCTATGACAGAAGACCAGAGAGGTTTAGCTGTAGGTAACATGAGTGAAACAGATATCAGTATGGTCATGTCGGGAGCTGCTCAGATAAACAACGAGGTAAATGAAACCATACAGGCTATGGCTCCACCTAATACACAGATGGCATCTGTCTATGAACTAAGAAGCGGTAATTTTACAAGCTCTGGAAACATTTCAAAGGTTAGTGGGGATTCAAGAATTCTGTCTGTAAATGACAACGAGTTCCTGCGATTTGAGCGCTTTAACATAACAAATGGACCAGAGCTGCATGTATACTTTACCATTGGAGGAGATTTGGTAGACAGTAAGGATCTAGGTATGCTTAAAGGGAATATAGGTTCACAGAACTACTTCTTAGGTGATATTGCCGATCAATATGATACGGTGGTAATCGCCTCAAAGCCATTTAAGATGGTATATGCAAAAGCAATACTGCAACCCTGACCATTATCAAAAATTGACCTACCAGCCTTAATTTCTTGCGATGTAGATATTTGACTTATCGTAAGAATAAAAAACAAAGTGAATGCTACTCATGCAATTTATGGAATTGAACTTTTATTTTGAGATCCCATCGGATCAGATGACATTTTGCCTCTCATAATCAAAGTCATTTCCTTCATCTCTTGCTCATGCATCTTTATCTCTTGATCGGTCATATTTAATTGCATAATCGCTCCTTTCGTATCGCCTATCTTTAGATCCATAATGGCTTCCATCAGATGCATCTTAGCATTCTCGAGTGATGTTCCAAATGTCATATTACCACCAGGCATGGTCATGTTTTTTCCAGTCATCTTGCTCCCATCAACTTGACTGGTCTTATTATCTACAATAGAAGTAACGGCTGATATGGGAATTAAGATAATACCTACTATCATTAGTAGACATAGTCCAAGCATGATGAACATGAATACTACATTTGCAATCAAAAATTGGTTCACATACCTCTACTATTCATGATGGGAATATATTATAAAAAGACTATGAATCCTATTTCTTGGAATAAACAAATAAAGAAGAAAAGTATTTGAACTATCCTAGTGTCGTGTAAAGATTAAGATTATAAAGATTAAAGAATAATATGCCTAAATTCTGATCATACAATCTTAATGCATTGGAGACCCACGTCATATACATCAATTACAACTGCGCAAAAGAAGTTACTACAAAGTATCAATGTAAAGACGTCTTCTGAACTGGTTCCTGTTCAAGAATGTTATGGAAGAGTTCTGTATGACAATATTGTTTCAAGACTTAACATCCCATTAAAAAAAACTTCACATATGGATGGATACGCTGTCCTGTATGATGACATAAGGCAAGCAAATTATTCTAATCCAATAACATTAAAGGTAGTAGGAGAAGTTAAACTCGGGAAGTCTTCAAATGAGTTCTTGCATCAACGAAAAGCTCTTCGGATATCTACTGGTGGATATTTACCTCTTAGAGCGGACACGATTATTCCTATTGAATTTACAAAATTTGATGCTGTTAAAAAAACAGTAAAAATTTTATCCAGTTTTCCAAAAGGATCCTTCATATCCAATGTTGGAGAGAACTTCAAAAAAGGGGTCACGTTACTCAAAAAAGGAAATATATTAAGATCACAGGATTTATCACTGCTATTGATAATGGGCTTCAAAAAAGCGAGGGTGTTCAAGAAACCTAGAGTAATATTAATACCTACAGGGAATGAGTTGACCAATGATCCTCACCTAGTTAAGCTAGGTAAGATTCTCAATACTAATGGGCGAATCATTTCTAGACTAGTAGAAGTAGCAGGTGCGACATCTCTTGAATTGGATATTACACCAGATAGCATTAAAGAGATCCAGAGTAAGATAAAGTTTGCATTATATCAAAGTGATATAATCCTTACAATAGGTGGGTCCTCAGTGGGAGAACACGATATAATCGGAGAATCAATTAATTCCTTGGGAATCCCAGGAATTGTAGCACATGGAGTAAAACTTGACCGAGGTCGAGTTGCTGGAGTTGCAGCACTAGAGAAAAAACCAATAATCATATTACCAGGTCCAATTCAAGGTGCCGTCAATGCGTTCATAGTATTTGTTCAACCAATTATAAGATCCATGTTGGGTCTACCACCTATTAATAGAACAATGATAAGTGCTGAATTTATGCAAGACTGGCAAGCACGGAAGAAGTTTCAAGGATTTGTAAAGATAGCATATGTTAAGTTATTACTATCAAAATCCGGTAACCTCATGGCATTACCCATAACTGGAGAGACTGCAAACATTACAGTTTTAACTAGATCAAATGGTTATATCTTAGTGCCGGAAAAGATCACACAAATCAAGAAAGGTGAAAACGTAAGAATTAATTTGCTCCCCGGACTTTCATTCTCTTCAGGCAATCCAGCTGACTTTATGTGAGTGAATATCGAAATACAAAAAAAATTAAACTAAAAAAGGATCATGTAAATAACTTTACAACAAGATTAACTCCTGCAACTGCAACTATGATTCCTATGATTGTAACTAATTTATCATGACTGAATTTAAAGGCTCCAAGTCTTGATCCAAGTAACCCGCCAAACAACACAACAATAGCCAAAGGTATTATCAAGTCAAGATCAACCTTCTTAGTTATTGAATGAGCTAGAAATGAACTTACAGAATTGGTTAGTATGAATAAACTTGCAGAAGCTGCAGCTTTCTTTGGACTAGCCATTCCCGTCATAATCAAGATTGGCGACAACCAAATACCCCCACCGATTCCGACTAGACCCGCGATACTGCCAAGAACGGCTCCTAAAGGAGCTGTAATCATTACTTTCTTTGCAAAATTCAAATTCATTTTTCTTACTTTAGCTCTCCTAGTTTTGATACTACTTCGAGAGAACAACAGTATAGCTGATGCAGTAAAAAGCGCTACTATAAATATTAGCCTCAGTGTTATTTCTGGAAGAACCAAGGATCCTGCTATAAAGGCGAAAGGAATTGATACCAATAATGGAGCAGAAAGCCTTAGCGACAGATGACCTGCTTTGAAATAATTAAATAAAGCTGCTGAAGAAACAACAATGTTTAATGCAAGTGAAATTGGGGGTATTGTATAAAGATTAATACCTACTAGCACCAGAATTGCGATATAGCTACTTCCACCTGCAAAACCTGCACTTGAATATATGAAACTTATTGCAAAGAAAAGCGGAGCAAGTAATAACAATAAAAGATCATTAATGGCCCTGTCCCTCCATCATCTTAAAGGCATGTATTATGGATGGAAATAGGAAGTCCATGTATTCAGATACAGCCTTACTGCTTCCAGGTAAGTTAATTATTAGGGTTTTTTTTCTTACCCCTGCCAAACCTCTTGAAAACATAGCTAAGGGTGTTCTTCTTTGTCCATACGCTCTACCGGCATCTGAAATTCCGGTCACTTCTCTCTCAATTACTTTCTTTGTAGCTTCTGGTGTTACATCGCGCGGGCCAATGCCAGTGCCGCCAGTAGTCAATATCAGGTCAACTTGCACTTCATCACAGAACTTCCTTAGGGTATCTTCAATGAGTTTTGTATCATCAGATAATTTCTTATATTCAACTATATCGATCCCCTTCTTCCGTAAAACGTCAACTATTACCTTTCCAGATTTATCTGTGCGTCTGCCACCTGCAACAGAATCACTGACAACTATGACTGCTGCTTTAATGTTTATTTTTTCTTTATCTCCAAATTCCTTCATTCCGCCAGACTTTTGAAGCAGGTTGACAGAGGTAATTGTAAGTGAATTATCTACAGGCTTTAGCATATCGTAAACTGTTAGGATCCCTATACAAGCTCCTGTGAGAGCTTCCATTTCGACTCCTGTCTTCCAGACGGTTCTTACCTCCACTACAAGTTCTATATTCTCTGGTTTTATCGAAACTTCAACTCTGATTTGATCTATAGGTATTGGATGACAATGCGGAATCAAGTCCCATGTTCTTTTTGCACCCAAGGTAGCTGATACTTTGGCAGCCTCTACAACATCCCCCTTGGGTGATTTTCCGTCTTTTATTAGAATAGCCGTGTTCGGATCAATCTTCAAGATTGCTTGTGCTTTGGCTATTCTGTATGTATCTGGCTTACTACTTACATCCAACATTCCTTTAACATCATTATTCTCATCTAACAAGGGACTTTCCCTCCGCCCATTTCTGACTCGTTGTGGAAATTTCTTTCTTCCATATAGGAACACGATCCTTGATATTGTCTATCCCATAGTTACAAGCATCAAAAGCCTCTCTCCGGTGCCCTGAAGATACAGCTACTACAACGCTTGTCTCTCCTACTTTTAGTTTTCCGATCCTATGAATAGCAATAAATCTTCTTAGTTTCCATTTCTCCAATGTTTCAGTTTCGATTTTTGCCATTACCTCTTCAGCCATCTTCTCATATGCTTCATAAAGAATTTCTGAAACGCTCCCAGAAGAGTTGTGGTTCCTCACATTTCCGATGAAAATGGATATTGCTCCTGCAGCATTATCTTTTACATATTCCATAACTGTCTGGATATCTATTGGGTCTTTAGTAATAATAATCAAATTCTATCCTCCACTAACCGGAGGTAAAAGGGCAATTTCATCACGATGATTGATCATCGTATCTTCGGTTACAATCTTGTGATTTACTGCTAAGACAAATTGATTACTTAACGAATCTAATGCAGGATACATCTCCAGTATTTTTTCTCTCAACATTCTAATGGTGATTCCAATCGGTAACACTAATGAAATCTCTTTTTTACCAATTATGTCTTTTGATATAGCAAACAGCTTCACGGTAATTTCTTTTGGGAGATCCTCAGTCGATGTTGTTATGATATTATCCCCCTATGGTGTGCATTAAATTTAGCTTTGGTCTTAAACTATTAGTCCTTATTAACTTGATTATGCCTTCTGGCTTCTTACTCATAGATTCGAGAATAAATCGCGATATCTCTTCATCTGGTGCCCCATCACGTAAAAGAGCTTTAAGATCATAGCCTGGATTCTCAAATAGACAGGTTAGAAATCTTCCATCAGATGTTAATCTGATTCTATCACATTTACTACAGAATGGTTCCGTAATAGATGGAATAAATCCAATGGTGCCTATTCCGTCTAAGAAGGAATACAGTCTCGCGGGTTCAGAACTATCGTTATTTATCGGCACAATTTCTCCTATATTTGTATTAATTCTTTGAATCATTTCGCGTTTACTATAAACGAGATCGGTCTTCCAGATGCCAGAACCATCGAGTGGCATAAATTCTATAAATCTTACTGTAAGTCCAGATTCTCGGGCGAACATTGCAAAATCGACAATTTCGTCATCGTTCCATCCTCTAATTACCACTGTGTTTATCTTTACATCCAGTCCCGCATCTCTTGCATGCTGTATTGAATTAATTATCTTGTCCACACCCGTCACTCCACTCATCATTTTAAACTTATTTTCCTTAAATGAATCTAGACTAATATTTACACTGACAAGTCCAGATGAAGACAACTGACTGACTTTACCCTTAAGCAGTAACCCATTAGTAGTCAGATCAATATGTTTGATTCCTGGTATCATGTTAATAGCACCTATTAGATTTTCTAATCTTGGTCTAATTAGTGGTTCTCCTCCGGTTATTCGTATTTTCTCTACTCCTAAATCAACAAGTATAGAAGTGAGTCTGACAATTTCAGTAAATGTGAGAATTTGATTATGCTCGAACCATTTCATATTGTTAGTTGGCATGCAGTAGACACAGCTCATATTGCACCTGTCTGTAACGGAAATTCTTAGCTTTTTGGCGATTCTACCGTAATTATCAACCAGTTTGTCGTGCATTTAACTTGTCTCCATCAAGATTTCAATCAATACTCCAACATGACCTAGAAATGTATCCAATTTCTGGATGAAATGTAACTGTGTCCATCAGATAAATACTTAGCATTAATGATATACTCAATTTGCATATCTATCAAGGCACACTAACATTTTGATATCCTGACGCCCCATCCGGAAAAGGCTGGTTGAATTCAGAGGTTTGGACTTGACCTGTTTTGTCTGTTGCTCGAACTATTATCGTGTAATTTTCCTTACCTGTCTGAGTAAATCCAGCCGTCCATAAAACCCACGTGTATTGAGAGAGTGGATCCTTAACAATAGCAGATTTCCAAGTTGCTCCGCCGTCAATGCTTACCTCAACCTTTGAGATTCCTCTATCGCCCCCGAAGGCTATACCTGCAATAGGAGCCCTTTGACCAGGTATGACGCTCGGCATTTCATCTAATTTTCTAAATCTGTGTCCTAGTTCTGCCTCTCCTGGAATAACGATAGTTGAAGTAGTGTGAACGTCTGCATTGTTACTCCATCCATTTCTTTGCCAATATCCTTCGTATACCGTATCAACAAGTTCTATCTCTGTGATCCATTTAGGATTCATCATGCCATACAACCCAGGAACAATTGCTCTGACAGGAAATCCATGTTTGGCCGTTAAAGGTGCCAGATTCATATCATAGGCCAATATGGTGCCATCCATGAGTCCCTTTTCTAATGGTATTCCGACGTCGTAACCGTCAGAGCACCTGAACGCTATGTATTTTGCCCCTGGTTTCACTTTGGCTCTGTCAAGTAGATCTTTTATTTTTATTCCTTTCCACAATGCTGTGCTTATCAGATCGCCACCAATCTTGTTACTTACGCACTCTAATGTAGAATATTGTTTCACGGAGGGCATTGCCTTGATTTCATCATAAGTAATTGTCAAAGGATTATCGACTAGACCTTTTACGGTAAGGTTCCAAGTTTTTTCTTCAACGACAGGAACTATAGGATTTATGTCAATTCTGTAGAATAGGTAAGTGGGAGTTACTTCAGAAGCAAGAAGAGGTCCTAACATGGGATCCTTAAGCCAACAGGTTGTGATTTTGATTGCGGTGATAGTTGTGAAGACGAAGGTCCAGTTTCTTCTTGTTCTTGTCCTTGTCCTGAAAATAACCGGTTTAATCCAAAATATATAATTGGAAATGCGATTGCTGAAACGAGGCCTAGGTGAAGGAATTCCTTTCTGCTGACAATCCTCATCTTGGTATCAGGCATTTCCTCCTCAAGAGGCTTTTTCAAGGCTTGTCCTATTCTAAAAAATGAGGAAAAGATAAATCCAAAGACCAACTGCGGCAAGATTAGTGAAATTACCAGTAGAGGTATGGACTGCGTTGCTGCACCGGACCTAAGTTGGATTGTTGTTACGAGCAAAATAGATAAGAAAAGTAGAATAACATACGCGATTATTGAAGATTGGAATGCTTTTCCGATATAGCTCTTCCATTTTGATTTAGTATGAATTTTGTCTACCAGGATTCCGAATAGGCCATATAATATGAAATTAATTACAATGGCAGCGATAAAAGCAGAATATTTAGCGAGAGGTCCAAAATTCTCTACTGCTTGTGATTCAAACTCACCTGGAGTGAGTGAGAAAAGTGTCTGAGATGCAAGTTCAGGAAGGAATGGTCCTCCAAAAAGTAATCTTATTAATAATGAGATTCCAATGGCTAGCGCACCAGCAACAATTCCTGCAGCAAAGGATCTTGTAGAAAGGCGTCCTACCTTGGGTTTCATGCTTGTATCTTAAGAGTAAATGATTTAAGTTTTTTTCCAGATCTTATTTTTGTAGTAAATTTAAAGAATAGATTTCAGTATCATAGAAAGTCTACAAGTGTCAAAATTTTTATCTATGAATTTGGACATGGATCTGAAAAACTTTGATTAGTGAAATCGCGCATACGGTTTTCTACTCAAAAAAAGTGAGAAAAATGGGTGTTAAGAAAGAACCTCACTTTTTAAAGTGGTCTAGTTGCTCGATGAAATGAAATCTCCATCCATTGGGTAAGTCCTTGACTTTTATGGCTCGCTCCATAGTCTTCACGTCGTCCTTATCCACTGTATACAAGCGTACTATATCCCTCACAGTTACATTATTTTCATCCCTACTAATAGGTTCGATTTCGTCACCTGCGCCTACTTCTCCTTCCTGTATCACCTTGAAGTAAATCCCTGTAAGACCGCTTGCTAAAAATCTTTTAATTATGTCCATTCTTCCAAACCTTACTCCAAGTTTGTAGCAAGGCATCCTCGGTTGAGTTGCCACTAATTTCGTTGTCCCAATTTGGAATTGATCTCCAATGTTTACCTTTTCCTCTAACATTCCTTGAGTTGTAAAATTCTCACCAAACATTCCCCAAGGTAATGACATCCCCTGCAGTTCCTTACTCCAGAAACCATAATGTTCTCCTGGATAAGCATACACAGCTTTGTCCTCCCCGCCATGAACTGTCAGGTCAGCCTGTTTATCTCCTTCGAGATTCAATTTCTGCAGTCTTATGCGGCCTTGAATTGGCTCTTTAAAGATGGCTGTATTCACAAGCTGTCCTTGGAATGTGACCTGCCGAGGAACGCCAACGTTAAGAGATAGGAGTCTCAACAGCATACAAGTTATCCAACCGACTTAAATAATATTGCTTGACAGCTTCTATCATGGATTTTGTGTAATTGTGTAATAATTATGTTACTTAATTCTGAAGAGAAGGATTTAATATGTTGTGAGATGTAATCCAATATAGGCATGATATCATTTTCATGTCGTGAAACAGGATACGACTGCGATTATGTAATTAAAGCTGAGACAAAAGAGGAGTTCTTGGAAATGGGCGCGAAACACGTAATGAAGGTCCATGGTTTAGTAGTTGAGGATATTTTTCTTAAAAAGATCCCGTGCAATTTTTTGTGTCACTCAATAAGCAAATTTAGTGATGAGAATAAATGATGCGCTGGAAAACTTATGCAGATCATAAACATTGTTACCAATATTCTGGAATTTGAAATGAATATTAGTTGATAATTTGGAGCTAATCTGGATAAATGTAAATAAAGCAACTTGAAGGTATGTTGTATATTCATGAACATACTGATGGAAATAAGCGCCGGAGTTAGTCTAACAAATCTTGGTCTCTTGACAACCTTATTTATTATATACGCAAGAATATACAGGAGCAGCAAGGCAATATTTACACTTGGACTAATGTTTTTCGCCGGTATGCTGTTGCTACACAATGCTATTGCCGTATATGCTTACATTGCAATGGCACCGTTATATCATGAAGCGTTACTACCATACTTTGTGGCTCTTGGCGCCGCGGAGCTTGCCGGGTTAGCTGTTCTCCTAAAAATTACCGTATAGGATTTAAAATTGTTCTAATGTTAAAAGATAATTTGTTTCTATTAATTGGACGAGAAAAAATCGTAGGTCCGAGTGCGGTGGAACTGATAACGCTAGAATTACCACCAAAGAACCCTTGCAAGTGATTATTTAGTTCGTATCTGATGAGTTACTGTTACCGGTGCCATTGATTTGTACTAGGGACTCTACTTCTGACTCGCCTTTTACGCTGAGAGCCTTTATCTCTCCGATATTCTGTGCATAGAATTTGTTTTCAACAATGTCAGGTTCAAGTGGCGAAAAATCCTTGGTTTTAAGTACGTTTGAGAAAGTGCCATATGGAACTGTAATCTTCTCATCTAGACTAAGGATTGTGCCCTTATCTTCAGCAACACCTTTTAAGAATTCTTGGTTATACGTATCGTCAACCTTAGGATCCGCCTCCATTATTATTCCAGCCTTGGCGCCTTTCACACCTGCTTCCCAGGATCCTTCGTGGCTTCCCTTGTTACTAAGATCGGTAGTATATTCACCCATATACCAGACATTTCCTTGGTCATCCTGCGCGAACCAATCATTTGTCGTTTCTTCATGCTCTTCATTCACGTACGCATCATCATGAACTACGCGCGTGGGTATACCCATTATTTCCTTTGTATCGTTGGAAACTACAAACACATCGCGTGTTGGTTCATCCTCGCTTTTACCTTCATAAATCATTGTGGTACCTGGTTTTAAAGGAAAATACTTGTTATTAATTTCTAAAGGATTACTAAAATTTGATTTATCGAATTCAATAGATGCACCTTGTATATGTAACCCTCCAGAATTCAATAATAACACTATAAATGTTAGATTAATTGCACCAAACAAAAGAACTTTTAGTGCTTTTGCGACCATACATAAAAAGGACTCCCATGGTTAATAAAGGATCCATCATTTCATAACATTAATCGTTTTGAGGACACAAAGTGTCGATATATTTCAGTTTCATAAGAATATTCTACATTTTTTGCAGCAATCTTCACCGTTATACCCTGAGTAATATGTTTGCTAGCATCTGTTTACTAAGTTTGAGATCAATAATTCGGGTTCGGTGGGACTGATAATACTAGCACTCTAAATTTGCAACCCGTTGCATGAAAATCGCCAATCAACTCCAATTTTACCTATAGAGCTGATTGAAAAACTTATCTGCTAGGTAGCTATCTATTTAAATTGGTAAATTTGAAAACTGAAAAAAATTCAAGATATGTGTTAGCCTATTGCACATTAGC
>JAHEZK010000099.1 GCA_023251115.1 Nitrosomicrobium frigidum (SeqCode) | reverse complement strand
GTTCCTATACCTTTTCCCCAGTATCGTTCTCCAATCCAGTACCCTAGATTTCCTTTCTTCTTGGCAATATCTAAATCCTTTAGACCTATTATCCCAACTAAACGAATAAGATCATTAGAATTATTCTTGTATTCTATCGCAAAATTTAGACCCCTGAGTGACGTGAAATCTTTATGACTTGAATCGATAAAGTTTAGGGCATCTTCTAGAGTGTAGGGAAAGGGGACTTTCCATAAAGATTTGGATACATTATGAGTTACTAACTGACTAATATCCTTGGCATCGTCATTTGAGAGTTTTCTCAATTTAACTAATGAGCCATTTATTTCAGGAAAGTAGGTGTAGGTTGATCCAGTCATAGTTTCTTGAAAACTCAAAAAGTAATACTAACTATAAAATATTGTTATGCAACGTACAAAAATAATCTCATTTAGGTTGATTCAATGCGTTATTAAAATTACTTCTTGATCTTGATAAGGAATTGTCAAACTTCAGGCCATTACTTACCAAGTCCAATTGCACATGCGTCGGATAATAAATAATCTATTATTTCTTGCAAATCAATCGTGGCAAGACAGCAAACCTTATCTGCAGCACCATAATATACGAATAACTTGTTGTCCAAAACACAGGCTCCACTAGGAAATACGACATTGTTGACATCACCTTTTAACTCATAGTCTTCTTTTGGAGCAAGTAGCGGGCTTTTTGTTCTTCCCAGAATTTTATTTGGTTCTTTTATATCTAGTAGAAAGGCCCCAGCACTGTAAACATGCTCCGAACTAACTCCATGATAAATTACAAGCCACCCCTTTTTTGTCTTAATGGGCGGGACACCAGTTCCTACCTTTAACGCCTCCCAACTCTGTTCTGGTTTAATGAGCAGCGCATGCTTCACAAAATTGGTGACCGAATTACCTTCTGCGATCCATATGCTGGGTCTATCTGTATTGTATTCTGGACCTATCCAACTGCTTGGCCTGTGAAGTATCATGTATTTTCCAAGTTCACCATCGCCATCAGATTTTGGAAAAAGAACAACATCTTTATCTTGTGATCCCTCGACGGTTATTATGCCAAGTTTTTCATAGCTAAAAAAATCATTTGTCCTTGCAAGCGCTGTTGATACTGAAGGATTATTTCTAACGTAATTTGAGAGTACAACATACGTTACATAGTTATCATCATCAATAATCGTTAATCGAGGATCTTCAATACCATAACTTTCGTATTCCATCTCTGGACACATCGATGGTTCCTTACGTCTTATGAATGACAGGCCATCATTACTTGAGGCATAACCAATCCTGGATACATAATCCTCGTATTCACCAATTGCTCTGTAGAGCATGTGTATATTTTTACCATCATTGAGAACCGAGCAATTAAACACTGCCTTTGATTCCCACCAATTTGATGGATCAGGAACCATAATCGGATTAATTTTGGCCCTTTTTAATTGAAGCATTTGATTCTTAAATCCTAACTACCTAGTATTTTTTCGCTATAAATATTATTATGTATCTAATTTGAAAATTCCATAACATGCTGAGAATTGGTTATAAGATTATCTAATTCTGATAATTAGTATCGATTGTTATCTTCTCAATTAATTGGGTATCTAAGGGTACACAGACTACCATTCTATCCTGTTATGGTTTACGTGTCACGAAGCAGGAAAACCTTACCTAAGGAGCAAGACAAGGTATTAAATGTTAAATATTGTGCCGTTGATAATGTTATGATATAAAGTGAATAGCAAGGTTGCTGATTCATGCCAGCATATGGATGAAATTAATCAAGATTTAAAGGGAAATACTAAAGGATGTGAAGAATGCGAGAAAATCGGATCTGATTGGGTTCACTTACGCCTATGCCTGACGTGTGGTCATGTAGGTTGCTGTGATTCTTCTGTAAATAAACATGGAACAAAGCATTTTAAATCTACAGGTCATCCAATTATAAGGTCCTTTGAACCCGGTGAAAAGTGGAAGTGGTGTTATGTTGATGAACTTTTTATCAGATAGCAAACTTATCACTCAGGGTAACCTATTGCGGACATTCATGCGCTGAAATCAATTATGGGGTGCGAATGTGAAACCAATTATTAAACCACTACCCAACGGCCCATATTATCTGATAAACGACCTCGAGCCAAAAATTGTCAATAATCTTTTAAATTCTAAAGGAGAGCCTCTAGGTACAATTGCAGGAGTAGCATTATGTCGTTGTGGGGAATCAAAGAACAAACCATTTTGTGATGGCACACATAGTATAATAGGATTTTCAAGTAAGAATAAGACTGCAGACAAGAACGATAATGCCAATAGGATCGTTATTAGGAATATAAGGCGTGACTATCCTGGAAAAGTGATTACAATCCATGATAACAGAAAAATTTGTTCCCATGCAGCAGAGTGTGTTAATAATCTTTCTTCTGTATTTAAATTAGGATCCAGACCTTGGATCGACCCTGACGGTGCCAAAATGGACGATATAATAAACACTGTGAGAAAATGTCCGTCTGGCGCATTAAGTTACTCCATTGATGGCGTTGAATACAGAGATCCGAAGGATCAAAGAAATCCCACTGTTATGGTGTTAAAAAACGGTCCTTACCATATAACTGGAGGTATTGAACTATTTGGTGAAGATATTCAATTTGGGCAAGGAACGTCGAAAGAACATTATACTCTCTGTCGTTGTGGTGCTTCTGAGAATAAGCCATTCTGTGATGGCGCTCATCGAAAGGTAAACTTTGAAGATGGATGAGAAAAATAAAAACTGATTTTTATTCTTATTAATTTAGTTTTTATAGATTTTGAATTTTTACCAGATATGCATCATGAAAATGGGAATCCATTGCGTTGAATACCGCCCCGGTCCCATGCCTTGTTTGGAACAAATCTGAGCAATCCTGGATCTGCCCTAATGTACATATTTAGTCTCTTTTATGGTAATGATTATTATGCTAATATAGTAGAAATCTGTCCGTATTATTAGTTCAATGTTTGTTATTAATAAGTTTTTTATCCAGAATTTAAGATATTTATAATCAAGTGCCTAAGGGATATTGGAAGATGGTGTAAGATGGTTATTGAAATTGGTCCTATTTTGCAGGATTTTTCTGTTATTATGATTGTTGCATCCGTAATGGCAATGGTTTCTTACAAACTTAAGCAACCGATGGTAATAGGTTATATCATTGCCGGAATGATAATAGGACCGTTTACCCCACCGTTCAGTTTAATCGGCAATTTTGATGTTCTAAATCTGTTTGCGGAAATAGGCGTTATCTTGCTACTGTTTGTGGTGGGTATGGAATTTCCTATAGAAAAACTAAGAAGGATTGGTAAGAAAGCTTTGGTCATAGCCTTTAGTGAGGCATTAGGCACATTTGCTATCGGTTTTCTTGTATGTCAGGCAGTGAAATACTCTATGGCCGATAGTCTCTTCTTAGCGCTGGCCATTTCTGTAACTAGTACGGTAATTGTAATGCGTATTTTAGATGAGCTTGGTATGATAAAGGATGAAGCCTCGACTATAATTCTCGGTGTTGCAGTAATCGAAGATATT
>JAHEZK010000014.1 GCA_023251115.1 Nitrosomicrobium frigidum (SeqCode) | reverse complement strand
AAATAAAATTAATAGTAGTTTACATGGAATAGCTGATAGTGATGATGTTAAGAAAAGACAAATAGCAGATAACATTTTGCAGCATTCTGATACTTTAGAGGCAATTACATTCCTGATGCCTAATGGTGATATGTATATGGAAGAGCCCTACAGTCGTCAATTAGATCTCAGTAGAAATAATTTTGCGTTCAGAGACTATTATCAAGGAGCTATCGAGACGAAGCAGGCATTTCTGGACGATGCAATAGTATCATCGTCCACCGGAGAGACGGTAGCACTTATTTCAGTCACAATTTATTCACAAAAAAACGAATCCTTATTAGGTATATGGAGTGGAGTATTGAATCTTAGTAAATTTCATCACAAGCTTCAATCTTTGAATCTCCCCGAGGATATAAGAGTAGTATATGTTGATGGTAACGGACAAAAAATTGGTGATTCAAATTCTCTTTTGTCAAACAAATCTGAATCATTTGTAGAGTTGAATAGCTTCAAAAATGGAAAATCTGGAAAAGCTGGAAAAGATTCAGAAACGATTAATGGAACAAGATTTTTAGTATCGTACGCTCCAGCAAGTATACTCTCAAAAACATGGGTTGTAATGGTAATGACGAATCTAGGTTAGTTATTTACTGACCTTTATCGCTGTTTAAATCATAGTTATGGAAAAAGGGCAATGAGAAATTACTTTCCTGCTATTTCTATTAGAATTGAATCAATGTCTGTCTTGTTCAATCCAACACCCATTTTTGAATCTCTTCTAGAGATGCTCTCGTTCCCATCAAATGCGATAAGTGTGGGAACAGTGTTAATTGAAAATCTATCCCACAAAGGGTCGTCATCATCATTTATCATATGAGCATAAAATTTGATCTTTTTATCAGAAGTATTAGCAAACGATTCAAAAGTTTGTTTGAATTTCTGACAGAAAGGACACCAATCCGCATAGAACATTACCAGAATTCTCTTTCCTTCAGACAGTAATTTGCCAAAATAATTTTGTTGAAAAGGATCCACTATAACATATTTTAATGAATACAGGACATTATAATTGTTGAGTCAAATCAAATACATACATCGAATGTGGTTGAACAAGTATTAAGCAGAATTTACCCGATAAAAAAATTCAATACTAAAAAAGAAAGAATGGGGAGCTTTCAATCGTTGGTTGTGCAGCTAATCTATTCTTCATCGTCGCTTTGGTCATCTGAATTGCTTTGATCATTACTTTGGTCATCTGAATTGCTTTGATCATTACTTTGGTCATCTGAATTGCTTTGATCATTACTTTGGTCATCTGAATTGCTTTGATCATTACTTTGGTCATCAACTACATTTGTTTGTGCATTTGCGTTTTGATCTTCAGAGTCTACAGCGTTACTTGCACTTGCACTGGAACTTCCTTGTACGTAGCCGCTCTCTACCAAGCAGCTTACTATTTGATTACCTGCAGGATAACTATTTTGCCCGCTGGCGTCAGACAGACAAGTCAGGAAATTTTCATAGTTTTGGCTGCCTGTGTTGCTGACTTGATTTTCTTCTTCACCAATAGTTTGTGCGAAGGCATTTTTTGCCATAGGAGTTGACGATACAAAGATGATAGCTGCTGCGAGAAATATGACAGCAATTGACATTCCCTTGTTCGTATTCATAAGTCGCTATCTTCTAAAGTATAACACAAATAACTGTTGGCTCAATATTTTATAGCTAAATCTTCACATCATTTATTCAATAATCATTTATCAAAAAGATTGAATAATCTGTATCAGTATCAATTGCCTGATATCTCAATTACAAAACAAACTATCTTTGCAAATACACACCTCAATATCTAAATTGTAAAAATACCTAATTATATAATGGAAAACAGGTGAAGGTTAAACGATTGGTAATTCAATTCAGATAAATTCAGCTTAATTCATATTATTTTTCTTCTTGCTGATTCGCTCCGACTTGTTGTAAATAGAACTGTTCTTTGTCGATCTTTTCAGGTTTTACTCCTTCAAGCTCCACTAGATTTTGTAATATTCCTTTTCCTCTATTTATCTTGCGATTTGGTAACATTACTGTCCCGTTTATGAACGAGCTACTACCACATATTGGATTAAACAGTGTCTCTACTTTTCCGCCATATTTCGATAAAGTTTTTTCGGGAGAGCCGTCAGGATTCAAGAAGAATCTTCCTTTCCTATAAATAATCCTTGCATCTTGAGGGGATGTTATCGGTACTTCTTGTTCCCTTGTAAATGTAAAAATCACCTTGAGGTTCTCAATTTTTTTTGTAATATCAATCAACCAATTATAGTAAATAATGTTCAAGGTGTCTACGGGATGATGTTCAGTACTACTGAAGTCTTTTTTTGCATTATCAACTGATAGCTTTGTATTACTATAGAAAAGTACAAGATTAAATTCCGGATCATTCTTATCCTCCATATACTGGATCAAACCTCTTGCAGATTCTGCTCCATTTGCACCCGACCAATATGCTACGTTTTTTTCAATTCCGGTAGCCACTTTCCACAAGAAATGTTCTTTATTTGGATTCAGCTTTAACTTGAGTCTATCACCTAACTTGACCTGTTCATTAAAATAAGCTGCAAAGGAATCTGATTTTCCTGTAGTAGGATTGATGTAGCCATATGGTTTTTCTTCCTTTATTGTAAGTTCAATAAAATCCCTTGATGGTGACGATGCAATTGAATAAGCACGATTAACCAGATTCTCTTCACTTCCTCCTGATGCAGTAGGTCTTATTAGAAATACGCTCAAAGTTACGAATTGGCCTATTTCAAAATCAAATCTTTGTGATTCAGAAACTGGCAATAAAGTGTACGTATATGTGTCATGTGTCTCTTTGACTTTGCCACTAATCTGCCATTCATATTCTTGGTGCTTCTTTTCTGATGGTCCCGGCATTATCTATCAGAATTATAAATTCAGGCAACCTATAAAAACATCATATAAAAAACATGTTCAATTTGCTAGCCCATGTGAAAAGATAGATGACCACGAAATACAATGCATTTCAGTATTCGCTATGATAACTCCATTTACAGTTTACAATCCAGCCGCAAGTTTTCGTCCATTTGACAATTATTTTTGAATCTTACTTATGCACTTCACGCATTCATTAATTCATTCTATTTGCTCAGATTTTTCGAATAGCTATTCTGCCAAAGTCTGATTCATAACAAAATAAATCTCTAACTTTAGCGGAACTATCAATCGGAAATAGTCAAAGTTAAGAGACATTAACTCGGAATGGTATGATGCAAAAGGAATTTTCTTGGGCGCTTGGTATTCAAAAAGAAATTTCAACAAAGCTAATAACCCATGATATGTTTGATAAAATTGAAAAGATTTGTGGGATAGACATTTCGTATAAGAATGAAACGGCATATTGCTCCAGTGTTATAACTAATACTGCATTTGACATTGTGGCAACCATCAATATCAAAAGCAAAGTAGAATATCCATATATTCCTGGATTATTTTTCCTAAGAGAATCAGGACCACTACTAAAAACTTTGGCTTTACTAAAAGATGAGAATGATTTTGACGTTCTTCTTATTGATGGCCACGGGGTATTGCATCCAAGAAAATGCGGTCTGGCTAGTTACATTGGGTATAGCATTGATAAACCAACTATAGGGGTAGCCAAAAGTCTATTATGCGGTTCTGTAAAGAGGGATCACTTTGTAGAATATGATGAAATAATTCTTGGATATGAGATTAAAAAGAGAGGCAAAAGACCAACTTATATAAGCGCTGGACACAAAATTAGTTTAAAAAAATCTATACAGATCGTTGAAAAGTTGACCAAAGACGGAGAAAGATTACCCGAACCCCTGAAAATTGCAGATCTTAACTCAAAAAATCATTTTAATTTTGTTTGAGAATTCAATCTCACTTAAGAGATATCTTTAATTCCAGTTTTAGGCTGATATTTTTATTAAACCAACTTCATAATATTCATCTATGTCTCATGACCTTATAAAAGAATTAGTTTCAGATATTCTCGACATAGATAATATTATGTTCTCAGTAAATAGTGGAAGTGGGATCTGTGAAGTTAAAAGCGAAAGTGGTTTACCTGTTCGTGTAAGTGACAAATGGTTGACAATCGGAAATGACGATAAACCTTGGCATATTCATTTGAATCTTGAGAATGTGACAACGGCAAAGTTCATAATAGAAGATAGACAGAGCGGAATGAACAGTTATAGTATTAGGTTCTTCGATTCTCAGGGAAATATCATAATGCGCGCTAATTTTGTAAAGATGTATGACGGCAATGGCAATTTAATATCTAAAAAGTACGAAAGGTATGATGAATTATTTACAAAATATGGTAATAAAGAAATTATATCCTTTCATGATGAATGATCCCATTTAATATATCGATAAAGGAATTTGAATCATGCCTCTCTTCAAACTTTTTTATGCAAGGACTTGAAATGAAAGTTCGCCAATATCACTATAATTCAGTTGTCGGCTGTTACCCTGAAACTATTCGGTAAATAGTAACACTATACTGGCTACCTAGATTGAAGCTAAGTTGAAGTTAAGTCCCAAAAATCTCCTTTCGGAATATCATCAATTGATTCATTACCTTTATTCAAATAAATTTTATATCCAATTGGATGATTAGGATGGGATTTGTTGGTGCTTAGGTTAGATGAGACTTCGTGTGATAATTTTTCTTCAATGTATGCAAAGTTTTTCTCACAGTTTATGTCAAGTTCACAAGAAGGATTATGAAAAAAATTATTTCTTACATAGTCCAATACGTCATGCCAGGTAAAAGCCTTCATTCTACCCATCAAAGTATTTTCCGAAAATCTATTTATATAATAACTATAAATATAAAACAGTTCAGCTGTTTTGTCACAGGCATTACAGTAAAAATTCTTACCTTTTGGAGCACAATTATCACATTGTTTGCTAATCATTTGCATATCATTACCTACGAGTTATAAATATTGATTATTATTTTTCTTGTTTTATATATCTTAAAAATGTCTTAAATCAGACGCAAGATAACCTTCGAAATATCTGAGCATATTAGTAGGCGTTAGGAAAGCAAAGATACATTTTTTTACGAGATACTCGAAAAAATAATGTTTGCAAGTTAGGAAACCTCAATTCTGTACGCTATGCAACAAGAATCTTAAATTCAAGTACAAACCGGATAAATCCTGGAACATTACTGGGTTTCTTTGCAGTGACTGTCATATGAAAACAACAGAGGAGTTTGTCATTAAACAGAAAGAAGAAGAAGCAAAGATTAAACAAAGGCAAAACCAATGTTTCATCTGTAATGCAATCATAGACGGAGATCAAAAAAAGAATCCAAGATGGCAATGGGGTTTGGAAAATGATATTTCTTTATGCAAAAAATGCTATGATAAAAAAGAATTGGATTATCAAATGAAAATTAATTTTTGTGTAAATTGCGGCAAAAAAATAAGTTTCTTCAGGTATAACCCAAAACCAAAATGGCAAATTGATGGACAATTATGTAGAAAATGCTGGGATATGATAAACCTCTCCCAAAACAGGTAATTGCAATTTTTTTTCTCAACATGACTGGTTAGATAAATAAACTTCACCATGGTTTTTATTCGACCAAAACACAGGATTCTACATTGAAACGAAAGACGAAGAAATCAGTTCCCAAGAAGTTTAAAATGAAATCCCTAATTTGGGCTATTATATTTGGTGTAGTATTAGTTGGAGGCTCTGCAACTGCATTTATGACGATGGGAAATAATAACGCACCCAAGAATCCAGAAAATACTGACCAGCTTTTAAATACGCTTCTCCAGCCAATAGTTCAAAATGCATCAGCATTAGGAACGAGTAAAACGAACGTAACTTTGATAGAATTTGGAGATTATCAATGTCAGTATTGCGCAAGATTTCATAAAGAAACCAAAGATCTAATTGTTAACAATTACATCAACACTGGCAAGATTAATTTCATGTTCAAAGATTTTGTAATAAATGATAGACCGTCAGACAAGTTATCCACACTAGCCGCCATTGGCTCTTATTGTGCTGCAGAACAAGGGAAATATTGGCCCTATTACGATGAAGTATACAGAAATTCAAAGGGTGAAAACGTAGATTGGGTTTCTAAGAATAGTCTAACCCAGTTTGCAGTTTACGCAGGGGTTAAGGATGTAAACAAGTTTTCAGCGTGCCTTGATTCCAAAAAATATGAAAATTTAGTTGTTATAAATGACAATTTGGCAAGAAGTATCGGTTTAACAAGTACTCCTACTTTCATATTAATTGCTGAGGGAAAAATGCCTCTAAAAATAGTAGGTGCTCAGCCTTATTCTGTATTTGAGAGTGCGATAAATCAAGTCCTAATGCAGGTTCCTACTTGAGTATCATTGAAATACTAAGGATTAAAAGTTTCGAAAATTGCATTCGGAGAAAAACCTCATTCCTGCTTGATGAGGTTACTCTCACATTTTCGAGTAGATTCAGTTTCCCATCATTATTGAACACAAGATTACTCACTTTTAGGATCAAAAGTAAAGGTGGGTAAGGGCTTAATATTGAAACCAATATATTTCCATAATTATTAAAAGAATTAAAATTGTGGCAAATACAATCCCATCACGATTGAATTTTATAACGAATAGACTTAATCTCAGAGGAGCAATCAATAGAAGGGTTTTCTGAAAATGGATAATCACGTAAATTCAAAAAAAGAGATGAACTATAACGTGAAGGACGTTTTAAGTATATTCTTATTTATAGCCGCTTTTCTAATTATCTGGCAAATTGTATTTTCACTAGAAATTTGGCCACGTGTATCTCTACCCTCCCCAGCGATGGTTGCTCAATCGTTTGTTGACTTGGTCTCCGAAAATACTTTGATAGATGGTATCGCCATCACACTTTGGCGATTATTTATTGGATTCGTAATCTCAGTGTTGATTGGCGGATGCGTTGGACTTGTTATGGTTAGATTCAAACAATTTGGAAAAACTATGAGTTCGTTTGCTTTAGGGCTTCAATCTTTTCCAAGTATAGCATGGGTACCCTTTGCTATTCTACTTCTTGGATTCAATGATTTTGGAATACTTTTCGTTATCGTGATGAATTCAGTATTCTCAGTAATGAATTCTACATATGGTGGAATCAGAAATATCCCGCCCATATACCTACATGCAGCCAGAAATATGGGAGCTAGTGGAATATTGCTATTCAGATATGTAATGATCCCTGCATCGGCCCCTTCTTTAATAATGGGCTTGAGACAAACTTGGTCTTTCGCTTGGCACGCATTAATTGGCGCAGAAATGTTGATTACTACCGGACTGGGATTAGGATATATTTTGGCTATCGGAAGAGAGTTCTCTAACATGAGTCAGATAATAGCAACTATGATTGTTATATTCGGAGTTGGTTTACTATTTGACAGATTTGTTTTTTCAAAAGTTGAAGAAAAGGTGCGAGAAAAATGGGGGTTATCATCCTCGTGAGGATAATGTAGTATGTATTCTATTATGTATCATTACTTTGCAGGGTATCTCTTGTGAAAGTCCGGATAATTTATTTTTATTATAAGTTTAATTCAAAACAGAAAAAAATTAATTTTAATTATTTTCTTTCAGCTGTTGAGTAATTCTTGATGTTCCTCTAGGGAATATTTCCCTTTTTAGGATATAATTTTCAATGGATATCCTTCCAGGACCAAGAAGTACTAGAGTAATGCATATTGATATCAAGAGTAGTTCAAATTCATATCCGCCGATAAATCCCTTAGACAGTTTGGCGAACACTATTGCGCCTGTCATTTCAATAATGAATAATAATGAAGCGATTCTTGTTAATACACCCAATAATATAGCCAAACCTCCTATTACCTCTAGGATTGCTATGGGTAAGAATAATTCAGGAGGTAAAGTAATAGATTGAAAAAAACCATACCCTCCAGATACATCGTAAAATTTCGGTATTCCATGCGCAATAAATACAATACCAGCCATAATCCTGATAGGCAACAATCCATAGGAAAATGCGATGTTCATATACAATATGTCAAATATTTGGTCAAATTTAAATGAATAAGGCGATCAAAATTTTCAATTAAGGAATTTGAATCATATTTCCAGATGTGACAACTTTTTCCTATTAATTTCATCTGAAGGTAAAAATATCAATAGTCTTATCACTCTAAATATGGTAATATCTTAATATAAGCCAAAGAGAAAAAATTTCCATTAATTACGATTAATTTTATAATTTTAAAAAAAATGGTGTAATTCATTAGTTTTTTTCATTTTTATCGGTAAATTATTTCTTTGTTCTTATCATGAAAGCTCAAGAAAATATTTAAATAAAGTAACATTGTTTCTCATAAAAATGGCTAGAATTTTTATTTTGTCATTAGCAATCACGTTGGCTTTAAGCATGTTACTAGTACCTATGATTGGTACTGGTGTGTTTGCTGAAAACATGACTGGAATGGCCAGTAACATGACTGGAATGGCCAGTAACATGACTGGTAACATGACTGGAATGGCCAGTAACATGACTGGTAACATGACTGGAATGGCCAGTAACATGACTGGATAAGCGACCATATAAAGTAACGTATGTACAAAATACTCGTGTAATAAAATAACTCAAAATCCCTTTTTCTTTTTCTGACATCTAAATCAATAAAAACAAGGTTGATACAATGAATAATCGATTTTGCAGATCGAAAATTTGATTAATGCTAATCATTATGGTAGATAGATTACGGACTAGCGGACTAGAAAGAATGAATCTATACAACTACTGTGAGGACTAGTTTCCTCCATCACCTTGAACTTGAGTTTGACTTGATGACTTGCAGCTTTTCCTAGTCTTAATATAACAAGTACAAATTGCGAACAGCAAAACAATCGTGGATATTCCTCTCAATGTTATCTGATTGCTTGACAGAAAATTAGATGCTAAAAAGCCTAGTCCACCAAACGTTGAAGCAAGTGTGAATCCAAAAGTGGAACAACTTGCACATGTACTGGAAAGAACACTTATCGTAGTACCAGACAGCGCAGATTTACTTAACTTTAATTTCAGATTCCTTATTATATACAGATTAAAGTTTACCAAGATTGCTACTAGAACTGAATTAATACAAGTTAAGATAAACGCTTCAATCATATCATTAGGAACATAGAATGTCAAATAAGGTGAAAAAAAGAGGAAATTATCAAATGTGTTTGTTACTATCCAAAAAATAAGGCCTGTTACTGAGGCAATAGCCAGATATAATGGATTTGAAAAAGCTGTTCTCGTAATCGAAGAGATTGAATATGCCATTTTCATTTTTTATTAAGACTATTTTTTCACGTCTTAGACATAAAAAGTATTAGAATTGTTGATTTTTCTTAAGCAGCACAATGTCATAGCATCAACCCATGTTTTGCCCTCCTACCACCGTTTAAATAATCAGTGAAATTTAATTAGGGCGACCTAACAATGGTGAAAATCAATTTGAAATGGAGCATCTTGATAGCTGCTATCATCATGCCTCT
This sequence comes from Nitrosomicrobium frigidum (SeqCode), assembly GCA_023251115.1. Classification (GTDB taxonomy): domain Archaea; phylum Thermoproteota; class Nitrososphaeria; order Nitrososphaerales; family Nitrososphaeraceae; genus TA-21. The sequence continues at coordinate 22,346 of JAHEZK010000014.1, read as the reverse complement.
GTCTGTATCTGAAATGCAAATGGGGTTTGCACAGGAAAAAGAAGCAGTTGGAACTGAAGGTGAATCAAATAAATTTGTCGACTACTTGGAGAACGCCAGAAGTTTGTTGAATCAAACATCAGTTGAATATAAGAATAGTAATTACACAGGTGCAGAGGAATTAGCAACTGCGGCTTATCTAGACAATTTCGAACATGTCGAAGAAGAACTTGAGAAAAAAAGCTCTCATGCTTTCATGGAAGATATTGAACATAAGATGCGAGAAGAATTGCGGGATTTGATAAAAGATAAGGTGCAACAATCAGAATTGGATTTACACATTAATGCTACCGATGCCAAACTGGTTGAAGCAATAAATCTGTTAAAGGCCAATAATTAGAAAAGATCTAAACTCAAACAAGGTCTATATCATCAAATTTTTTCTTTTATGTAGAAATCCACTCTAGTTTTGACACCAAGGTGGTTAGATCTAAATTTTGAATCGATACTGTAAATAGAACTTAAATATTAATGTTAGCATAAAGCCAATTTAAAAATAGTAAATAGAATCAGAATTGTCCTTTAATATCCATAGATAGTCTTTTAAAGAGCTAGGCAAATATTATCTTGTGACTGTAAATGCCAATTGGGGGCGGATGAAGTGATTGATTATTTAGTAGTTGTAGCTATTAGATTATTATCATTTTCTTCAAAATGGTTTGAGCAGAACGTAATAAATAACATTTTAGAATTTGTAAAGGGTTTTGAACATTTACTTATGGTTCTTACCGTGGTAGCATTCTTCCTAATTATAATGTACATGACAATCAAGCAATTTAAGAAGTTACCTAAATTCTACATTATCGAGATAGAGGACGTCTATGGTCATAAAACAGCCGTAGACGGGCTGAGAACCAATTTCACTACATTTACTGCTGCCAAAAGTTATGCTCACTTTTATTCTAACCTGTACGGAGATCAGTACAAGTTTCGAATAGTTGGTCGCAATAGAATATTGAATTATCCTCATAGCCAAGATTATACCCGCAATTAGATTGCGTTATGCTGACTCAACTTTTAGTTGATGCACCAACAATGCTTTCACTGTTCTACTTCCCTCAGCCAACTTTTAATGCAATCTATGCATAGATGGTATTCACGTGGATCTGCACCAGATGGAGAGTAGAATGATTTATACTTTTCACACTCTTTTCTACAAAAATCGCAGTCCATAATTAGTAATTGTCACTATTAGATTTATGTCTGATCTAGAATTGATCTAGAATTGAGTGTATATTACTTAAAAGCGAACTATGAACTGGTTTTAAAATGTCTACAGGATTTACAGAACAGCGGATTAATTTCTCAAATAAAAAACAAAGCAAATAATCGTGCTAAAAAAGCACATATAAATTTCTAATATTTATGATACAGAACAATTGTAGAAGAAATTGGTAGCTAAAGCTCATAAATCTGTAAGCTCATAGTATTATGATGCTAAAAAATAGTAAACAACTTATCAATCTGATAAATATTTGCCGGGAAGAGAAAGACATCGGAAGAAGATGGCAGCTATTAAAGTACATTAATTATTTGGTCCCAGCAGAACTTAGAGTATCAATTCCATCAATTATTAGTCACGACTGTATCGACCAGATTCTGAGTGCTATGGAAGAAAAAATATCTCCACCAATCTATGAGCTTGCTTAGATCAATTCCTCAACATGTGTTCCAAAATTACATCTGAGTGAATTACTCTGATGAGATTATTCTCGATGTAATTCTAACATATGTTCCTTTAATTCGTCCTGATTACTGAATGTCATTCCGCAAGCTGCGCATTTTTCCTGATTTTCTGATGACATGATATAGATAATCCAATATAGAATATAACGATTTCAATTCCGAAGCCTTAGAGCTATATAAATTGAGTGCTAATTCATGTGAAATACTTTCCCTGGTTTTATCTTTAAAATAACCCTTTTTTCTACTTTTGATCTCCACGGATATTTATCCTTACCCATATATTTTTTAGCAAGCTTATCAATATGTTTTTCAGCTCTGTCTCCAGTAATTTGCTCAGTTACCTTACCTCTAATAGTAACCATTTCATATTGATTATTTTGATCAATTATAGACAATGCTACTCTTGGATCTCTAGAAATATTCCTCTGTTTTACTCGACCTAATGCAGTGTTTACAAGTATATTACCATTTTCAATATCAACCCAAACTGGAGTAACATGTGGAGAGCCATCTTTCATCAATGAAGATAGAAAGGCAAAATTCTTACCCTCAAAAAGACTTCTAATCCGAGAGTCACTTAAATTCACGGTTGATTGTTTACTCATAATCGAATATTTGCACTATTTTTAATAACTCTTTTCTAGGAGAGTATGCTGCATTGAACAAAAATTGAATTTTTGATAGCATATAACGATCATTGTATTTTGTAGAAATTTTCTTATACCCAAGATTGAAAGTAATATCAAAACTTGAAAAGTAAAAGCAGGCCCAATAATCTAGAAAATACAGTGGCGAAGATGTTGGAAGATATTGAAAAAACAGCGAAAAACGAATTTCTTCCTTCAATAGGTCCTATTAAAGGAAAAATTATGAAAAATATCATTAAAGAACATAAACCTGAAAAAGCGCTTGAAATCGGAACGTTGCAGGGATATTCGGCGATTTTAATAGCAATTAATATTTTAATTCAGAAAGCTAGAAAAAAGAAAATGAATATTGATTTTGAGAATAATACAAGCGAACCCATTCTTTTTACTGTGGAGAAAGATGGGGAGATGGCACAGATTGCAAGAAACAACATAGAAGATTCTGGGCTATCTGATAAAATACATCTAATCAATGGTGATGCTTTGAAAGTGATCCCAAAACTCAAATCCAAATACAAATTCGATATGGTTTTCTTGGATGCTACAAAGAACGAATATCTAAAATATCTCCAACTTATTGAACAACATGGTCTGTTGAATAAAAGAGCAGTAGTAGTAGCAGACAATGTGATAATGTATGAGGATGAAATGAAGGATTATCTGGATTATGTCAGGAATTCAAGTAACTATATCAGTCGTACTACAAAGACCACCCTTGAGTTCAATAAAAAAGTTAGAGACGCTCTTGAAGTGAGCATTAATGTTGCGATATAGTACCTATTCAATTCCTAATCCCACTAACAATGCGGTTCCGACTACCTCTAATATTTTGAATTTCTAATTATTCTAGGAGAGGAAAATTTCGTATCAAAAATTGTGAGTAGTTAAATTCGTAAAATCAGTATTTATTGTAATTCATAATAAGCATATTGGATAAATAATAACATTGAGTACAGAAAAAAAGAACCCGTTTAAGCGGGATCAGGCACTTAACGACGCAACTAGTGGACAATTTGGAGAAAAACCTCTAGATATTCCAGAAGATCATTCTACAATTCAGAAAGATGAAGACGAACGAAAAAAGGCTGCACGAAAATTATCAAAAAATATCAAGTAATAATCTAATGCACGCATCAGTAACAAGGCATTTATCTTTAATTCTACAATATTTGCGCGTTCCCTTACCCAACAATATTATCTAGATCCGTACTGGGGATGCCTCGCTCTTTATGGTCAAGGCGTTAGGATAACTTTTGAAAAAGGCTGGGAGCTTTCCTATTGGCTCCCCATCTACAGTAACAGTAACCTCACTTTCTTTAGGTAAAATCTTCACTTCTGAAGCTTGATAATAGAGAATATCCTCTTCATATTTATAACTACTTGTTCCCTTTAATTCTATCAGTTTATCAATCATTTTCAAACTGCCCGAGTTTTTTAATATAATAATATCCAATAGACCATCGGAGAATCTCGCACGAGGAGCCGCTTTGAAACCCCCACCTAAGAAACGACCATTGGCAACTATGCCCATTGTCATTTTTGTAGAGATTTTCTTATGCTTGTCAATGATTATATCACACTCATTACTAGTATATGCTGGAAGAGTAGCAATTATGCCTGCCATGGTAGATACAAAACGATTCTTTATTTTTCCTCTTACTTTCTTGGATCTGTCAATGATTTCAGCTCCTACACCAATCTCCGCTGCATTCATTATAATTCTGTTATGAAATAGAGACGGGTCATCCTTATCAGTTATAATAGCTGCTATAATATCCATCTTACGTTTCTTCATCTGTTTAATCCGTATCAAGGATTCGGGACCCTGATGTTTTAGCTCAAGAGATCTTGCCATTACATTTCGACTGCCTGACGGAACTATGTACATAATTCCATTTGAGTTTATTTGTTTTAATTTAGAGTCAAGATTTATTTTACCGAAATCTTTGGAACGTTTATCTTGTAACTTAAGATCAAAAAAGCCATTTGCAACCTCATTAATGGTACCATCTCCGCCGATAGCAACAATATTTCTATATCCTTTTCTAAGTAACTTACGAGTGACGAATATACCATCATTCGTTTTTTTAGTAAAAATGATTTTGTGATCTTTAGGTAAAAAATCCTTAACCTTGGTATAGGTCGCAATCCAGTTTTTTCCTGTGTTACCTCCTTGAGAATTCGGATTCAATACTAGAATTATTTCGTTGGAGTTTATTGTATTCATATTACGCACTATTATATCCTTCGAGGACTTCTTGGTAGTATTTTGTGACATCTATATCTACCAGAAAAAAGAATGATATCCAAAAAGGAGTTTAATAGTCATCGTAATCTAGTATCTAGTAATACCATAATTAATATATTTTATATTAATATCATAGTAGGAGAAACATTTTGATACATTACTTAGGTTTTAATTCTCAAGTTCAGGATCTATATCATAATATTGCTGATTTAATACTGGTATCTACATGCGAATTTCAGATGTCAGCAAACCAGCCAAAAAAATCACAAAAGTAAGATTGTCTATTTCTGTCCTATCCCTTCTTTTACTTCCTCGCTTATATTACTGACCACATCTGCTGCTCCTCCCAGTATCTTTTTACCTACTTCACCAGTTTTATTTAGTACATTTCCTAGAGTATCATTCTTAGCTAATTCAGATGCAGTTTGATTTATGTTCGCGCTTGCATTGCTCATCATGTTTGAGGCATTTGTTGTGATATTTTGCGCGTATCCTGTTGGCGTATAGATTAATGCAATCGCTAACACGAAAGTCATGGTTCCTATAATTAGTTCTTTTTTCATCAAAACTACATATACAACATTGTTTTAATAGTTTATAGACCTCAGTTCATGGTCAAAATAATAGGAAAGTAAAGTTACCATAATCTGCTAATGCTGTCCATTGTTTATTGCGTAACGAATGTTTTTTGAATGTCATGTCAAATTTGTAAATCAATTCCACATTCCGAAATTTTTGAAAAAGAAACGTTAAGATTATTTGTAATACAATAAGATGTATTGGCCAATCATAAGCATGAGAAAGGTGTAGAAAATGTATTGATACTACAAGGCGGTGGCTCCTTAGGGGCTTTTGCGTGTGGAGTTTTTAAAGCATTTGCGAAAAAAAATATGAAATTTGACATAATAGCCGGAACATCAATAGGTGGTATCAATGGTGCAATTGCTGCTGGCAGCAATAATGATAGACCTGAAGTCGACTTGGAGAATTTTTGGCTGGATTTGGCAGAAAGCAGTTACAATATAATCCCTGATATTTTCACTTTTGACTTTGACTATCAAAAATATCAAACGAAATTGAAGAGATCGCCTGCAGCATCACTAAATGCAGCATTTTATGGAGTTCCGGATTTCTTTGTACCAAGGTGGCTTAACTTTGATATTTCTAATCTAGATAGTTCACAAATAGAGCAATATTATCAACCTCCTTGGAAATGGACTTATATTTATGACAATTCTGTCTTAAGTAAGACCTTAGAAAAGTACATCGATTTTAAGAAACTTTCTCCAAGAAGCCAGCAGAATAATACTCATGAAGGTAATAGTAACACCAATACTAGACTTATTGTTACTGCAGTTGATGTTCTTAGTGCAGAACCGCTTATCTTTGATAGTTACAAGAGGTCTATTGAGATGAAGCATCTTCTTGCCACTATCGGATACCCGCAATATGGATTTCCGTGGGTGGAAGTAAGCGATGGCAAATTTGCTTGGGATGGTTCTTTATTAAGCAATACTCCGATACGCGAGGTAATGGTCGCATCTCCGAGTAAGAATAAAAACATCTTTGTCGTGGAAAATTATCCGAGAAAAATAGAAAAACTGCCCGCAAATATGAGTGAAGTTATGTCAAGGGCCAAAGATATAATGTTTAGTGATAAGACAGAAAGCCTCGAAAAAATGTCTAGACTTATAACAAGGCATGTAAATTTAATTGAAGCACTATATGATATAGTCCAGGCTACTGATCAAATAAAGATAGAGAAGGAAAAGATCGACTATATTAATAAGGAACACTATACACTGGTTGAAAAGCACGGAGCTAAGATTCTAAAACTAAAAAGAATTACTAGAATTATTCCAGAAAGTCCTTATCCTCTACAAAACGCTGATTTTTCTGTAGAGACAATAAAGGAACTAATTAGACAAGGGGAGAAAAAAGCAATAGAATATTTGGACTGATCAGCAATTTTTAAATTTAATTTGCATAATGATCTTATCTAATGTAGTTTCGTTCAAACATTCCTTAATTTGGTAAATATAAATTTACTGGTTTTGATCGGATTAGTTTAGAATCGTTTTTTTCCATTTATCATCTTCTTCCCCTTCTGGCAAATTTATCCATTTATCATATGCTTCATTATATTTCTTAGCCCAATTACTACAGCTTGTATTTAATTTGCTTTTCATAGACTTGCCATTTGTATCCATTATCTCTTCTTTAATTTGTGCCTGTTTAGAATTTGAGATATCCAGGAGATATTGTTTATCATGTCTGTATTTCATGTGTTCCTGTATAACAGGATTATCCAGATCACGCCAAACTATCAAACCATGTGAATATGTTGATGCTATTGATAAGGTCGCCAATATGAGCCGGTCCGTAGGAGGACTATAATCAAGTCTCGAATAGTTATAAGTTATAGTAGGATATACGATATACCTCATCGGCTTTTTGAAAATTTCTGAGAACATATCTAATTGCCTTTCTAAAATTGATACGTTATAGTAACACCCACTGGCTATAACTAAACCATCAATAAAATTATTGTATTTATTTACAATTATTCCAGTTTTTTTCCCTTCAAAATAAATTGTTGGATAAAACTTTACATTCTTATTCTTGTGCTCAAGAGATTTGGAGAGCATGGTATATTCCATAAAATCTATATTGTTCTTGAATTTAGTGTTAGATTTAGTACTTATCCAGTTGAAATCATCTATTGTAAAACCCTCAAATGATGATGGATACTTCTTTTCAAGAGAATTAAAGTATCTTATCCATCCGTCCCAATCGTAACTTGTATCCGATCCACCTTCAGACGGAGGAAGGAGTATGATTATTATTTTTAGATTCGTTTTATTAGCTGTCGTTAGTAACGATTCTGTCAATTTCAGAGATTTGGGATCTTCAAAGTTATTCATGACGTAATAATACTCCTGATAACCTTTATTGAGAAGTGTATCTATTGCCCTTTTCTGCACCTCACCTTCTAGATGTTGAAGAGCAAAACTATTGTTCATAGGCGTCCATAGACCAACAGTCATATCCATTGTGTTTAATTGTCTTGAAGCGGTCAAACTATTATTACCATTTTCAATACCGCTTTGAGCATCTGTTTCCTGTATTATCTCTTGGTGATCTATGATATTGGACAATAAGTGTAAAGGATCGTATACCAAATAAGGCAAAATGAAAAGCACATTTGAATACAACGGGAAGAAGGCAATCAAAAAAGAATAAGATATTCCGATACAAAGAAAAATCACAAGTATCGCTACTTTCATTAAAAAAAGGCACAAATTGCCATGATATTAAGTATATGTTATTATTGTTATAAGCCTCATTATATTTTTAAATCCAATGTGTCCTTCTATGGACGAGTAATTCCTCTTCTGTGTTTAATCTCCATCCACATATCTCACACATCAGAAGATTTGAGATGTCTTCGATCTCCTTTGGAATTCCAATAGTGAGGATATTCTCAAATTCGGTGACATTATACTTTGTCAGATTATGTTCATCTAAATAGTTTCGCAGAATTTCTTTAACCAGCTTAATTCCTTTTCGTATATTAATTTCTTGTATTGATAAGCTTATTTCGTCTTTATTGGACGTCATATGAATGTCCAAGATAAATCCCTTAGACGATAAGTAATCTTTAACGGCTTTAGCTAGAAATACGTCACCTGCAAAATTAATTAGAATTTCAACCACATTTACCACCTATTTACATTAGCTATATCAGATTAATTCATGATCAATATATAGTATAAAGTCTACGTTTTTGTTACCAAATAGCAAGTACAAAGTGATTGGAAAATTGTGAACATATGGATATTATTTGTCTAAATTGTACTTTCCTAATGAATCCTAAATATTGAAACAATAAGGGAAAATGAATAAAATGGAAATTTACTTTGGCATTTGAGAAAAAGCTGCTTCTACTGCTCTTTTCATTTCCTCTTCTGAGAGGTCTTTTTTGTGAGTCGCTATTGACCAGAGATGTCCAAAGGGGTCTTCTAGTCGACCATGACGATCGCCCCAGAATTGATCCTTCACAGGATCCAGAACTTTGGCTCCTGCAGAGACAGCTTTATTGAAAAGTTCATCAACATCTTCAACATAGACATACATGGAAACTGGACTTCCACCAATTGTATTGGGTGAATGACATTTCATCTCCGGGTATTCATCTGACAACATAAAGATAGAATCACCTAACTTTAATTCAGCGTGCGCGACCCTGCCATCGGGACTCTTCATCCGACTTCGCTCTTCCACATCAACTCCCTTTTTATAGAATTCAATTGCTGCATTCATCTTTCATGATCAAAACAGGAGTTATTGAATGATATCCTTCTGGAATTTTTTTTATTTCACTCATAATTTATTTTAACGCTCATCATATTTATTATTACTTGAAAAATAAAGATGCAAATGATATGTTATAAAATATAGGTCAATTTGCATTCGAATAAGAATTCGATGAGGAAATCATTTGAACTTAATGATAAAAGAAATCAAAGTCCACCTGTCAACAAGATTCAAGTAAACTTAGAAAAGCAGATAGCAGAGTAGGGTACATTTTGTCACATGAATGTTGTAACCAGAACAATTCAGGTACATTCTGAAGGTGAGAACGATGTAATTGATATTACGCAACAGTTATCAAATATAGTAAATGAGAGCAATTTTGAAAAGGGGATTGTCATTATTTTTGTTTCAGGATCCACGGCCGGAATAACTACTATTGAATATGAACCAGGACTTATACATGATTTTCCTGCGATGTTGTCTAGGATTGTACCAAAAAATATAGGATATGAACATGACAACACATGGCATGATGGGAATGGTCACTCACATGTCCGAGCATCACTAATAGGACCAAGCCTAACTATTCCAATACTGCAGGGCAAATTGACATTGGGAACGTGGCAGCAAATAGTCATATTAGAAATGGATACGAGACCGAGGCACCGAAATGTCATTGTGCAGATTATGGGTGAGTAAAAGTAACAAGTAACAAGAAATATTTTGGCAGAAATTCTTGAAAGCTTGATCATCTATACAGTATGACTTTTATGGAAATTATGTTTCATATGAAGGACCTGTTCATTTAAACGATCACTGAGGAAATTTTTAGTGTTCTGTATTGAAACTAACGAACGCTACTCCAAAATGCTACTATCTTTCTCTTTAATAGCTTCTCAACGAATGAGTTTGCCATCCAGTCCGTAGAAATTACTACTAATCACCGTGCCGTTCGTATTACTTATTCTGATTTGCAGGTATCCGTATTGCATGGTGTTCACAAATGGCCACTCTTCACTAGTAGCTCCTTCGTAATGACTTTTTCCTCCTGCTCCAGAAATGAACCAACGTCCATTACTTGATTCGGCCATGAAATGATTATGTGCAGCAATTTCGTATATTTGAATACCCTTTGTTATATTGCTCTCAATACCAGATATCATCCTGATAGTTGAATTTCTAGCTGGGTGATGTGATTCGGGTGGCGTGAGTGCAGGTTTATGAGATATTAACATAATATTTTTGATCTCTTTCATCAATGTTGAATTTGTTACCACTGATTGTCCCCATTTTGTCTGCAATTTAGTGTCCCCATTTGTATTTAGTCCAATCAATAGTGTAGTATTATTTGCAATTTTACGATACCAATGATCATTACAATATTGCAACGTTTGTTTATCTAAGATTGGATTGCCTTCTTCTTTTTCGTCTTCATGGTTGCCCATTACACAAGCAAATTTGCCCTCTTTTTTCAAATCACCATAAGTACCAGTAAAATTGCTAAGATCAGATTTATAGCATAAATCTCCTAGAGCAATAAAGAGATCAGGATTATCTTTTTTAATTTGCTCATCTAAATTATTGGAACAATCTAAATCACCTACAGTATCAATCACTGTTACATCTATTGATTTATTTATCTTGTCGGCAATAATGGACGAATTTACATTACTCTGATTAGTAACATTTTGCGATAAAGCAACAGAAACAAATAAAGTGGCTAAAATCAATATTGACGAGGACATTAGTATATATTGAATTCTGCTCATATCTACTTCAATCTTTAAATTTTAATAGTGAAATCGTAACACAAGTACGGAACCACAATCATATCTACTTCAATCTTTAAATTTCTAATAGTTAAAAGCTTTTGGTACATATGTTTAAATGAAAAAACAAAAGCTCGAAAACTCGATATAATCATATATTCAATATAGTTCAATAGGATCAATAAGATCAATATTCATAATCCTAATAGGAATAATACTTATATTTCTTAATATGTTCAATAGAAATTCTTGCAGAATGTGCGGTTCTAGTTTGACACCATCCGCAATTTGCAAAATTTGTAAAGAATCTGTTTCATGGATGTGTTACAAATGTAATAAGATGGATGAGGTCACGCATTCTGATTATTATTGCACACTATGGATGAGCAGAAGGCTAGAGTTAGGATTAGAAGATTCAAATCGATTTGAGTTGATCATAAATAGATGAATCTAACAGATCATGAATACTTGATCCAAATCGATGCCAAGCTTTGTGGATCGGTCCACAAGAGAAAGATAGCATATTCTACTATTGAGTTTCATCACTCACTTTATATAAACAAGAAGGATATGTTATTGGCACAAATTCGCGCATGCGAACTACTTTATAAATACACTACTGATATTTTTGACATTAACGTTCTTAAAAAAGAAATATCAGATTTAAAATTAATGCTTGATCTAATGGAATAATTGTAAAAAATTACAGTATTATTATTGTATTCGTTGTTACGTATTATCCTGTAACTAATATTGTCGTTACACATTCCTTTATTTATTTTCTATTCGATTTTGTCATGGTTCAATCAGAACTTTGCAAGGGTAATCTCTTTATGAAAACTGCCAATACTACTGGAACCAATGACATTAAAGCTATTGTTAAAAATATTAGATTATATGAATCAGGTGAGGGGAACGAACCATCTAATTCTTTTATGAATACTTGATTTGTCTGCATGAAGATTCCTGCAATAGCCGGTCCGACCGAACCTCCAATAAGATTAAAAAGAACAGTCATTCCAAGAGATATTCCACTGAATCTTCGGGGTGTAGATTGTAGTATGATATCAAAACCACCGACTTGCATTAATGACAAACCTCCCGCGATTATAGCCAAGTTTGTAGAAACGACAATGCCATTTGAGTGAAAAAGGAAAAGGCTAAAAAATCCTATAGTACTCACTATGCTTCCAATAATAGTTGGTTTTACATTACCCAATTTGGAAACGATAAAGCCCGAAGACGGAGCGAATAATAAAAATACAATCATGAATGGAAGTTGAATAGTTGCAGTCGTTACGACGTTTTCTCCAAACCCCAATGGCTGAGGACTCCTTACCAACACAGGTATAGTTTGAAAAACTGTAAACATAGACAGAAAGGCAATAACAAGAATGATGTTAGCCGAAAGAATCACTTTATTCGTCATCAATTGGAAATTAACCAACGGTGAATTTGATCGCTTTTCTATAAACACGAAAAGTACCAATGATGCAATGCCGACCACCATGAACACATACAAATGAGGATTTTCAATGCTTCGAGTCTGTGAATATGACAGAATCATTAAAAACGAAATTATCGTGACTGCTAGGGTTATTGTTCCTTTTATATCGATATTTTTAGAATTAGTAATTATGTTTGCCTCGTGAGCAACTTTTATTTTCTTATCTTTTGAGTGAACAGGAATTTTCGACTCCAATGATTCAATCATATCTGTGGAATCTGCACTGTCATGAATATATCTCCTAATAACAAACCATAAGCCAATCGCAACAAATACGATTGAGAAGAATGTAGTTCGCCAGCCAAAATGCTCAATTATATTTGCTCCCAGGGCCAATCCAACCACAGAGCCAGCTGCGAACATGGAGCTAAATACACCGACGCCTATCGCTAGCTTCTCTTTTGGAAACTGATCTCGTATAATACCAAAAGCAATTGGGAACATAGAGATGCCAATTCCTTGAATTACCCTGGCAACTACCAGAAATGTAATATTAGTTGAAAGTCCACCCAAACTAATACCGATGATATAAATGATCATAATAATCATTACCATTTTTTTTCTGCCATAGACATCAGAAAGCTTACCTGCGACTGGAGTGGACACAGCACCAGCTATGAGATAGGCCGAGAGAATCCATGATGATGTATTATAACTGATATTAAATTCCTTAATTATATCAGGTATCGCAGGTAGTAACATCGTTTCTCCATACATTGCTATCAAAAGCGCCGAACCTAATATCGCTAGTGACATCCACGCTTTTTTAGGCACTTTTTGATTCAAGGCAGGTGATGGATTTGGTTTATTGTTACCATTTTGAGGGTGCGTCATTTCAAATCAAGTCGTCTTATATTTGGATTTATACATCTTTTTAATGTATCGTGGTATCATGATAATGGTAATGGTGATATTTATTAGTGTTACAATGTTTTGAGAAAAGTACATATGTGCGATAGCTTACGACAAATTGTTCCTTATAACGCGCTTCTGATATTTTGGTGGGTATAATTATGTCCTTCTGATACCAAATTTTAGCTCAATGCCTCGTTTTTTAGAGTAGCTATAAGTGAACGAATCATTAGGCATTACCGGAAAACTGGACAGCTGGTCCTGATTGCAATTAGGGCATCGATTATTTTTTGCCAAAATTTTCTGCAGATAAACCTTGTTAAGACAGGTTACGGTCCAGAAGCAATTGTCACATAATAGAAATATCCTTTCATTACTGTTTGGATTTTGGGAGTTGCTCATAGTCGTTCTGTTAGATTCATTATAGGTACCTTTTTTTGGTGATAATCAATCTTAAATATTTGAATATTCCAATCAAAAGTTAGAATACTGAACTGTGTTACTCAATTTAGAGCTTTCGGTTATTTTTGTTACCGGCACTAAAACATAGGCTAAAAGCAATATGAAGACACAGGAGGTATAGTTGTAGTCATATTGAGATTATATAGAAAAAGCGACGTGGTCTACTCTATTTATATATAGATAAATTTGTTGGCCATATCGCCAACCTCGATTATTCATCATGAAAAAGATCTAGATTGTTTATTAGAAGGTTAGATTGGCAGGGCAAAGCTAAATGTTGCTCCTCTGTTTGGATTATTTTCTGCCCATATCTTTCCTCCATGTGCTTCAACAATTCCCTTTGAAATGAATAACCCCAGTCCTGTTCCCATGTCAGACTTGGAGGCAAATTTTGTAAATAGTTTAGACAAGATTTCTGGATCTATACCTGGTCCCGTATCTTTCACTCTTATGAGAAGAAAGTTTTGTCCTTTTCGTTTCTCTTTTTTGAGTACAACTCTTATTTTCCCCTCGTGGCTAAAACTCACAGCATTGTCAAGGATATTGCAAATCACCTGCGTTATCCTGACTTTGTCTAAAGTAGCCTCTACGTCATTTACTCCATTTTGAATTATCATCAATGGTTCCAAATTCTTGCTTTTGTTCGCTGCATTTTTTTCTCCCAGTTTTCGATTATAACTATCGATTATATCCCTTACGACTTTACCAGTCTCAACAGTTTCTTTTGTTAGAATTAACGAATTGTTCTCTATACGAGTTACATCCAACATGATTCGAGCGAGCTTCTCAAGCCTTCTTGCGTTCAATATTACTTCCTCAAGAAGACGTCTATGTTCCTGATTTTCAATCTTTGAATAAAGTAATTCTGAAAAACCGATTATTGGTTGAATGGGATTTCGTAATTCATGGGCAGCAATATTAATAAAGTCCTTCTCTAATATTTCCACCTCTTTCATCTTTTCAAAAAGTTCCGCCTGTCTCCAAAAGCTCTCAAAGACTGCCAAATAAGACGATATTATAGTAGGACTAATTGAATATGTGGCTAATCCAACCGCATCGTAAGATGTATTTTGCTTGTCATCCTTTAATTCTAATATCAAACATTGCTTATTGTCTGTTATGAGTATGGAGATCCTAGTCTCCGGGCTGCTACTTATGGTTCTAATATCTATGTTAGGAACATTAGACTTTGTTTCTTCTATAAGCTGATCCGACTTGTCAGAGGATGGAAGTAGCATTCTAATTCTTACTTTTTGTTTTTCAGAAGCATTTCTCAAGAGTGGTAATGCTCCCATTGCAATTTGTCGTTTAAGTGCATTTGAGGAGGAAAATAACACATTTATCTCTTTTCGCGCTGATCTTACCATATCCCAGCCACGTGCTATGGAATCTATCGGATTCCGAATAATTTCTATCTCTGCTATACCAACCTTTTCTTCGATATCCTTAATTCGGTATCGTGCATCAACGCCTTCTTTCCATAATTGTTCAAACATCGAAGTAAAGTGTTTTATATAGGATCCTTCGTTACTAGTCAATAGATTCTGGATCATTCCTCCACCAGTCATCTCTTCGACTGTAGCAATAAGTCCATGCTTACTAACCGCAAAATTAATGGGAGCTAAATTTTTAACATGTCTTATTTTAACTCCAAGTTTTAGAAACTTTTTGACTAGATTAATGCTATCTTTTTCAATTCTCATTATCCATCTAATCCCATCCCCTTCTCCTCTCTTCTGTTTCTCTAATACTTTCTTACATAATTCCAAAAAGCTGTTGTAAGTTAATTGCATCCCGCCCTGGTTTGATACGACTGACAGACCGGAAGAAACCTCAGACAAATGAATGATATGTTTCATAATCTCATCATCACTGTCCACTATCTTAGTCTCTGGAGCAACCTCACCATTGATTAATTGCTTAATTCTTTCTTCGGCTGGAATGGATTTACTCCATAGAGTATCAAATATACATTGTCCGTGTTCTACAATTTGAGCCATGTCGCTGTAAATGTGTTCTGATGCTATAGCTTCACTTTTCTCCTGAATCAAAGGAGCAAGATATTCTCTATCGCTTATCATGAAATTGGTCTTGACCCCATCTAAATGTCTCAATTCATGAACGATACCTAATAGCTCCTTACAGTCTTCAAAATTATGATGATTGATCTCAGTGATGTACCTAAGCTTTATACCTCTTCTCTTGGCAGCTAAAAATGCACCCTTGATTGATTTCAAGGAAATGGCTAGTGAAGGTCTAGTATGAGTCATACACGTGTCAATACTAGTAGCTGCCTTGTGGAAAATACCAACTTCAGTACTTATCGCGCTGCCTTTTCCAAAGATAATTCGTGTTGTAGGTGCCAACTTTTTATGTTCACTTTCCTTAATTTCGATAGCTTCGACTACACTCCATCAATATGTCTATTTGCCTGTTGTTTGACGCTATTAATTAGCACACTTGGGTTTACCGGCTTGATAATGAATTGGCTCAGCTTTACTTCAGGCAGTAACGTGGTTATTTCCTGAGCGATATCAAGCGCGGTTACAAATATTACTCGAAGGTTTGGATCAAGGGACTTTAATTGTTGGTATAGCTCAAATCCATTCAAATTAGACATCCTAATATCGGTAATGACCAAATCATAATGACGATAATCTGATTCTATAAAGTGCGTCAGAGCTTTTTCTGGATCAGTAAATGATTCAACAACCATTCCTGCTGATTTCAGATATTGTGTAAACAGGAATGAGATGGATGGATCATCATCTATTAGCATTATTCTTAAGACCCTGGGCACAGAACTTGCTTCAATTAGAGAATCACTTCTTGCTGACAATGTTGACTTTCTATTGATGTATAATTCAGTAGGTGGTTTGAGCAGGTATACTGGATATGAATATCTGTTCTCTTTCCAGGATAGTTCTTTTATTTCTTGAAAGTGGTAGCGCCTTGCAAGTCTTGGAAAAGAATTTATGATCCGCCACAAATCAGCTCCTATGGCTATACCATTTGGTGGTGCCCTTCTATTCATTTTGGCACAAAAGTTTATGGTAGGTCCAAACAGATCATAAGAGTTACTTATTTCACCAGACATTGCTACTTCTAATTTGCCATAATCTGCACTGATCCTATATGAAATATCGGGAAGTGATTCTTTATGAAGTTTAGCGTTTATGACGTGACGAGATGATACCATTTCAAGTAAGCACTTTAATGTCTGCTTAAATGGTTCAATATTCTCAATTGTTGATGTTTGAGGAAAGAAAAATATGACACCATCCCCCACGGTCTTTAATATTCTTCCGTCATAATGTTTGACAATATCTGCAATTTCGTTGATAAATACTGTATAGAATTTCTTAATTTTGCCTGAGTAATACAGCTTTGAAGTAATTTGGGTAGAACCAACTATGTCAATTATTGAAATACAATAGCATTCAGACTTGTTTGAAAAAACGACTTCATTTCGCTTCAGATCGAGTTCCGGGTTCTTTGGTTGATAGTCTCCTTTTCCTATGATACAATGATGCAGTGGAGACATCCTAGTGACATATCCCTTACTCTCATGTATCCCGTCACTTATCTCCATGAGTAATACTTTGGATTTCTAGCCTATAGTTCATCGTAAAGAATCAAGCTTATTTCTATTCAAAATAGCTTATTAGTTCAGTTCAGATACCTATTACACAAAATCGAAAAATCAGATGTTATTATGATAGAGTATAAAATAAAAAATGATAGATTAATTGCAAATCTACCACGGTATTAACTTATTGTCGTGTGTGTCCTTGTACTTCTTCTCTGGCTGAAAAATCTCTTAAGCTGTCTTTTGCAACATTTTCAAATGACTTTGCGACATTAGTATTTAGTCGTGAAAATTCCTTTGCGTTGTCTCTTGCGTGTTGTAATGAAGTTTTCCAAGCATCCATAGTTGCAAATAGTACGTTATTTGCTAGTCTGGTTGACGCTATAGTACTGTCGGTAACATTGCTTACTGCTCTTGCATAATTTTCTGTGACTCTCTTTGGAGATGTCCAATATGACCAGTATGAATTTTGCACATTTTCCATGTATGGAATCCATAAGGATTGCAGTGAATGAATAATTTCCTTTTGAGATTCTAGAAAATTATCTGCAATATCTTTTGTCGCTTGAATTGTCTCTTCTTGATACTCGTTAACCGCTTTTGTAAATCTTGGAATTTCCTTTATTGCCTCATCCGTCGTTCTTTTAACAGTGGATCTTGTTTCGTCCAAAGTGATGTTGAAGATTTCTGTATTTTTTTCCTTGCTTGAAGACATGTAATATGATCTACACACAACACTATATATATCTTGGTATTAATTGGTATTAAAAGCCATATAAACCCATATTATGACCTTTGTTTCTCAACAAGGCAGTTTGTTTCACTCCTGAAATGTAGTGCTATATTTCATGTTTTAGGGTTCAAAAATCCACTAAACGTCGTTAAAAAAATAAGGATTCTGGCTAGTAGTTGTAATGCAGTTTGATAGGATCAAATTTATTCTAATCTTTGTCTAGTGTGCATTGATAATGAATAACCTGCAAAAAATCATCCTAGTTTCACTTATCACTATTTCTGGAGTTTCTTGGTTCCTATCCATAAATCAACCAGAAATGATGAACGTCATGATAAGCTATAATCCACTATTGATAGTCCTATTTACTGTAAGTTGGACTTTTGGAATGGCAGCAATGATGTTTCCCGCAATAGTACCAATGGTTTTACTTTATAGTAAGCTCCTTACAAATAAACAGTCAAATTCAGATTCGTCAACAGAAACTCTTCAACCAAAACTATCTACATTTAAAGTCGGGCTTTTTGTTGGGATGTATCTCGCGATCTGGTCCATAACGGGATTGGCATTACTTTTGGCTTGGTCCATTCCTATGAATAGTATCGTTATGTTTCAAAATGCTAAAAGCCTTGGTATCATATTTGGCAGCATTCTAATTGTGTCAGGAATATATCAGTTTACATCTTTAAAGAACACCTGTATTGGATATTGTGAATCTCCATTGTCTTTTTTCATGCGGAGATGGAACAATGGAATAACAGGTGCAGTCAAAATGGGAGTATACCATGGTCTTTATTGCCTAGGGTGCTGTTGGCCTTATTTTCTAATCATGGTATCACTGGGATAGATGAATATCACATGGATGGGTGTATTTGCCGCAATAATTTTTGGAGAAAAAATTTGGCCTAGGGGCATTTGGATTGCAAGGTGTGTTGGAATCGTCCTCATTACATTAGGAATATTGAGCAGTATGGGGTTAATAATATTATATGATGGTATGATTCCTATGAATACTCAGTCAGAAGATAATATGGTCATGTAAACTAGAAAAAATATAAAATCCGTGAAAGCACCATACCAAGAACCACAGTAGCTACAATAGCAAATAATCAATTTAGATCGTCGATTATAATCATAATCTTGCATCTATGCAAACTACAAGATGATACCATGCAAGTGTCGTAAAGTTACTGAAAAAGGTATAGAAACAGTTCATTAGTACGTTTTTATATTTTCAGCACGATATTACAATTGGAATTAAGTATAGACGTTTGACCAGGATTTTGTAAGGCTAGGTGGATATGACGTTGTGTTGTGACTGAGTTATTGAGCAAGTTATTGAGCAATGATTGTTTAATTCATAGTTCTATTATCATCGTACTTGCCAAAATTTTATATCCTTGTGAACAACTAAAAATAAGGGAACTTGAGACCTAGAGAACTTTACGTTCTGATAATTTTGGCAATTTTGATTGGCGACTCTTTGATTATTTTTGCAGAACAGGAGGAAAAGTTGTTCTTTGCCAATTTGGTACTCAATATCAATTCATCTATTGCAGCAAGCCTTGCAATATATGTTACTATAAAAGAGAAGAATAGTAACAACAATCTTAAGGCAAATATGTTACTTGTAGTAGGTCTCATTCTATGGTTTCTTGCCAATATTGTCTGGGCTTATTATGAGGTATTCTTACATCTAATGGCACCAGTACCATCATTAGCCGATTTATTACTGTTCTCTGCATATTCAATTTTGACTATACGTCTATTAATAGAGTACAAATCCTTGACAAAAAAACCAGGTAAAAAATTTATAGGTATTGTAGCGACCATCATCACAGTTTTTTTAACATATATTTTTACCCTCACACTTGATCTTTCTGTACTATCCACTGCAAGAGGTCTGCTAATGTTTGCTGTAACCATAGCATATCCCGTCTTTAACTCTATCTTGTCATTTATGGCCATAATAATTTTGTATGGATTAAAGAACGAAAAAGAAAAAGAAAAAAGACACGATATAGCATGGAGTTGTGAATCAATAGGCTTCCTTGTTATTGTTCTTGGGGATAGTTGGTTTGCAATAATCGTTCTTACTGAATTTGTAGAACAGCTCTGGATTTCGGCATTGTTACTTTCTGCACATTACATTATGATTGCCGGCGGTCTGTTGTGGTATATCGGGCTCGCAAATAAGTCAAATCATCATACGCTATACTATTCAATAAAAAATAACTTTAACAAAAGGAAAAAAACTGTTGTCATTAGTAGCGTATTGATTCTAATCATGGTAATCTCAATTGCAATATACTCGTCAATAGGCTTCGACCAAGGTGACGATATTGAATCTTCTCCAACAAAAGCAAATTTTGAAATGAAAGTTCCCAACAAGTATAACGAAGTGCCTATTGGTTTAATAACTTCTTTAACAGGGGCTTGGTCATCAGGAGGGAAATCAATTAAGATTGCGGTACAGGAGGCAGAAATGGATGTAAATGATTATCTTGACAATAAGAATTCTTCCATACGAGTTAAATTACTCGTTGAAAATTCCAAATCGGATCCGGTCGAAGCTCTTAGAGCAGTTAAAAGATTAGCAGATTCCGGCGTAAAGATTGTTGTAGGTCCTGCCACAAGTGCCGCAGTAATGGCCGTAAAAGACTATGCAGTTCAAAATGATGTTATCTTATTGAGTCCTTCTAGTACTTCCCCTGCATTATCAATATCTGGTGATAACCTATTCAGATTCGTTCCTGATGATACAAATCAGGCAGAATTTATATCAAATAAGATGTGGGATGATGGAATACGAGTAGTAGTTCCCATGTGGCGCGCTGACACTTTTGGTAACGAATTGGTCAAGTCAATGAAGGAGAATTTTGAAAGAAAGGGTGGAGTTGTTCTGGATGGAGTACAATACTATCCTCACACAGGAGAATTTGCATCAAGTTTGCACAGAATTAATTTTATAATGTGGAATCAACACCTCAAAAAATTAAGTAATATTGTGGAGAACACTACCCAGAGCTTTACTCCTGGGAAGATGGGTGTTTACTTGGCATCTTTTGATGAGGTCACACCTATATTAATTCAATCAAATGAACACCAGATATTGCACAAAGTAAAATGGTATGGAAGTGATGCCTCAGCGCAAAATTTACAGATAGTTAGAAATCATGATGCAGCTAATTTTGCGCAGACGACAAATTTCTCGAATCCGTTATTTCATGTAGATCTGAATAATAAAACAGCAGAGATTTTAGGTGCTGTAATCGAAAAAAAATTACATGGATCTACTTCTCTGACCTATCCTACAATTGCATATGATACTTTCTGGATTGCGGCATTGAGTTTGGAAAAGATAGCCAACAACATGACAGATGAAATTGATATTGACAATCTTAAAAAAGTAATCATATCTACTGCAAGTCTCCATTATGGTATTTCTGGCAATATCGTTCTTAATGATGCTGGGGATAGAATAAATGCTAACTATGATATATGGTCTGTGACAAAATCAAACTTGGAGACAGATCAATATATTTGGAAGCATGACGTGAATTGAATTTGCAGTTACTCTTGCTTGGTCACGTACCAAAGTGTCTATAGAAAGTAAGATGCAGCAAAATTCACATGCCTGCCTTTCTCTTTCACAAATTGAATGGATTATCTAATACTACTACTTTTATTAGTCCCATCATCAATATCCAGTACTATTTGAGGTTTAAGTACATCTGCAACCACCTCATAGACAGCTATGAACGGCTCTCCAGGAGTGGTAAGAAATACCGAACTACCTACGAATGGAATCGAAGCAGAATAATATGGAGATGAATTTCCATAGTTGGGCATGATACGGGTCGGTGCTGATATGATGCCAGGCGTTGCGTGTTCACTACTGTTTATGTGAAGTCGCGTATAAAGATTACCCAGCTTGTCTGAGTCAAATTGTGAAATAGTAAGATTATCCAGATGAACTCTATGACCAAATCCCACTTCTACAGGTTTTGTTGCAGTAAACGTCAACGTTCCTGCATATGTAGCACCATCTGGTCGATGTCGGAGAATGTCCACGCTTTGATTCTCTTCACCTGGATCAGGAACGAGAAAAGTTGGTTCCTCGGAAGAGACTATTCCCCGGTGCACAATTCTGTCTCCAATAGTTGTCGTATTGTGAACATTTTTGCTAGAGAAAATGATTTCGGTATTGTCATTGTTTGGATCTTGAGCAGTTACTGTCAACAGGTTATCATAGGAAAAACCTCCCATTCCTAAGACAACAACTATAATCATTCGACTCGTCGTAAAATCTGGTTTAATCATGCTTGCCTTAATTATTAGTGCAATTTAAACTAATAAATACAGTGGAATATGCCAGAAGTTTATCTTAATTTTTCAATATCTGTTGGTTCCCGCAAAGAATTTAACATATACAACATCTTTTTTATATATCTCTCCTTTGATGGAACCATGACTAACTGCCTTTTATAATATTCA
>JAHEZK010000098.1 GCA_023251115.1 Nitrosomicrobium frigidum (SeqCode) | reverse complement strand
CACCATCTAAGATACTCTTTGTTCTATCTGGAATAACTAGTTCGGGGTCAAACTCGACTTTGATACCAAGTCCATTACATTGTTTGCATGCGCCAAAAGGTGAGTTGAACGAAAACGAACGCGGTTCAAGATCCTGTATACTTATCCCACATTTTGTACAAGCCTTTCTTTGTGAATACACTGTTTCGCTATTATTATCGTCGGGTATCAAAACTTTGACTAGTCCATTTGCGGTTTTTAAGGCCGCTTGTACTGAATCAAACAGTCTAGATCTATCCTCAAATGAAGGCCTTATCCTGTCAACAATGACTTCTATCGTGTGTTTCTCATGTTTGTTAAGTTTTGGATATTTGCTATCATTCTTGTTAACTTCTTGAGTATCATCTTCATCACTGTCATCACTTAGGTTAATCATCTCGCCATCGAGTCTTATCCTTGAGTATCCGTTTTGTTTTAACTCTTGGAATAATTTTTCGTACGTCCCTTTTTTTGCTTCTACTATGGGAGCCAATAAAAGTACGCTCTTTCCTTTTGAAGTCCTTAATATGGTATCAGTAATAAAATCTGCGGATTGCGAAGTGATCTTTCTTCCGCACTGTGGACAGTGAGGAACTCCTATCCTGGCATAAAGTAATCGCAAATAATCATATATTTCTGTCACCGTTCCTACTGTCGAGCGAGGATTCTTACTTGTTGTCTTTTGCTGTATTGATATCGCAGGTGATAAACCTTCTATAGAGTCAACATCTGGCTTATCCATCATTTCTAAAAATTGTCTTGCATATGCGGAGAGGGATTCAACATATCTTCTTTGGCCTTCTGCATAAATTGTATCAAAGGCCAAAGTTGATTTACCAGACCCAGATAGGCCCGTCAGCACTACTAGTTTGTATTTGGGAATTTCAAGATTGATATTTTTTAAATTATGCTCCCTGGCGCCTTTTATGATTATTTTGTCGCTATTGAAATTATTTACATTAGTCATTTTCTATTTCCACCTACATGAAGCTATCTCGATGGCGTCTCAACAATCTGACTATCTAGCTCCCTTTTTATTTTTGTCAACTGGTCTCTTAATTGTATCGCCTTTTCAAAGTTCAAATCTTCAGCGTATCTTTTCATACTTGTCTCGATTTCTATGGCAAGTTTTGATAAATCCTTTGCCGACATTGACTTGATTTCGACACTTATTCCTGCTTGATCTTCCCTCTCTGCAATTGCTTTTACTATAGTCGTTGGTATAATGCTATGCTGTTGGTTATACAACATTTGCTTTTTTCTTCTTCTTTCAGTCTCCGATATTGCTTCTTTCATCGACTTCGTAATACTATCTGCATACATTATCACTGTTCCATCTATATTTCTTGAAGCTCTTCCGAATGTCTGAACCAGACTTGTGGTATTGCGCAGAAAGCCTTCTTTGTCTGCATCAAGTATTGCTACAAGGCCAACTTCCGGAATATCAAGACCCTCTCTTAACAGATTAATACCAACTAGGACATCAAATTCTCCAATTCTCAGTTGACGAATAAGCTCTGTCCTTTCAAGCCCTTCAATTTCTGAATGCATGTATCTTACTTTGACTTCTTTTTTAGCTAGGAATTCTGCAAGGTCTTCTGCCATTCTCTTGGTTAGTGTTGTAACAAGAATTCTATGGTTATTTTGGACATGAGCCTTTATTTCATTTATCAGATCATTGATCTGATTCTGTGTTGGTCTTACTTCTACCTTTGGATCTACGAGTCCCGTAGGTCTTACAAGCTGTTCCACAATCGCAGAACTGTTTATCTTTTCATAATCTGATGGTGTTGCAGATACAAACACTACTGATTTTAGATATTTCTCAAATTCTGGAAATTTGAGTGGGCGATTATCAAATGCGCTGGGCAATCTGAATCCATAATCTACCAGACTTTTTTTCCTGCTATAATCACCTTTATACATTCCCCTCAGCTGAGGTAAGGTAACATGGGATTCATCTATTACTAGAAGAAAATCATTACCAAAAAAATCAAGAAGACAAAACGGAGGCTGTCCTGGTTTTCTTCCATCAAGATGCCTAGAGTAATTTTCAATTCCTGAACAATAACCTAACTCTTGGATCATTTCAAGGTCGTAATTAGTTCTCGAAGTAAGTCTTTGTCTTTCTAGCTCACCAGGCAGACTTGGAAGCCAAGTTTTAAGTTCACGCTGTATGGACTCTATAGCATCATTCTTTGCATCCTCATCTATTATGTAGTGTTTTGCAGGAAATATTTTAACAGTACCAACTTTACGCTTCTTTGCCAAGGTAACACTATTATGAATACCAATTTGTTCTATTTGGTCCCCAAAGAGGGATACTCTAATAACGTCATCAGAATACCCTGGTATAATATCAATAGTGTCTCCTTTAACTCTGAAACTACCAGAGGACAACGTCATGTCGTTTCGCTCATACCGAGCTTCGATTAGCTTGTGAATTAGTTCTTTTCTCCCAATTTCCATATTCTCTGACAGGGTAATAGCACTCTCATCCCATTCCTGTGGAGAACCTAATGAGTAAATGCACGAAACAGTTGATACTATGATTGTTGGCTCGCCTGACATGAGCATGGCAGTTGCCTCTAGACGCATTTTCTCAATTTTTTCATTAACCTCTGTGTCTTTTTCTATATAAGTATCCGTCTGGGGTAAGTAGCTTTCAGGCTGATAATAATCATAAAAACTAACAAAATATCCCACATTGTTTTCTGGAAAGAATTGCTTAAATTCTGAATACAGTTGCGCTGCAAGTGTCTTATTGTGTGATATAACCAGGGTATTCTTGTTTGTCCTTGCAACTACATTTGCAACTGTGAATGTCTTTCCGCTGCCAGTCACTCCCAATAAGGTCTGAATCTTTTTACCCTGTCTTAGACCAGCCACAAGACCTTCTATTGCGGCTGGTTGATCACCTCTTGGTGAAAACGTATCTGGGGCAAGTGAAAACTGTTTAGTCATACGGAATAGGAATAAAATTTTTCGTTTGTTGAATATATATTCTTACGGTCAATTTGCCAACAAAAATGCTTGTTTTTTACCTATTACGATAAATATCGGCTGTCTATAAATTCGATCGGTTATTTGGTGACTATGTCGTCAATTATTATAATTGCAGGTACAACCAGCGGGGTTTGTAAGACTACTATTACTCTTGCAGTCATGCATGCCTTCAAAAATAAAAAAGGCCTAATGGTTCAACCATTTAAAGTTGGCCCAGATTTTATCGATCCAAGTTATCACAAGATAATTACAGGAAGGGAATCGCGAAATTTGGATGCTTGGTTAATGGGCAAGGACGGTATTATCTCAACCGTGCAGAATGCTGCTGAAAATGCTGACATAGCAGTTATTGAAGGAGTAATGGGTTTGTTCGATGGGATGTCTGGAAAAAACGATTTTGCAAGTACGGCATACGTTGCCAAGATTTTGAATGCTCCGGTCATATTGGTGGTAGATGCAGCAAAGGCGGCCCGTTCAATTGCCGCAATGATTTCTGGGTATTTGAATTTCGATAACAGTTTGAAAATAATGGGTATAATCCTTAACAATGTTTCAGGCCCTAAACATGCAAGATATCTAACGGAGGCATGTAAAAACACCATAAATGTTCCTATACTGGGTATAGTGAAAAGAGATTC
>JAHEZK010000048.1 GCA_023251115.1 Nitrosomicrobium frigidum (SeqCode) | reverse complement strand
AGCACTAATAGCAAATTTAATCAAAATGTTAATGGCCTCAAGGTAAACGGTGGCTTCATTTCTGCTATTTTAAAGGGGATAGAATCATCAAGTGGGCAGTTTATACTCGTCATTGATGCGGATTTTCCTTATCCTAAAAAAATTAGCATGGAAATGATTAACGAAATAATAAAGAACCCTAATTCCATCATAGTCGCATCTCGTTATACTAAGGGTGCATCGATGCAAAAATTACCATTCGTGCGCCGTTTGATTAGTAAGGCAGCAAGAACCATCGCTAGACATGGTTTGAATATAACTGAAGTAAAGGATCCCTTATCAGGCTGCTTTGCTCTCCCTAGACAAGTTGTTAAAAATATAGAGATAGATGGTAGGAGCAATCAGATATTGCTTGAGATACTAGTTAAATCCAAAAGTACAAATTTCGAGGGCATTATTGTCAGAGAGATACCATTTCAGCAGAAGTTTGTCTATAGAGTAAAGAAATTAGAGCTCAATCAAATCATGAATTACTTTCATGCTATTTGGAGCCTGTACTGCCATAGCAAGAATTCAAGAGCGAGATATGAGAATTACTGCGTTATCAAAGAACAAGAGAAGCACAAGTCAATACCATTCTTATCAAAGACAGCAAGATTCTTTACAGTAGGGGCAAGCGGACTTGCTCTTAATTATATTGTATCTTTTCTACTTTCAAATGTGGTTTCAAATCTTTGGTATATTCAGGCCACTGTATTTGGTATTGTACTTTCGATTAGCTCTAATTTTCTATTGAATAAGGTTTGGACTTTTGAAGACAGAGACTTTTCCTCTAGACGTGTCCTGAGACAGTACCTTTCATTTTTTGCGCTTTGCACTCAGGGCCTAATAATCCAGCTATCGCTAGTATTTGTTTTTGTAGAATATTCGCATATGCAATATGCCACATCATTAATTTTGGCCGTGTGTATAGCATCAGTAGGCAATTTCTTACTTAATAAAAAAATAACTTTTGGAGAAAAGATCTGGGAATAATTCTGAAATTTTGAATATTTCAACCGATTCGGAGTTTTGTATATTCTCAAGGAAATTTCATATTGTTACGAAATTCATATAATATAGAGAATCGTTCAGTACTGCATGAAAATGCAAAGGAAGTCGAATCTTACATATGCTATTATCTCTCTGTCAGCCTTGTTTGTTATTTGCTATTTGGGAAATACAAACTCTGACATTACTGTGTATAGTCAGATATCACAAAATACATCTGATAATAATACCATTTCTATATCAAGTGCAACTACAACCCAAAATGTTACTGACTCAAATACCAAGAATGCAATACCTTATGTTTTGAACGTTACGAACAGCTCTGACGCAGCATCGCAGGCTGTTGACCAAGTAATTCAAGCAATCGGTGGAGGACAATCTACTTCTTTGCAAGAAGTGATTGACGCTGCAAGCAAGGGGAATTCGTCCGGTTCATCTCTTGAGCAAGTCATTGATGCAGCAAGCAGTGTACTGAATAACCAGAGTTCCAATACCAGTACCAGCAATACAAGTAACAATACATCTTGAGATGTTTTCCTAAAAAAAATAAATTTATTTTTTTTAATCCAGGATTAATCCTTATTCAAGTATTTTTCTTCTATTCTATATCTTATGTACTTGTCTTCCATGGAGAACTTTGGAGGATGTGGATCTAGTGTAGTATTATTGCAAATCGTGCATTTTTCATAAAGCGTATAGGTTTTGCAAGAAGGACATTTTCGTAAAAGATGTTTGATAGCTACACCTACCTCCTATTTTTTTTAGTATCTTCTCTAATAAAATTAAATAATCCCACCTTTTTGCCTACTGAATTTGAAATTTTCTCAACAGCGTTGTTAAGTGTTTTTTCAGCAATTTTGTAATTTTCTGCCTTTGCGATTATTCGATAGCGAGGTGCGGCAATATATGAAATTTCGATTGAAGTGTTATTCTTATCTAGTTCTGCTGATGAAAGAACATTCTTTATGGTTTCGACTCCCTGTGGTTCGTTTATGTTGAGTTCTATCACTCCTCGAATCTCAACACTGGGAATTTGAATCTTTTTGCTTTCTTCTGTTATCGCTGCTCTTGTCTCGTCAGAAATCTCAAGTGATTTAATAGAGTCAATTCCCTTAAAGGCAACAGCTTCAAACATATCATAAAGATAGTCAAATTTTTGTAATATGACATCCTGAAGGTCCTTAATCTTATCATCGGGCATGCCGGTTTTGGTTTTAATCATATGCATAAATGCAGATGCTTTCTCACTCTTCTTTACTTCGATAAGTTTGGATTTTCTCTCTTCACGCGATACTTGTTTTAAAGAAAGGTCTACTTCCACTCTTGATTTGTCTACTCTTATGACCTTAAGGACTGTCTTTTGTTTAGGTCTCACGTATCTCTCCATGTTCCTTATCCACCCTGTTGCAATTTCAGACACATGGAGAAATGCGGTTAATTCTTGATATTCATCCAAAGATACGTAGGCGCCATGACCTGTGACTTCCTTTATGGTTGCAATTACCAATTCACCGGCTTCTGGAAGTTGTTTGATATCGGTGGCCATTTAGAACATACGCACTTGAGTACTATACTTTAAGTTTGCTTGACCTTATTTAAAGTCAGGTTATTATCCGGAGGTACATGCTCTGCGTTGAATATCCTTGGATTCTTGTCTACTTTGGATTCAGGTGCAAAATTGTCATGTTCTAGATGACAATAGCCTATCTTTTTTTACTCAAGCTTGAATAAGCGCAAAGTCCGCAGTATTGAAACTTTGCAAGTCAAATTGACATAATGTACATTTTGTTATATCTAGAATCTAGGTTCAACATTCCGCCAATTATTTAAAAATCAATTCCTTTTTTGGCTTTGATTCCTTTTTTATATGGATGTTTTATCTCTTTCATTTCGGTAACGAGATCTGCCAGCAGTATGATTTCTTCACTGGCATGATTTCCGGTAAGAATTAATGAGAGATGCTCTGGACGATTTTGAACTATCCTCACGACATCTGCTAAATCTAAAAGTCCTAAATGAATTGCGTAATTTATTTCGTCTAAAATAATAATATCAAAAGTATCATGAGATATCTTTTGTTCAACAATATCTAGCGCAGTTTTTGCCGCCCGTACGTGCTCCTGAAAATCATGATCGTCATCAATAATTCCAACGAATCCTTTTCCTGCAACTACCAGTTCAAGATTTGGTTCGAGTCTCTTTAGACTATTGAGCTCGCCATAATACCATTCACCCTTGATGAATTGGACCATGCAAACCTTTAGCCCATGCCCCACGGCTCTCAGGGCTACTCCTAATGAAGCCGTTGTCTTTCCTTTTCCATTACCAGTGTATACAATCACAAGGCCTTTATCTGAACCGTTTTTGTTTTCCATGTAAAACTACCATAGTGACATTTCATGTCGGGAATACTTAGATCTTATTCAAATTTGACCTACTATAAAAGTTAGGGCCTTGGTAGTTGAGGGTTCTGTTTTACAAGAAAATCATGAAATGCGTCTAAAATAATCTGTATTACTAAAGGCATGCCTTCCTGTTTGGGAGCAAATTTAATTTATCAATTCAAAGTCTGAACTTAAATAATTTGCAGTAAAATTGAATCATGTGTATCGCTCGCGTTTCACGCATAATTTCTGATGGCAGATTTATTTGCCAGTCGACCAGAATACAGAATACACTAAAATACATGAGTTTGAAAAAAATATAGCATATCTTTGATTATCGACACTACTGAAAATAATAAGAGCAAGACCCTAATTATCAACAGGACGGAATGCTTTTTTTCATTAACACATACAATAATTTGATATTAAGATCATAATGGAGAGATACTGAAATTGATTTATGAAAAAATTGAAAACTATCTTGGAGAGTTATGCAAGTACTTAATTCCAATCAAGCATGAATATTATCTTGGGAGAGGAAGTACAATCGCAATATGTACCTTGTCTAGTATCAAATTATTGAGCGAAATTTCAAACGATACTAAATTCATGGATAATATTGCCATAGTTGGCAGATTACTTTCTGAAAACAGAGGAATAGATAAAATAATACAATACTGTATCACAAATAGGAATCTCGTGCATCTAGTCGTATGTGGAAAAGATGTGAGCGGTCACATGGCTGGTGATTCGTTAATTGCGTTGTTTAATTATGGAATTACAAGTGAAGGCAAAATTATTGCGGCAAAAAGTCCGCATCCTTATCTAGTTTCATCCTACGAAGATGTGCAGACTTTTAGAAATCGAAGTACGATTCACAATTTGATAGGAGAGACAAATTTTAACTGGGTAAAATCGTATATAGAAAGAATAATTTAATAATTCATTTTTTTTCTTTTCTTGTTTATCTTGTTCTTTTTTGAATAGTACTCTACAATGTCATCAGCGGTCATGTTTAATTCGATAGTTGCTTGAAGTACAAAATGCCAAATATCGATTAGTTCTTCCCTAGCCTCTTCGTCGTTAAAAACGGTAGGATTTTTCCACCATTTCCAGTTTGTCAACCTCTGCAGCTCTACAGCTTCATGTGTAATTGCAGTGCAGAGAAATGAAATTCTTTCTTCCGTCTTAGTTGGATAACGTAGTGAAGCTATAGCAATCGCTAGGGTTCTTTGCATTTTGATTAATTTTTCTAGTTTGTCCACTTCAATCTTAAAAAATCGTTTATATAGATTTTAACCTTCCTTGAAGATGGAATGGAGTCGTACTTCCTATCGATTTCTAGATATGGAAGTTCTCCATTAGCATCTTTTTATCATATATCGTAAAAAAAAATCTTAATAAATGTTTCTACTCTTGTAAATAAATTGTAAAGAAGAAATTGTCTAATGACAATTTACACAAAGTATCTCAAATTAATATAATTTTTGAAAATCGCATTATAATTCTTATTATGTTTGATTATTCTATTTATCGCTTATAGATTCAACGAGGATCTTTATTCGCATGGCAAGAAATCTGAGAAAAGTCAATTTGATACTAGAAAAAATTAACAGTCATAAAGCCCGTCGGGTCTGACCATGAAAAAAGTCTTTGCAGCTGACATGGGTTTCAAAGATTTTGCAGAAAATCTTGATTCATCAGCCTTTACCGTTTTTAGTTCTAAAACCACGTGAGTAAGATTAGAAATTGTCTTGTTAAGCAATTCATTAAATGAGATAACTTTTTTTTCAAAAATGTCTTCGGTATCCTTATTTTCCTTCGAAGAGATCGTATTAGTAATCACCACAGCAACGTCATTATTAATTGCGCTCAAAGCGAGATCGTGTAGATGCTTTCTGAGACTAAATTGTACTGATAATTTTTTTTTCTTTTCATTTAAAAATAAATAGGTAAAATTATCAATAACTATTAGGACAGGGTGCAATTGCAACGCATAATTTACAAGAATCATTTGGACATTGGTGGATAATATTCTCAATCTTCTTATTTGCTGAAGTATGGAATTGGAATCTTGATCGTTTCGTAGGTATGAAAGAATTTTCTCTGGTCTAAAAATTCCTTGGGTGTCACCAAAAATGACAGTTGACGTGCTGTTGAGTCTGGCCGCATTGACACACAGCGAATAACATAAACTGAATCTGGCTTCTCTCGAATCAGACAAGATATTAGTAATTAAACCTGTTCTGATTCCACCCCCAAGTACTTTATCAATTGAAGGCGATCCCGTTGTGATTAAGCTCATAAAATTAAACTCTACAATTATTTATATACAATGTCAGCGACCCTGGGAGAAACTTTTTATTGTCGATCTTATTTTTTGAAACCACAAGTGATAAACTAATATGTCATCATCTCCACAGCAACCAAAAAGACCGTTAACAATCTTGCAACGCTCATTAAATATGAAAGTATCTGTCAGACTTAAAAATGAGTTGGAGTATAGGGGTAGAATGAACAATGTGGATTCATACATGAATTTAATACTACTGGATGCCGAAGAATTTAATGGCGCAAATGCTGTTGCAAATTATGGGAAAGTAGTAATTCGAGGAAACAATGTGTTATTTATCAAAATAGAAAAGGATCTCTAAAAAGAGAGACTTTTTTGGGATTTGACGTATGCAAGAATGACTAGGCGCTATCTTTTCACTTCAGAAAGTGTAACCGAAGGACATCCTGACAAGATTTGCGATCAAGTTTCTGATTCAATACTTGATGAAATAATTTCCCAGGATCCGGATTCCAGGGTTGCGGTGGAAGCCATGACTACTACCGGAATAGTGTTTGTAGCTGGTGAAGTGACGTCAACAGCAAAATTTGATGCTCAGGACGTTGTTAGAAGAACTGTAAGAAATATCGGGTACAATGGACTAAAGCATGGATTTGACGGAAACAGCTGTTCTGTTCTAACTTCAATCCATGAACAAAGCCCAGACATTTCAATGGGTGTTTCTAAAAATGAGGATGGAGTTCAGGGAGCAGGAGATCAAGGATTAATGTTTGGATACGCAACAAACGAAACCCCCGAACTTATGCCATTACCCATAACTTTGGCCCACAAATTGACTATGAGATTGGCGGCGGTAAGAAAGGAAGGAACTTTAGATTGGATAGGACCAGACGGAAAATCTCAGGTATCTGTTATTTATGAAGATGCAGTTCCAAAGAAAATTGATACAGTTGTTGTTTCGACTCAGCATACGGAAGATGTATCAATATCTCAGGTTAGAGAAGAGATTATTTCAAAGGTAATAAAACCAATTTGTGACGATCTAATCAATAATTCTACTAAGTTTCTTGTAAATCCGACAGGAAGATTTGTTATAGGTGGTCCTATGGGCGATACCGGATTGACTGGCCGAAAGATTATAGCTGACACGTATGGAGGTATGGGCAGACATGGAGGAGGAGCATTTTCAGGTAAGGATCCTTCAAAGGTGGATAGATCTGCTTGCTATATGGCAAGATATATAGCAAAAAATATTGTTTCATCAGGTGTGGCTTCAAAATGCGAAGTACAATTGGCGTATGCAATAGGAGTCGCTGAACCTGTTTCCATCATGGTAGATACCTTTAACACTGGAAAAATTAATGAAGAAAAAATTGAAAGTCAAGTTAGAGAGATTTTTGATACTACGCCTCTAGGAATAATAGAGACGTTACGGTTGAAACGACCAATATATAAGAAAACTGCAGCGTATGGTCATTTTGGCAGAAACGATCCTGATTTTTCATGGGAGAAAACTGACAAATCAAAGTTATTCAAGATGTAATAAATCCCAATAAATTAGACCGGTCCTTTTATCGTATTGATTGTATTCTGAATATCTCTATCAATTTCAAATCTCCTTGAAAAGAATTTAAGGATATTTTTCACATCCCTTGCAAGGACTGTGTTTGCATTGACAGTATCAACTTTAATAGCCTGAGGCCAATCAAGAATAAAAATATTGTCATTGTCTATAAGAACGTTGTATTCGTTAAGATCACCATTAACATATCCTTTTTGATATGCAGTTCTCATGCTGTCTATTATTCTTTCCAAAACTAATTGTGGATTATCAATATTCTCAACTTCTGATAACCTGCTACCATAAATTGGCTCCATGACAATACAGTGAAAGGATCGGTATAGAGGTTTTGGAAACGAACTACTAAAATCTCTAAGATAACTTAGTATATCGAATTCTTTTTTCGCTGTTTCAATATTTAATAATAACCAATTACCAACTCCTGTATTTATATCGCGCTTTCTCTTTATTTGTTTGAAACTAGATCTTCCAAGTCTGAACATTTTTAAGATTTTGTCTTGTTCTAACGAATCATGAGCTAAATAAACTTCAGCCTCTTTACCGATACCAATTTGTGGTCCAATAGCAGTAATTATGTTCCTATTTGCGAGAATTTTTAATACGTAAATATCAAGTCCTGTTACCAACAATGTATATCCCAAAGTACTCTTACCTATCAATCCAAATTTAACAAGTCGCTCTAGATGATGTTTAATCAAACTTTGATTCAAATCGGAATATTGACTCAGAGTAGAAAGATTCAAAAATTGACGATTTTTTAAAGAGGAAGCAAATACTTTTAATATTTTAAAATCACCCTTATTCAGTAGTGAAACAAGATGTCCCGCCTTTGAAAAAGATGACAACTGCATGCATCTACGGACAGTATTAAATTAAAAGGTTGTTGCGAGAGTCTGCGTTACAAATAATGTTTAAAATATCCAACAACAAATCTAGAATTGTTGTATCTTGATGGAAAAATAGGCATTGTCACTGGTGCCGCGGGGGGACTTGGGTTTGAGATTGCAAAGGAACTGACAAAAAATGGAGCAACCGTCATAATTACTTCTAGAAAAAAATCTAAATTGACAAAAGCCTGTAATTTAATAAACAAAAATTGTCTTGGATTTGAATTGGATGTTTCCAATAGAAAGAGTGTAATGAAATTCATCGGAAATGTTTCAAAAAAATTTGACAGCGTAGATATCCTGATAAACAATGCAGGTTTTCCATTTGAAAAGAAAATTTGGTTTAAGAAAATACACGGTATTTCCGAAATGGAATTAATGAATATTCTACAAGTTGATTTAATCGGCACTTTTCGAGTAACAAAGGAAATATTGAAACTAATGATGAAAAAAAGAAAAGGAGTCATAATCAATATTGCTTCAACTCCTGCCATCTCTGGACATACATATGGTTCACCCTATTCCATAGCGAAAGCAGGATCAATTACGCTGACAAAACATGTAGCCTTAGAATATGGTCAGTATAACATTAGAGCTTTTTCGGTTGCTCTCGGAGATATCTATACGGAAGCTATGCGCAGATCCCTTTCAAGAAGTGAACTACTCAAAGCAAGAACAGAGAATACAATGAAGCGATTGGGTCGACCAGAGGAAATTGCCAAGAGCATAGTTTCCATTGCGGGGGATAATTTTTCCTTTTCAACTGGAAATACTATTATTATTGATGGGGGAAAAATAATCATTTAAAAAGTGAAAATATATGTCCCAAAGCGCGGATGATACTAAAAAAAGTAATATACAGGTTGGTAAAAAAAGCTCGCTCAGAACAGGATTTACAACAGGCACCTGCGCAGCAGCTACAACTAAAGCTGCACTTTCAATGCTAATAAACGGAAAAAAACTATCAAGCGTGAGTGTTTCACTTCCGAAGGGGAAACAGATGACGGTAAATATATCCTGGAGTAAATATGATAATGACAAATCTGTTACTGCCGCTGTTATCAAGGATGGTGGCGACGATCCAGACGTTACTAATGGTGCTGAAATTTGTGCCAAAGTATCATTGTTGGATACACCAGACAAGATCATTATAGATGGTGGTAAAGGAGTTGGAAGAGTAACGAAACCAGGATTGGGGCTCGAAATAGGCAAGGCGGCCATTAATCCTACTCCGTTAAAGATGATAAATCAGGCTATAGATGAAGTTCTGGGAGAACTAAGACACAGACATGGGGTATCAGTTATCATAAGTGTACCCAAAGGAGAAGAAATTGCCAAGAAAACTGATAATCCTAGATTAGGAATCATTGGTGGTATATCAATTTTAGGAACGACTGGAATAGTAATTCCATATTCCACAGCGTCGTTTGCAGCTTCTATTCGCCAGAGTATAGATGTTTCAAGAGCAATGGGTTCTGATTCGGTTATTCTTACGACGGGTGGAAGGAGCGAAGATTTTGCTCGATCCATTTACGGAAATTCAATTGCGGATCATGCTTATATTCAAATTGGAGATTTTATTGGATTTGCCATCAAGCAATGTGCGCTGAAGAAAATAGAAAAGGCATATGTGGTAGGGTTTATTGGTAAATTAACGAAAATGGCTATGGGAATAAAACAAACGCATGTAAAAGGATCGCATGTTGATATGAATTTTCTTGCGGAGCTGGCAAGCAAATGTGGAGCTGATAGTGAACTTGTCAGCAAAATAATGTTAGCAAACACTGCAAGACATGCTGGCGAGTTAGTTGATGAATTTGGATTGGTTTTATTTTACGATATGTTATGTCAAGAAGTTCATCATCATTTAAGTAAATATTCAGAATCTCAATTACAGATAAAAATCATACTACTTGATTTTGAAGGTAAAATAATAGGAGATTATCCCAAGGATTAGATACTCGTAAAATTATTCTTCTAAATTCCTTCAAGGTGACCGTCTTTTTGGAGCTTTTCAGCGTGAGCAGAAATGTATCTCCAAACAATGTCTGCCTTTTGAGTCTGAAAATCCCAAGGTGCAATAAGAACCACATCGTGTTCTCTTATCCACATACGTCTTTTTATCTTTCCTCTAATCCTACATGTTCTAACTTTACCGTCTGTACATTTTACAATTATGTTATCTCCGCCAACTAGTTTTATCACACGTCCTAGCAACTCACCCTGTTGAGGTATTACTAATTCTTTTAGATCAGACTCACTCAGTACTTTTCTCTTTCCTAATTTAAAAACCTGCCTTAAAATTCCTTTTAAGCAAAATAAAAACCTAGTGATTACATTGGATTGATGGATTGATGACTAGATTGGTGGATGGAATAATGGCTGAAAGTATTGTATTGCGAATTATCATTAACATATGAGTATTAACTCTACACCTTTTGTGTTTCCCTCGTATATTCCAAGGTG
>JAHEZK010000097.1 GCA_023251115.1 Nitrosomicrobium frigidum (SeqCode) | reverse complement strand
ATAATCCTGTAGAGATTACCTTGATTTTATTTTAATACTTGAATTTTGCTAAACATTTCTACTTTTTGATTAAATAGAATGAATGACTCTACAATCTGTTGAATCGATCTATAGAGTACATTCCACAAATGTCAGAGAAGCTGTCTCTGTCGCACATACTAATGGATATTACAAATCAGCACGCATGAAAACTTGTCATATAGGATTGGTGATATGGTAAATAAACAAGTTGGAATAGTTGTTTTCACTGCAGTAGAAGTAATAACTTTAGTTGTGTGGTTGGCAATTGCTTTAGTCGCTGACGATGTTCTTGAGAGTATCATAGCTGTGATAGTTCTAATAGTTGGATTTACAGTAGAACATCTCATAACCTTCAATGTTATCCATAAACGACCGCTGTTTGATTTTCGAGGACTTCCGGTTAGACAAAAGGCAGTAGTAAGCTTAATTGAGACAGGAATATGGGTAGTATGGCTTGTATTAGCCAGAATGGAGATTTTCGAGGGCCTTGAACATATAGTAGCAGGAGTTGTGTTAGCTGGATTACTCATTATAGAACATACCGTGTCCGATAATGTATTTACACGAAAGAGACTTTTCGAAAGACTTGCCGACAAGCGTACAATTGGATTTAGTATTATAGAAGCAGCTGGTGCTACAATTTGGTTAGCTTTGATAGACATTGACTTTGCAGTTGTTGGATTAGTAGTTCTGGCAGCTGCCTCGTTTATTGAACATAATATGGCAGTTAATCTAGCTTTGAGAGATGATGCAAAAGTCAGTACCGAAAGGTCAGTTGGAGGAACATAATGAAGACCAGATTCTGGATAATCCTGTATAGATTATCCGAGAACAAAATCTAGAATGATTTATGAATAGACCTTAAATAATCCTCGATAACACGACAATACAATTGATTCCAAGAAATGTGATTTATGTCATAATTGCAGTTGGTTTGCTTTTTGCATCTGTTGCATCCTATTCGATGGTTACAGCTCAAGTCGCTCCCGTTTCTGAACCTACATCTTCCGTGACTTCATCCACACAAGATGCTGCAAAGTACACATTCCAGAATCTGGGCCCAAGTATCAGTTACAATAAAACTGAGACAGAAACGACATTAACCGTTGTTGGATTAGGTTATGTGAATTTACCTCCAGACATGGTGTCACTTAATTTGGGGATTGACACGATTTCGCCAACTGCACAGGAAGCTGTCAAAAACAATACTCTGATTATGAATCAGATAATCGAGTCGCTGAGGACCCTTGATCTTGATGAAAAAGAGGTAAAGACATCTTACTTTAGTGTTTATCCTCAATACCTATACGATCCAGATGGAAAAAACCCTCCAAGGATTACTGGCTATCAGGCAAGCAACAATGTCAACATACTCACCAAGAAGACTGAGGATGTTGCAGAGATAATTGACAAGTCAATATCAGCAGGTGCTAACAAAGTTGATGGACCGTACTTTTCTCTTTCACCTGAAGCGCAGCGAAATCTAAGAGGCGAAGTGATACAAAAGGCCATAAAGGATGCCGAGGCAAGTGCAGAAGAAATGCTGGCAATTCAGAATCTTAGCATAAAGGGAATCAAGAGTATGTCGATTGGTTTTGGTGGATATCCATTGGCATATATGGAAAAATATCCTGTATACACTAGTGCACAGTATGGTAATGGCGTGATGAGAGAGGCTGCCCAGTCCCAGCTACAACCAATGCCATATATTTCTCCACCACCAGTTTTGCAGGGAGAACAACAGATTAGTGCAAATGTTGTTGTAACCTACATAGTAGGCTAGATAATACTAGTAAGGTTATAGGTTAGGAACTATCAAGTATCAAACTTGTCATGAGTTTGCTATTTTCTTTATCTTATCGACTAATTCATCAATGTCAACTGGCTTTGAGAAGATGGCTGAGACTCTGTTGGCTTCAAAGTGCCTATCCAAATAAGCTGAGATTACAATAATTTTTGCATCTGGTTCTTCTTGTGTTATTTTTTCTATAGCGTAATGGCCATCATAGTTTTCCATCATCAGATCCAATAGTAGGACATCAGGTTTGTGGAGAAAATATTGTTGTGAGGCATCCTCACCATCGTATGCTTTTCCGATTACCATGATTCCTTTTTCTTCTAGCAGAGTAGATAGGGTATCAACCACATCGTGATCATCATCTGCTACAATAACCCTGATTTTTTTCTGCTCTGTACGGCTAAAATTCTCCATATTATGAACAGTTCCACCACCACGTCCCAATGTATTCACCTTTTTTATGTTGTTTGCTCAACCATCTCATTCTTCATTGGAATGCATGCATTGAAATCATATTAGTCAGACTAGACAGAATAGCTAAGTCATTATCAAACTAGCTAAATAATCCTCTAATTTCGCTTGGGTAACCTAGTTCCATGATTGAATCCCACATTTGGAATTTGTCTCTTGGGATATAGGTCAAAAAAACCAATCTAATACATGGAAATTCATATAGCCAATTTCAATTGGAGTAAAATAAAGTCCATTGAGATTATTTTGACTGTTTTCATAGTAGTTTCAATAGGATTGGGAATAAACATACTGCTAACAGACGAACACATCTATGAACATGCTCCTTCACATGCATATACTCTTATGCTCTTTACAGGTGCATATGCAACTATCTTATTCTTGAAAAAACAAAATGGTAACCTTGCAATTCGAGCTGTATTTTTTATGTCTGGAACTCTAGCCCTTCTTATGAATTTAGATATTTTAACAGCATCAAACATTCCAATATTTGGAATTAAGGGACTCAGTGTCGAGGAATTGTATCAGCATCTTTATGGTTCATTTTATTTTGATTTTTTGCTTGTATGTCAACTTTTAATTTTTTTCCTATGTTTAATTTCAAAACCATCCCTTTCTATCTTAAAAATTAAGAGTAAATCCTATAATTCAGTGGGTAGGTAATCCTAGTAAGATTATCCATTAGACTGAGAAAAGTTTGATATTGTAATGGTCCTTCTTACCTTAGCGTCAACGATATTCTTTTACCAAATCTTCAAAGTTACAAGATTTCCAATTTGTTGTAAAC
The DNA here is from genome assembly GCA_023251115.1 of Nitrosomicrobium frigidum (SeqCode). Lineage (GTDB taxonomy): Archaea > Thermoproteota > Nitrososphaeria > Nitrososphaerales > Nitrososphaeraceae > TA-21. The sequence goes on along the minus strand of JAHEZK010000097.1, from coordinate 587 downwards.
CAGTCTTCTCTAAATTCTACATATGGAGTGTTTTTTGTTTCAATTTTCTCCAAGGTTTTATAATAAATCCTTGTAGGCACTCCAATGTAAGCACATCCTCCAATAATTTTATCACCAAGATGAAGTGTAACATTAACCTTAGAAGATTCTGGATTTTTTTCAGGATAATCCCTAAGCGTAATCGATATCGTTTTTGAATCAATAATTGTTATCTTTCCAATATATCCAACACTGTCAGTTTCTCGCATCAGATGGTAATCCACATCAAAGTTTGGATAAACCAAAAGTTCAATTCCTTCTCCCTTGTGGAAATTAGGATCTAAGGGAACAACGTTTACTTCTCCTTTCAACCAAGGTGATGGTTCAGAGTGGTACCCATAATTTCCCTCTTTTTCAAAAACAAACGCCCAAGTTTGATTTGGCTTTAGAAGTGGAGATCTAAATAATTCAGTATCGCTGATTATTGTTTTTGGCGTATTGTCCAAGTTTGTCCATAGAACAGTATTGTTTACATTAATTGAAACCGTTATTGATTGTGGAATGAAATTTTGTTTTGATTCTGGGTTTGATGAACCGTATGGTACTAC
>JAHEZK010000047.1 GCA_023251115.1 Nitrosomicrobium frigidum (SeqCode) | reverse complement strand
GTTTGCAGCCCATTTCATAATATTACTAGTTTTATTTTATAACCAGGAATGTACCTAACAGGGAGTGGGTCTCAAGAAGATACGAGTTTTATTCAATGCGACCTATGGTCATTGTGAAGATAAAATGAAAAGAATTATTTCAAATGTACACATTATCTTTTACTAACTTCTGTAGTTTGACAATTGCTTCCGAGAGTGGTTGATTAGTCCCAAAGATTATCAGTGTGTGATCGCCCGATTTATTATCCGGCCAGAATTTGCCTTCACAATAAGAGCAAGTGTTGTAGTTGAAATCATACTTGCTAAGAATATTAAAACCATTTTTTGGAAATTCACTCTCGTAATAACCCAACCATCCCGGATGCATTGTTCCATCATTGTCTAAATTATTCAAAACTTGATTAGTTGGAGAATAAAATCCTCCTACTATTTCTTTGCCTGTAGAAGTTTCATCCGAAACACTAATTGTCCCTTTCATCCACTCATACTCCGTGTCTGTTATTGAATAAGTGCCTACAGGCAATACTTTCGAATCAGATGAATTAGCATACTCCATCTTTCCAGAAGTATGAATTACCTTCCCCGAGTTATCTTTAATATTGATAGTATGAGGATGTGGCGTATTCCATGGCGCATCCGCATTAAGAAAAACAATGGCGGTTCCTTTTGGAATTATTATATGCGATGGTACAAAGTAGGAATTATGATCCGTAAGAAGTTTATGTTTTTCATTGGACCAATCTTCATGAGCTTCATTTGCAATAAGAATTATGAAATAACCAACAGACCTTGGCAAATGCATAGTTTCTGTGTCGTAAACTGATTTAGCTTGGGGAATCTCCAATTCTTGTTGTTCTATACCAAAGGATCTATTGCTAAGATTCATTAATATAATTGTCAAAAAGGCATACATTGAAATTATAAGCGTGATTCTGTAATATTGATTCATATCAATGGACTCCTAGTTACCAATAATAGTAATGATTTATTGTCAAAAAAATGAACATCATCTATAATTTTGTAATTCTCAATTTTTTCAGAATTTATGAGCTCGTCAAATTTGCTTTTATCTGTTGAAATTGTTAGATCAGTAACAAATGGTCTATTCTTTACCAACATTTAATTGAATATGGCGCATGACAAATAAGGAGATCGATTATATTATTTATATCCTTCAATGATATATAGTTAATAAAATCATATTGTGTTGGTAGTATGATCATATTATTTCACTATTAAATTATTTTTATTAGAAAATTTTATTTCATTTATCTATTATCATAATAAAACCAGTCTGTTATACAGATTCTTATGGTAACAACAATACTCTGATATGTTTCACAAAGGAAAAAAATTATGTATTATCTATTAACAGTACCTTTTCTTGTGAGATGTGTTTTTCATTCCAGTGCGCCACAAACTTTTCAACATTGGCCATGAAATCTTTCCTTGATCTCATAAGAAAAAAGTGTCCAAATTCCCAACCGATACTGTCACAAATATTACATTCATTTTCATATTGAGATGAATAACCATGAGCTTCACCTATAATGCATTTTGCAGGACTGTCAAGTGAAAAATACCACATCCACCATCGCAATGACAAGGGAAATGGAAATCCCATATGCCATACTGCACTAATTTTATTTGCCCATTTAGGCACAATTTCGTCAATGGTAAGATTTTTTGATTTAATTTCTTGGAACAAGATCATACTATCCTTATAATCCGATGTTATTAAGTATTAAATAACATATCCAAAAATGAAAATAAAATACCTATATTCTCATTCAATTCAATTTTTCTAATTAGCACACTACAATCAATTTCGCATCACAGACCTCGATAATGAAAAGACAGTATATTTTATTTAACTTTGCAAAATTTCATTTGAGGATCAATTCACCTTTTTTTTCATAAGAGTACATTAGATGAATTCCAAATATCATAATCGTTATGGCAACAATCTGAGAGATACCAATGGATTCCTTTAGAAATAAAATAGCGAAAACCAATCCAAATACGGCGGACAGAGATAACAAAGATGAAGCCTTAACTACTCCAATTCTCTTGATGCTATGTAAATATAGATATAGTGATATAGCAAATCCAAAGACAGCTAAAATGACAATAGGTAGTAATTGTTCATTTTGAATCTTGAAAGGAATTCCTAATATGAATACCGTTCCCATTAGTATAAACCCTCCTATAAGGGCCTTTAACTGAATAAGTTTTGACACGTCTATTTGTCGAGCTATGATCTTACAAATATTGTTGTCGAATCCCCAAATCATTGTTGATATGATAACCAACACATTGCCTATATTCATTCTAAATAATGAACTATCAAAATCAAGGTTTGTAGTTACTAAAAATACTCCAATCAGAATCATTGTAACTGAAATATATCCTAGAGGTCTCAATTTTTCTCTAAACATAAGCAATGCAAATAATATCGAAAAGACAGTTTCTCCATTCGCAAGTAGTGACGTGTCTGCTGCTGTACTTTGACTTAAGCCAATAAAGAAAATAATAGGTGCGATAGCTGCACCGGCTACTGCGCTTGTTAGAATAAGAGCGTAATATTTAGTCGCAATTTTTGATCGTGTTCTTAGGGCGCCGGGAGTAAAAAATGCTCCAGCAATTAGATAAATGATTGATGAAAGGACAATAGGATCTATTTCTAACAGTATAGGTTTTGCTAGGGTAGAGACGGAACCAAAGAGCAGAGCAGCGACAATTGCCGAGAGGTATCCAATAATTAAATTTGAATTGCTAAGTTTATATTTTATCAAGCTCTAGCACATGCACCCATGACGCAGACCTTATGGGTATTAAAACTTAGCCATCTGATATTCATAGTACTGACAATTCTGTCTAATTGTTACAAATTAGAAATTTTAGTTTGGTAATTTCGCGTCTTTTATGACGCCTACTAGGTTCCAAAGAAAATAGATAACGTATACATATCGTTCTGAATATGTATCTGGTAGAGCATGAAAATAATAGTTGAGATTATTGGATTCGCGCTTATAATAGCCGGTCTAATTTTTACAGCACAATCTAAATCACTGTTAGGTCCTCAAAGCTCATTTATGTACAATAATCCATCGTGGACATTAAATGGTTCTATGTTCATTATCGTAGGTGTTATCATATTAATTCTGGGTATTATTTTTAGAATCATTCTTCGTTTTAAGCCAAAATCTGAGCGGTAAAGAGTCAATAGGAACTAATTGTTGCTAAATCTAGATAATAACTAGTAGTTACTTTTTATATCCATTAAACCTAAATTGCTTATTTGAAATATTATTTGCCAGAGTTTCTTTATTTTTCTATATCTATTATACTGTTCTTTGCTACTTTTGTAGTAGGTATCTCTGCACAAGAAGAGGAGAAGATAATATCCCTAAAATCCAATCCTATAATCCCTTCGGGAAGTTTTCCTATTGGAATTGATATTAATCCGATAACAAACAAACTTTATGTTGCTAATCAATTTTCAAATACAATATCAGTAATCGATATTGAAAAATCCATAGTAGAAAAAAATATTGAAGTTGGCAAATCCCCATATGATATAGACGTAAATCCATTCTCTAACAGGGTTTATTCATCGAACAGAGACTCCAATTCAATATCTGTAATGGATGGTTTTACAAATAACGAACTAACCGAGATACCTGTTGGTAAATCCCCCTTGGGAATTGGAATCAATTTAGCGACAAGCTGGATATATGTAGCAAATTTAAACTCAGGGACGATTACGGTAATTGACGCAATTGATAATAGCATTATTAAATCACTAAAATTTGCTACGTTACCATATGACATTGTGATCAACCCTCATACAAACAAGGTATACGTTACAGATTTGGGTAAGAACAGTGTTTTAGTTCTAGACGGAAATACCAATACACTAGTATCAACTATACCAGTTGGTTCAAGACCTTCTGCACTAGCTATCAATACTCAAACCAACACGTTATATGTGTCAAATTTCTTGAATAATTCTGTAAGTGTTATAAATGGTACATCCAGCAAACTTGAAACCAATATAAAGGTAAGAGACAACCCAGTGGGAATTGCAGTTAATCCACGAACAAACAAGATTTATGTTAATAATCTCGCAGATAATTCTGTTAGCGTTATTAATGGAGAAACAAATAAGGTGATTGAAAACATTTCTTTGGAGCCGGCAATTATTGCATCAGGAATTAATAATCCTTTCATCAATATCCCACTAAAAGTAACGTTCCCACTGATAGCGAGCAAATTGACAGTAGATCCAGTTACGAATTTCACTTACTTAACTAATACTAGAACCAATGGAATAATGACAATCGATGGAAAGACTGACAAAATTATTGCAAAAATATTCATTAATATTAAACCGGAGAATTCGGGAAATGTAAAATGTAATGATATCATCCTAGGATCTGGTGAATCTACTACATTGCCTATCAATTCGACCGTCAAGTGTGAAGCGATGCCTGACAGGGGATATGATTTTGGACATTGGTCTGTAACGAATAATACTAAGGAAAATCCAGTAATTTTTAACGTTACTGGCTATGAAACTATTACTGCCAATTTCAAGGGAGCAATTTTGACTGAGACGTTTATTGTATTAACTTCTGTGATAATAGGACTAGTTTCAACAATCGGGGGTTGGTTCTACAGACAGAGATCTCGATTGTCCTTTAAGAGAAATCTAACAAATATAGACTATACATATGAAATGTTGTCGAAAAACAACAAAGAAGAATGTATAAAACAATTAGAACAAATCCAAAGGGATTTGAATTTTTTACATCGCAAGGGAAAAATTAATGAATCACAATTAGAGTTCTTGGAGAAGAGAATTAACTGGTACCTTAGTCGAGTTAATACTTTGAAATAAGAAGCATCGATGATAGTTAGAGAATTGTACTATCAAAATAAGACAATTGAGTGACGAAATGGAATCAATTAATAGTCCGAATGACTTAATGAAGACTATTCAGAGAGAGTCGAGGTAGTTATGCGAAAAAAGGAATCAAATTCAAACAAAGAAAGGATATTTCAATTTATCCAAACTAATCCCGGTTGTTATCTACGTCAGATTAGAAATGAGCTGGATTTATCGATGGGCTCAGTTCAATATCACTCTTATCAGCTTCAGAAAGGTGGCAAGATTACGTCAACAAGACAAGGTCTTTATAAGTTACACTTTCAATCCGGTGCTTTTCAAGAGCATGAGAAGACTCTTCTTCAAGTGTTAAACCAAGAAACTCCACGAGAAATAATTCTGTTTATCGTTGACCAAAGATATCCCACACAAACTGATATTGTTAGAAAATTGGGTATCTCGGCACCTTCTATAAACTGGCACGTAAGGCGTTTGATTGACCTAAATCTAATAGACGAAGTGAGGGAAGGAAAGTTCAAGAGATATAAGCTCCGTGATAATTCAATCGATTCTAGATACATAGTTGAACTGTTAAAGAAGCACCATCCGAATCTTTGGAGTAAATGGAGCAGTAGACTGGTTGAAATGTTCCTGTCTTTATCCGAAGCCGAAGAAAATAAGTAACTGTAGTGAGTAATTTGGAATCTTTTGTTCTTGAAAATGGATTATTTGAAATAATAGAAAGTACACTGTATATAATCGGAACCATTTTTGCTGTTATACTAATAGCGCTGTCAATTTCTGCCTATAGAAACACACATTTAAGAAAACTCATATACGCTATTATAGCATTTCTTCTTTTTGGTATCTTCCTATTTTACGAATACCTCGAACATAGCATATCATTTGACAATCCATTTACGGATATTGTGTTACCTTCAATGGCCCTTTCTATTCTAGTATTATTCTTTTTGGCCATAATAAACAAGAAATAATTATGAACCATTAAATCTAGTTAACCATATGAGAATCCAAAAATAAGCCCACATAAATTTGTCAAGTCATTTCCCAATGAATCTGTTGATAACATTCTGGGCACATCTCGAGATTATTGGTATGATCACAAGTATATGTAACCTTCACATCACTATTGCATCTACTGCACTTTTGCATTAAATTGAAATAAATTATTAAGGATTTTAACCTTTTGACAAGTAGTTCTTGATATGATGATAGGGGAATCACTCTTGGTAACAGGCTACACTAAAGTCGGCTACCGCTAAACAGTAACGCCATATTCTATAAGAATATTTGAAGAAAAACCTAGCCAGGAGATCAATCGGTAGTTATCCATATATCACACATATATTGAATCAAGTTCGAAATCACATATTTTTCTTCTAGAACAAAGAGAAAAATACCCTTGCGATATCATGAAATATATTGTATCTAATCTCATGATGTTGTGTTGAAATATATTTTTACGTCTCTCGTATGCATCGCTGCATTCATAATAATGGGTATAATGCTTTCACCTAAAGTAGGATATCAAAACCAGGGAGTTATTGAATTTGATGAAGCAATGTCATCTTTTATCTATAAATCTCATTCCAATCTAATTGACCACTTTATGATAGTGTTGTCAACATATGGAAGAGAAATAGTTTGGCCAGCTGTAATTGTGTTTATGAGTATTTTTACGGGGTGGAAAGGGAAAAAAATTGCTATAATCATAGTAATTTCTTTTTTGATAATTATGCCTCTGAACACATTATTCAAGTATCTTTTTGAACGACCTCGTCCATCAATCGAAGTCCAGGAACTTCATATTCTTCCAAAGGATGATTTTGCGTATCCTTCGGGTCATGCTTCTATCGTTAGTGGCGGTGCAGCCATTCTGTTAATATTGTTCAGAAAGGAAAAGGAGCTCTTACTTTCGTTAATACTGGCAGCAGAAGCAGCACTGGTATGTATTTCAAGAATTTACATAGGTGATCATTTTTTGTTTGATGTCGTAGGAGGTATATTACTTGGTGTTGGAATTTCGCTTTTGTCAATTTCATTTTCAAGGTATCTTGATCCCTTAATTGTTGGAGTACGTAAATATTTTGATAAGGCTCCATGACATGGAGTCGTTATCTTGAAAAGGGCTTTGCCTGAAATATACTATCACTTACCCATTTCATGAATCTTCTATCCGATAGAGACTCTTTCTTTTGAATAGAATTTTTAGCGTCCATTCCAATCACATATCTAAAATCAGGATGCTTAGAATTCAATGCATGTAGTATGGTATTTGCTACTTGACTGCTAGAAGTAGGGCTATTTTTCATTGCAGTTTTTAGGAATGAAACTCTCTTTTTCATTAATTCAAAATATGGCGACTTGGTATCAATGCCCTTGATCTTTAGATTCTGAAAAAAATTAGTTTGTACAACTCCAGGTTCAACTACTATAACCCTTATTCCAAACTCCGCTAATTCATATGAAATAGATTCAGATAGACCTTCTATTGCAAATTTACTTGACACATATGCAGCGTTAAGGGGAACTCCAAATCTCCCGACCATTGAACTAATGTTAACAATGGTTCCATATCCTTGTTTCCTCATTATAGGAACTATTGCCTTAATAAGTCTGATTACTCCGAAAAAGTTGGTCTCAAATTGTAGCTTGACATCCTCAATTGTAATAGCTTCAATCGGACCAAACATACCGTAACCTGCGTTATTGATTAGAACGTCGATTTTTCCCGAATCGTAAAGAATGTCTCGAATAGCTTTACTAATAGACTCTGGATCGTTTACGTCAAGAGGTATTATTTTCAGAGGGAGTTTTTCTTTATCTATTACCTCTTGAATTTTTTTAGCTTTCGATAAATCTCTCACAGAACCATATGTCTTAAAGTTGTTACGAGCCAGTAAGAGGCAAGTAGAATATCCAATTCCAGAAGAACATCCGGTAACCAGTGCCGTTTTATTACCTTTCATACTTATGGTTAAAGACTACAATTAAAAAATTTTCGGATAACTTGTTGCGTGGCTGAAATAAGGAAAAATAAATTTAGTAATTTAATTATACTACTGCAGACCAGATCTTTATGTGCAGCTTATACCAAAGTTAGAAATAAAATCTTTCTCTAATATCATTAATTTTCTCAATGAAGAAAAAGTTGGTAGAGTTGCGTCTATTGATGAAAATGGCTATCCGCAGATAATACCAATGAATTTTGCCTATGTTAAGAATAATCAGATTGATACTCAGTCAGATACTAAAAATTTTGGTTCAATTTATATGCACTCTTACCCAATCGGAGAAAAAATTCAAAACATCAAAAGAAACTCAAAGGTCGGATTTGAGGTTGATTCTTATGTTTGTTTCTTGCCATCGTATTATTTTCATCCTACCGACGCTTCACAGGCCGATACACTGTACATTAGCGTAGTTATCAAAGGAACGGCATCTGTTGTTCAAAATATCGATGAAAAGGCAATTGCTTTGAATGCATTAATGAAGAAATACCAAAAAGAGGGAGGCTATGAACCTCTTTCTTCAAAGATGGGATCAGTTAGGGAAGTTGCGGTTTTGAAAGTTGTTCCAGTTGATCTTCGTGGTAAATATAAGATAGGACAGCATTGGATACCAAGATATAGGCTAAAAATGGCTGGGAATATTATTGGGAGAGAAAGCGAGACTGATGTCAAAAGAATTCTAGAAATAATGGGTATAGAGATGACGGAAGATGGTGGCCTCAAAATAATTAAAGAGCCAACCATGTAGAAAATATTCTATATTATGATAATTAATAATACATGACTAATATAAAATTGAATTAAATATTCGAATAAATTGCGATTATTCTTGGGAATTTGAGTATTTATTAATGACATGAAATATCATTTTTATACCATTTGCAATAACATACCTGCTGTCAGGAATAGTTTTCGTGTGCTATGATTAAACAATTTAGAACTTGAAACCAATACAGCTGTTTCAAAAATATGGTCTTCCGCAGATTAACGGTAAATATATAACTAAAAAAGACGTATTATGATGTCAATGCACTCAACCGAAAATGAAGATCCATTTGTCAAGATAGCCAATCTGATAGGCGGGGAAGAATATCACAAAGTTGCAAGGGCTCTATTGAATACAGAAGATGCTACTGATGAGGAAATAGCCGGAGCTACGGGAATGCGAATTAATATAATTAGAAAGGTGTTGTATGACATGTTTGGTAAAGCATTAATTACTGGTATTCGAGTCAAGGACGAAAAAAAAGGATGGTTTGTATATCGATGGAGAGCAAAAAGAGATCAAGCGGAAAACTTTATAGAAAATCAGAAAAAAAAGATTCTGGACAGGCTTCAGAAACGATTGGAATATGAAGAATCCTCGGAATTTTACCATTGTGGGAGTACAAATTGTCCAAGAATAAAATTCGATTACGCAATGGAACTATTCTTCAAATGTCCAAACTGCAAAAATTCCCTAAATATGGTAAACAACGAAAAGGTTAAAGATGCTTTAAGATACAAGATAGAACAGATCTTATTAGATATTAGCTCCAAAGAAGAAATATCATCGTAGCCTATAAATTAAAACAATTTCTTTTTTGTCTTGTATTATTGATTTTACCAGCTTCATTCTAATTGCATTATAGATGTAGGAAATTCCTTCACCCTCAACTAATGTCTTTGCATCCCTGCCGCCAATTACAATCGGTGCAATCGTAACTATTAATTCGTTGACAAGACCCAATTTTAAGACAGACCAGTTAATTTCTCCTCCTCCCTCGACGAGTACCTTTTTGAGCCCTAACTTTTCTAAATGTTTGAATAGATTTATGATGTTCACTTTTTCTCTACCTATGACTAATACTTTTGCGCCCTTCTTTTCTATTTCTTTAATTTTCTTTAAAGAAGCATTATGAGTTACGGCCACGAAAGTTTGAATTTTCTTTGATGACCTCATAATCCTAGAATCTAATGGAATTCTTGCTTTTGAATCAATAATAATTCTTGCGGGATTCTTTACCGTTTTGGCGAATCTTACATTTAAGATAGGATCATCTTTCAAGACAGTTGATATCCCAATCACGATACCATCTACAGTCGACCTTAACTTGTGGACACGTACCCAATCAATTTTAGAAGAAATTGACGAATCGTTTTTCCTAGTAGTAATCTTACCATCTATTGACATTGCTGCGTTTAGGATTACATACAATCAAATTCATCTCCATCTACAAATTTACCATTTATCATAACATTGAGAATACAGTTTGCGTTTGCTCTATGTATTACGGAAACATGGGGGTCATGCATGGGTGAAATATCCAAATTGTTTTTGTCGATAAATATAATATCCGCAGACTTGCCAGTCATTATGGCTCCAGAATTTATATCGAGTATTTTTCCTCCGTTGACTGTGGCCATTTTTAGGATCTCTCGTGCAGGAATTGGCCGATCCGCCAATGTCTTGGACACTTTCCAGACATAATCTAATTCACGAAACATGTCCGGAGAATTAATCATAATGTTGTCTGTACCAATACCAACACAACATCCTGAACTTAACATCTTGGAAATTCTTGGTATTCCAACACCAAGAGTGCCGTTTGCTCTAGGACAAACAACAATTCCAATTTTTTTTCTTGCAACAAGTTCAATATCAACATCAGATGCATGTGTTAAATGAACAACAAAATTTGGCAAGAGCTTTGATACTATTCTTTGAACCTCGCTTTTCCCTGTTGCGGTAATTGATTTCTTTGTTGTTTCAAGTGATTCAGCAGCATGAATACCTATCAAAAATTTTTTTTTCAAAGAATTTTTAAGCACTTTCCCATACTCATTCAATGAATTATCTGTGTTCTCATTAGCTCCACTTAATC
>JAHEZK010000096.1 GCA_023251115.1 Nitrosomicrobium frigidum (SeqCode) | reverse complement strand
CCATTACCGGTAGCTCTAGATAATCAATTAGTATGGCAATCCACGATAGTACATAGGGAAATTCTACTAAACTGGATTTGAAAAAACTAGTGTATACAACTTCATCGGTAATCCAGAAAATATGAATAACTTGTACCCCAAGCAGTCCTAAGAATAGATAACTTTTGTTGGCAGTAGATTTGTCCCTACGTATGTTGTATGAATAAAATACTAAACCCGATAGTAGTGCAGGAATTTCAATATAGTCAATCACTACAAAAATTGATAACAGATTATTAGGCGCAATGAAGAAACTTTCTCCAAATATCTTTTGTAGAACAACGTCAGTCGTAAGCCAGTATAAATGAAGTATCTGCAAAGAAATCAAGAAAAATGTAATTTTTAGATTTAGATTCTCATACCGATGATAGAAATTGACGAATTTCTCTACCAAATCGACGTTATCTTTATGCCCTGGTATCACTATGAAACTGTTAGCGAAAAAATATAAGTAGTTATCATGCAAAAATATGAAACAAAGATAAATTGTTCTTATATTTAGATCAATTTATTAATTTCTTATAAAAATCAGAATTAAAAAAACTAAAACATACATCATCATGTCTACTGTCATTCATTAGAAAAATCTTATATAAGATAGATACTATTATTATTCATGATATTTAGAAACGGCATAAAATCATTAGCTTTACCTGATGTTCTGAAGGATTTAATCATTGAGCATTCCCTTGACAAAAAACAGATTATTAATATGAAGGTTGATGATCTAGCCTTTACTTTAGAGTGTGATTTTGAAACCGCGAAAATAATTCAAAATTCTGTTAGAAATTCGTCTAACAAACCAATGTTGCATGAAATGACCGAATTGGCATAAAAGCCAATATCTTTAACAGGCGTCTACAAATGTTGGTCCGAACTTAGTTATTAACTATAAACTATTATCTTATTTTTAATAGAACGACGGGCCTTCATTATTGAACTTATCCGGATGCTTTCTTATTCTCTTGAGAAATGCCTCTTGGCGAGCACGCAGATCGTCTAACAATTCTGTTCCCATATGTGAAGTGTTTGGGAGATCTTGAAGATTGTCAGTCACACTCCCTGAAGTCAGCTTACTTTTATCTTTTTGAAACAACGTGGGAGGATTAATACCGAAAGGGTATGTTACTGAGGGTAGATAATTGACTGGCATATCCAGTTTATTTAACCTTAAAAACCTGTCAATCAGGTTTCGTGGATCATATGACATGATTATTCTGTATCCGGTTGACTATAATAGTTTAACTTGTGATTATTCTTACTTATACTAAAATCTCAGTTAATTCCTATCTCAAATTCTTCGCTCTGACTCGGGTGTGATTTTGACCCTAGTTTGGTCAGTGAATTAAGAAATTAACAAATTAACAAAGTTCCGAAAATTACATAAGTCTCGGCTGTATATATTATGATACGAAAAGAAATATGTCAACGTGTATTTGTGGCCACGACATAAAGTGGCATTGGATGGACATGCATCAGCAAAGAAGATGTGTAAATCATATCTCAAAATCCGATGCTTGTCCATGTTTAAAGTATGTGGACGAAGAAGAAATAAAGTCGGTTGTGCGATAGCATACCGCTTTCTCCCATACTTAGCAAAATCTAAATTCCGAATTTATTGCACTGCACTTTTCATAACTTTTCATATTCAAGTTTGTAATTGTGAGTATCAGGTTCTTTCATTCATTGTCTTGTTCCTTTCCATTCTTTTAGGAAATTTTCATTTTGTGAAACTGTAGCTTTAACTACTCCAAGTTGATACATCAATGCAAGATCATCGCGAATAGCCTTATGCTCGGATATTTTTCCATCATCACCAATTGTGAATATATGTACTGCTTGATAGGATATTTTGTTTCCTGAAGGTGGAATGAAACCAAAGAAGCTTCCTGTATGTTTACCTACAACAGATACAATTGCAACTACTTTTTTGTTTGAGGACACACTATCTACCAATTCATAGTGTAGATCCGAAAAGGCTTTACGGAGGTTGGTCACTGTATCTGAAAATTCTGCGGGGCCCCTCATTTTTGATCTAACAGGGTCCATCTGTGATTCATGATTATAGTATGTACGACCAATAAAATCAGAAACATTAGTTGTATCGCCTGAATTAATGACGTCTATGACGTTCCTTACGAGTTGGATATTATCATTGTGTGTATTTGACATAAGCATTACTCTACTCCTTTCTATATATGACTTCCTAGATCTAAACACCAGAGTATATCACCTAGTGTTACTATAATAGTATCAGCTTACAATAAGCAGTAATGTAGGAGCAATAAAGTATCTCAAGAACTTTAAATCAAAATCTATTCATCTGTATTCCTACAAGGAACAATCTAATATTATTATATAATCGGATACGCGATTTTTTGGTTCACGAATAGCTAAATCTTTATCATTTGACTTATTTCGTTATGTAGTTGTATGAACGTAAATCCACTTGGAGTAGTCTTGAATGTTCTATTGATAGCGTCATACTCAAGTAATCCCCGTTGTATCAGCATTTTTGTATATTCTACAACTTGTGCGTATGTAAGATATGAACCAAACATTATCTTACTGCGAGTTATCCTTGCTCCAGAACCAGCAGTACGAAGAATTGACGCAAAAATCTCTTCTCTACTACGATATGTCACACAATAAGTAAGACTTTATTATTAATATAGATTTACATCTCAATCAAATCTTTGTCAGTCAATCTAATTAACGTTGTTCTAGCTTGATGGATGTGAATTGGTTTAGTCTATTTCTGATGGGTAAGATTATTTCAGAATTTGATTTTATGTAGAACAAAGATCGTTATGTAATTTGTTCCTAATAAAAGACTGGAGTATTCTTGGAAATTTACGCATTCATCTGACTTTTCCGAAACTATCGTGACTTATTTGGTACATTACTTCTGACAAAACAAGATTAGACATGACCATATCGAACTTTTACGTTTTGACCTCTTTATACAAATCTATTTTGCCATACTTAAAAGCCTCTTTTAAGATAGTGAATTCGACTTGTTCTGCCATCTTGGACAATTTTCCTACGTCCTCACGATATTCTTCAAAAGAAGTGTGTTGTTTAGTTCCAAGGAATATTTCCTTAATTTGGTAACCTGCCATGGCAGCTTCAATTAAAAACCACACATCTATACCCCACCCATCGGGGGGATGTTGATCCAATAATCTTTTCCATACCTCAATCCTTGCACATACTTCACCGCTTAATGGTTGTTCAAAATGATATAACTCAGGAAAAAAGACTCCGATCATTGGTTTAGCTATAAGCTTTGTTACCGGAGCGTCTCGACCATGTCTTTGATAATACCCTCTTACCATATCACAATTCGTACACCCATCCACCAATTTATCTATCCATTCTGGAGTTAGATTTTTAATATCCGCGTCAAGAAACAAAAGAATATTTGCATTAGCAGTAATAGCCTCATTAATGCCTTTTTTCATCGCAATTCCTTTTGCAGGAAACATTCTGTTGCCCTGTTCAATTACCTTTGCGCCACTACCTCGGGCTATTCTGACTGTCTCGTCAGATGAATATGCATCTACTACTATGATTTCTGGACTGTGACGGCTATTTTTTGCAGTTTTTATGACGTGTTCAATCGTATCTTCCTCATTTTTTGTTGGAAATATGAGTACTAATTTTTGCATGGACTGGTGCTCTCCA
>JAHEZK010000013.1 GCA_023251115.1 Nitrosomicrobium frigidum (SeqCode) | reverse complement strand
GTCGGCTCTTCCCATCCTGGTTCTGCAGCAGGAGCCAAGGGTGGGGCTGCTCGCCCATTAAAGGGGAACGTGAGCTGGGTTTAGACCGTCGTGAGACAGGTCGGTCTCTGCCTGACAGGGGTGTAGTTGTTTGAGGGGAAGTTGCCCATAGTACGAGAGGAACAGGGCAGCGCAGCCTCTGGTTTATCAGTTGTCCGACAGGGCAGGCTGAGCCGCTAAGCTGTTTAGGATAACTCCTGAAAGCATCTAAGGAGGAAACCTTTCCCGAGAAAAGACAACCTTCCGTAAGGAGAAGGGCAGCTGTAGAAGATAGCGTTGATAGAATGGAGGTGTACGCATCGAGCTTTTTGCGAGGTGTTCAGCCTGCCATTACTAATAGCCCAACGCACCTGATTTAGAAACTAACTAGATGATGGATTCAATATCATTCAATACGATAGAATTCACTATAAAGTTCAGTTTGCTCAATGTCAATTGTTCTTTTGTATGACAATCTTTTTTTATTTTTTTGAAATTTCATAATCGTAATAAATAGGTCTTGTAAAGGATTGGTGTAGTGACACGCGACAGTCTAAACAGTCTGTATGAAAAAAAAACTCACAACTCAAAAAAAGCTTATGATAATTCTGTAAATATCTTCCCAGGAGGCATTAGTCATAACATTCGATTTTTCAAACCTTATCCATTTTTTGTGAATAAGGCAAAAGATAAGCATCTTTTTGACGTTGACGGGAATAAGTTTGTTGACTACTGGATGGGACACTGGGCATTAGTCCTTGGCCATTCTCCCACTATTGTTGTTAAGAAGCTTGCTCGACAAATACGTCAGGGCACACTATATGGTACTGCAAATGATATCAGCGTCAATTTGGGAGAAACCATTAAGAAATCGATCCCTACCAGCGAACTTTTAAGATTCTGTACTACTGGGTCAGAAGCTACAATGTATGCTATTAGAATTGCTAGAGCTGTAACCAAAAAAAGGATTATTTGTAAAACAATAGGCGGGTGGCATGGATTTAATACTGACTTGATGCAGTCTGTCAATTATCCATTTGAAATTGATGAAGGAGTAGGTATGACGGGAAGGGAAGGTGATTTTGTCGAATCAATTCCATACAATGATCTTGACCGATCAATCAAATTACTAGACAGTGTAAAAGATGACCTAGCGTGCGTTATTCTTGAACCGATACTGGGTGGTGGAGGTTGTATTCCTGCAGATATCAATTACCTTAGAGGTTTAGAAGAGTACTGTAAAAGGAATGATATACTGTTTGTCTTGGATGAAATTGTAACTGGGTTTAGATTTAATTTTGGAAGCTATTCGTCTTTCTATCATCTGGATCCAGACATGATTACGCTTGGCAAAATTGTTGGCGGTGGGCTTCCGATAGGAGTATTGTGTGGCAAAAAAGAAATAATGAAAGTAGCAAATCCAGTAGAAAACACGAATAAGGAACAGATATGTTATATCGGCGGTGGGACCTTTTCTTCGAATCCGCTGACAATGACTGCAGGTTACGCAACTTTAGACTATCTCAGTCAAAATCGTAAGTCGATTTATAATAAAATCAATAGGTTAGGGGATATGGCAAGAAATGGCTTGAGAAAATTATTTTCAGATTATGGATTGAGAACACAAGTTACTGGTATTGGTTCCCTTTTTCTCACACATTTTCTTACAGATAAGGTAAACGAAATAACAAACGCCAGTGATGTAGCATTATCTGATATTCAGGGTCTTACGCGATACCACTTCGCGTTGATGGCCAAGCACGGAATATTTTTCCTGCCTCGCAAAATGGGCGCGATCTCAACTGTTCACGATGTAAAGGATATAAAGAATCTGCTTAATGCCACTGAAAAAATAATTAAATCAGATATCTTTCTGAAAATCAAAACCTAGAAAGCTAAAGTAGTTTGAACACGAAGCCTGCATCACGAAGGTTGAATCATGAAGGTTGCGATGCGGTGACGTGTCGACAAATTGGCTGATACAAATTAATTGATATAGTACCAACAATTTCAGTTATAGTTGACGATATTTGAATAAAGATAATCCTTTCTCAACTTTTTCAAGCAATAAAACTACACTTGACTTTCAAGATTCTAAATCCCACGATAAAAGAAAAGTCTGGGTAGAAGCATTTGGATGTTCGGCTAATGTAGCGGATGCAGAGATGATCAAAGGTATGCTTTACAATAGCGGCTATGAATTGACTGCCAGTAGAAAGAACTCGGATCTTAACATCATAGTAACATGCGCTGTAAAAGATGCTACTGAACACAGGATGATTTCAAAGATAAAAAAATACTCAAAGGAAAAACCATTAGTTGTAGCCGGATGTCTGGCAAAAACAAGCAAAGAATTAGTCGAATCATTTTCGCCCAACTCATCTCTCTTGGGACCACAGTCGTTGAATAGAACGGTACAAGTCGTAGACGGATCTTTGAATGGCCAGAAAATTGTGGCGTTAGATGATTCAATGTCAACAAAGTTAAACCTACCGAAAATGAGACTAAATCCAGTAGTCAGCATTATTCAAATTTCCAGCGGATGTCTTAGTGAATGTAGCTTTTGTCAAACGAAACTGGCAAAGGGTACTCTAACAAGTTATAGAATAGGTGACATACTACGACAGGTTAAAGATGACGTAGCATCAAATTGTAAGGAAATTTGGTTAACTTCTACCGATAATGGGTGCTACGGGTTGGATTTGAAAACTGATCTAGTTGACCTATTGGAAAACTGTTCTAACATTGAGGGCGATTATAAAATCCGCGTTGGTATGATGAATCCAATGTATGTTCCGAGATTTCTAGACAGATTGATTTCACTTTATCGCAATAATGACAGGGTCTTCAAGTTTTTACATATGCCTGTGCAAAGCGGTAGCGAAAGAATTCTGCGCAAGATGAAAAGGGGGCATACTGCTAAAATATTTCTCGATGTGGTAAAAGAACTTCGGAAAAAAATACCAGAGATAACAATTGCTACGGATATTATTACAGGATTCCCATCCGAATCTGAGAGAGATTTTGAAGAGACCTTAAGCCTTATCGAAGAAAGTCAGCCGGATGTCATCAATTCTTCAAGATATAGTCCTCGTCCTGGAACGCTTGCGGCAAAATATCCAAGACTGAGTACAAAGATTGTTAAAGAAAGAAGTACAAGACTTCATACAATAATCAGGAAAACCACAATGAGACGAAATCGAATTTGGTACGGTTGGAAGGGCCAGATTTTGATAGATGAACTGTTAGATGAGAGGAAAATACAGGGCAGAAATTCTGCATATAGGCCAGTAATAATAGAAATTCCAGGATCAAAAAAATTTGATCCGAAGCAATTGTTAGGGCAGTATCTATCAATAAAAGTGATAGAAATTTCAAATTATTCCTTAATAGGGGAATTAATTTCCCAATTCCCATAATCTTATCAACATTTTTGTACCAAATAAGATACTAGATTTAATCAACTAAATTTTTATTCCAATAGTCAATGTTCTGATTAGGGGTTGATTGGCGTGTCAGATGATTGTATTGAATTACGAAAGCCTTCGTTATTAGTCGGAATAGGTAAAATCGGTAGGAATGTCGTATCAAAATTAAGCAATGGGGAACATGATTTTGTACTAATTAGTAACAATCAAGAAGAGCTAAATGACTTCAATTCAGTTCATATTGATTGCGACACTTGGATAAATCCTTCAAGCTACAAAATCCGGTCATTTGTAGAGTCTCATAAAGAAGAGATTTGCTCAAAATTATCAGGTTACAAGACCATCATTTTGGTAGCTAGTTTGTCCGATAAATCAGGTATTGCCATTGCACCGGTAGTTTCGCATATTGCAAAATCTATACTTGGCAAAAGAGTAATTTCACTTGTCACCATGCCGTTTGGACATGAGAAGGACAAATTGTTTCACGCAAGCATATCATTAAAAAGAATTTCGCTAAATTCTGACATCAACTTTGTTGTTGACAATGACGCATATATAGAAATAAATCCTCAACTGACAGTAGAAGAATGCTCCAAAGTATCCGATGAAATAGTCCTCAACACAATCAATTTAATTCCTGAGATAGAGATGAATTTAGGAACGAATCTAGTTTCCGGAACATTGAAAGAGAACAATATTGAAGATGGCATCAAAGATCTTATTGCGCAACTTTATTCATCATTGGGAACATCATCGATAACAAAATCTATTCTATATGTAAATGGCGGAAGAAATGAACCAATTGGAAGGCTAAACGAGATTTTGAGTAGTTTTCAAAATTCAATGGATGGAGATACAAATGATGTCTCATTCGTAGTTACTGATTCTTCTAGAAATAATATGCATCTCATTGCGACGATAAAAGGAAGAACAAAATTTGATTCCTACGATCCTCTCAATCAAATACCTGACGAAAACGTTCTAGATTGGGATATACCAGAATCACATCCAAATATTGACCTACCATTACCGTTAATCGACTAGTCAGAAATTCATTTATTTTGTGAATTTCAATCTTGTATATTTTTCAGAAATTAGTTCAATAGATAAAAAAGATATTCTAAATAACTAACTTTATTTCTATTTACTTTTTCCTTTCTGGTTTGCCTGAACTTTGTCTTCTTTTTGTTCTTCTACTTGCTTTTCAACCAGTTCTTCTTCTTCGAGTTCTACTTTGTCTTCTTTTTGTTCTTCTACTTGCTTTTCAACCAGTTCTTCTGAGATTGTCTCTTCGGATTCTGTCTCGGTTCTTTTTTCTTCAATGTATGAGCTGACCACTACTGTATCGTCGTCTTCTTTTACCATTCTTAATCTTATCTTCCTTGGTGGGTTCTTTTTTCCTCTTGACCAGATATGTCTATTCAAATCTTGATCAATCTTGACTTTGTCAGTCTGCATATGGCGTTGAGTAAATTCCTTTATGATGTTAATCACTCTATCAGTTCTTCTGTACTTTGGAGTATCCCACGCCTTGGCTAAGTTCACCGTGTATATTCTGGCTGTATTTTCTTCAGACATTTTGTTTCACTCCTAACCTACATTTACATCCGATCTTCGCCAAACTCTTCGCTTTGGATTGGTTCTAACGTGACGATGGGTTCGAATTATTACCCAGGCTGGCACTGGTCTGTTTTGTTTAACTCTCCTTATTAATCTCTTTTTCCTCGATGTATTCTTTCGTGCAGCCATTTTTCTAGATTGAGTTTTTTGCCTAATTTTAAGTGTTGGTTTATTTTCTGATTTAGAGTTGAATTAAAAAGTACGCATAATTCTATTTCTATGTCTAGACATCCATGAAGATAAAAGATTGATTATGTTCAGGTATTAGAGATTAGAGTATATGGAGACAGAATCTGTGTGTTCAATCTGCTACAAATTCTTGGGCACAATATATGATACGAAAAAAATGAAACACCTACGCGTGATGTCAGAGGATATCCTGCGCAAAGATGGCTGTAAGAGCATATATCACAAAAAACTAACTGATTCGTTTAAGAGCTGACATTACTACAAGGGACCTTTTGGTAATACCGATATTTGACTTTGACTGTACTGATAGCTTTTTTGTTTAATTCTTGACTATAATTTTTCCTTCCATGATTCCCGGATGAATCGAACAATAATATCTGAGGACCCCTTCTTTATCTGATGCGATTACAGTGCTAAAATCTTGTCCACTTGAAATAAATCCGGTATTTACATTCAGCTCGTCAACTATAAAATCATGTTTTCTAAAATCTTGATTTGCGATACTAATTTTTAATGGTTGATTTACTTTAACATTAATATCCGGATTAGTAACATTAAATTTATTATCTTTCATAAACAATAGGACACCTTCACCCTTTGACAATTGTATATTATTTTGAGAAATTATGTTCCCAATTCCCCATAACGAACCAACGACAATAAACGAAATTGCAATTATGGCAATGATGTTATTGTTCAAATCAATTTACTATTTTAGAATTTACATTTAACAATATATTAATTAATGAATATAATTCTAAAAATTAAAAGTTGTAAAGATATAAAATAATTAGAAGTTTCGAATGTAATTGCGATATGGTTGGCTATTCTGTATCGGTTTTTGTGCTTTCATCTGCACTTGCCGGTGCATTTTCAGTCTGACCCTGATTACTTTCAGCAGAGTCACTTACAATCTCTCCAGTTGCAAATCTATTTCCAACTTGTGTTATCTTTACTTTTACATTTTGGCCGACCTTTCCATTCTTTATGAAACATACAAATCGTTCAACCCTTGCTATTCCGTCTCCTTTTCTGCTTAATTCCGTGATCTGAACATCGTATTCCTTTCCTACTTCCACTGGTTTTGGACCAAACATATCGTTTGTCTTAAATCCGTTATAACTCATAGTTAATCTTGTCAAATAAATATTCCACATATAAACTGTCAATATTTATCTAATTCAAGTCCCTATTCTGAAATTCTCATTACACAAACCTCTTAGACATTCAATTGCTGACAGTGATGCCAAATAACTTGTCCTGGGATTGGAAGGACTGGGTATATTTTGGACGACGATATGTATTTTTCCGAATGTGCCTTCGCCTACAATTTCGTGTTTATTTACTGAAAGCGTTGGATCTGCAACAATCTTCACTTGTGTCTTTACCAGACCAATTCCCGCCAATGCTATTGATACTGCCACATTTACATTCGCAGGAAAAAGTTCTATAGCATCAATAGCATTACCCTCGAAAAGGACTGTTTCCTTTGAAATCTCATCAATCCTTATTTTTGAGCTCTTGAAATATGGTGCTCCTACAAGTGACTTGGGATTCTTTGTCGTTACAATGGTTAAGGTATTCAGATATTTTTTTACACTCCTTATGGAATCCAGACCAGCTATGGCACCGGTTGGTATCAATATTCTGGTGTTATTCAAATTCGATAAATTCTGCATCTCTCTCAAATAATCCTCATCAGAGAAGGCACCTACACTCAAGACTATCAGATCTTTTTTTGATTCGATAATTTTCTTGCCATATTCTTTGACCGCTCCTTTTGAAGCACATTCTATTATGATATCTATGTTGGAATAGATCTTTGAGTTATAGAATTCATCAAAATCTGAGAATAGATGCAATTCGCCGGTATCATGGTCTACTGAGTTAAAAACTGTAGATTCCTTATCAAATAACGCTACAACTCTAGCATTTGGAATCTCATACCTTCTTGTTGCCGCAATGATTTCTTTACCAATACTCCCATAACCGATTATTCCAACTCTTTTTTCCATATTATTCTAGTTTGCACTTTCTTAATATTTGGTTTTACATCCTTGTTATACTGCCTATGGATCAAAATAAATAAGAATGATTTAGAAATTCAGATCAACGTCTTCTGCCGTAACGTTCTGGTTTTCTTTGTCCGGGCTGACGTCTTTTTTCAAATCTCTTTACAAAGTTGATCTTGTTTCTTAATTTTGATATTGGACTGATTCTCTTTTTTCCCTCTATTTTAGGAGTTTGACCTCTAACTTTTCCTGCCTTTGTTAACGATCCATGAGTTGGCATTTGACAGTTGTTTGCTTTACAATATAATATATCTATTACTGCGCACTTTTCATATATTCTCAGGTTAAAATCAAAGTGGCAAGTATTGCCCTCACAATATGTGAAATAGGCAATGTTATCCTAAATTATACTACTTTAAATCTAGAATTATGTAAAACAACCGCATCAGATGACATTAGTCCAATCGATACATTTTGACCAGATAAACTTGCTCAAGAAAGAACAAAACGCCATAATTTTGGCACACAATTACCAAGTCCCCGAAGTTCAGGATATCGCTGATTTTATTGGCGATTCGTTGGCATTATCACGGGAAGCTGCAAAAACGGATGCCGACATCATTGTTTTTTGTGGCGTACATTTTATGGCAGAAACTGCCTCAATTCTGTGCCCTGACAAGACCGTCCTGATTCCAGATCTAGATGCAGGATGTTCCCTTGCGTCAACTATTAATTCATCTGAATTAAAGAAATGGAAAGAAGAACATCCACAAGCTGTCGTCGTCAGTTACGTCAATACAAGCGCAGAGGTCAAAGCTCTTTCTGATTATTGTTGCACTTCAGCCAATGCAGTCAAGGTTGTAAACAGTATACCTTATGATACCGACATATTGTTCTTGCCAGACATGTTTTTGGGCTCATATGTAGGACAGGTCACTGGAAGAAAAAATCTGTACGTGTGGCCAGGAGAATGCCACGTTCATGCAGGTATCACTGCCGCTGACATTAATAATATTTTCCAAAAATACAGCAGTGCTGAATTCATGGTTCATCCTGAATGTGGTTGCACCTCTTCAACTCTATACAATTTAGCGTCCGGTGATATATCCAAGAAGGCCCACATACTGTCTACTGAAGGAATGATGCAGCATGCTAAAAAATCAGATAGTAGCCAATTTGTTGTTGCGACAGAAACAGGTATAATGTATCGAATGAAAAAAGAAAATCCGGACAAGATGTTCATCCCAGTAAAGGAAAACGCTGTGTGTAAGTATATGAAAAAGATAACAATAGAAAAAGTAGTCGACTCACTAGTACACAAGCAATACGAAGTAAAGGTGCCAAACCATATTGCGGACAAGGCTAGGGTTGCTATCGA
Organism: Nitrosomicrobium frigidum (SeqCode); assembly: GCA_023251115.1. Classification (GTDB taxonomy): domain Archaea; phylum Thermoproteota; class Nitrososphaeria; order Nitrososphaerales; family Nitrososphaeraceae; genus TA-21. Next base: position 25,158 of record JAHEZK010000013.1, on the reverse strand, counting down.
GCGTATGTTGAAGATTTCCTAATCATATAGTCAAATGGATATCTTTAGGGATATCTTTAGCAGTAACGAAATAAAATAACTATAATAAGGAGCGAATAAATTAATCATGCTCCATTTTCATCGAAAAATCAATAGAATTGCTGGAATGGGTTAATGATCCTATAGATATCATGTCTGGTAATGACAATGCGTAATCTTTGATATTTGAAATATTCACACCTCCGGATATTTCGATTAGAACTTTTTCTCGTAGACCAGATTTTCTCAAATAGGAAATGGTTTTCTGAGCCATTTCGGGAGTAAAATTATCTAACATAATAATATCAGCTCCAATTTTGATGGCCTCTATTGATGATTTCGTATTGCTGACTTCACATTCTATCATCTTATTCTTTCCAGCTTTGAGTCTTGCATTTGTTATGGCACTTTGGATAGAAGTAGTTACCGCAAGATGGTTATCCTTGATTAGTATCAATTCATCGAGAGTATTTCTATGCGAATGTCCACCGCCTAATTCTATTGATTTCTTATCAAAGTATCTTAAACCAGGCGCAGTCTTTCTAGTCCCCATGATTTTTATATCCTTTGAAACAGTTTTCACGATGTCTACAAACCTCTTTGTATCAGTAGCAATTCCACTCATACGCATTATCAAGTTTAACGCTGTTCTCTCAGCTTTTAGAATTGCTCTTGTATTACCTTTTATTTTCATGACTCCAATACTTCTTTTTACAATATCACCATCATTGACTAGAGCTTTTGAATCACAATTGCAAATATCAAATATTATCTTAGCCTCCTCAAGGCCAGCTACAACCGCAATTTCGGATTTACAAATAATCTGCGAGGATGATTTCAAGTTCTCGTCTACCGTGTATTGACTGGTCAGATCTCCTTGCCCGATATCTTCTCTGAGAAATCTTACAAGGGATTCTCGCAAATTAAAATATTGATTTAGATCTCTTGATTTTCTTTTAATAGTCAAGTTACTTTTAGTGCATATTTATGCGGAGTTGATATTTGAAGTGTGGATGCTACCAGCGAGTTCTTTGAATCAAATATTACTATTGTACCAGACCAATCAGACGAAAGTTCAGTTGATTTGCATATAGGACAAACCTTTCCAACAGTAATTGCTCTACATTTTTTACAGGCAAGTTCTTTAGCCATCTAAGCTGGCACTGTTCCTTTCTTTTCCTTTTCCTTTTCTTTTTGACCACTTGCGGCTGGGTTTTTGGCTTTCTTTATCTCTTCTTCTATCCACTCAAGTGCTCCCAGAAAAGGCTGTCTACAGGTAATTCCTATTTTGCCCATCGAAGAACCTTTCCCCAGACTAATGGCAGTAACTCTGGCTCTAAGCTTTGATCCAATCTTCAAAGATTTGGCGGATTGATTTGCAACTATTACCCCTTGTTTTACATCGCTTTTCAAATAGTCATCAGTTATTTGAGATAGGTGCAGCAGTGCATCAGTTGGCCCAATTCTTACAAATGCACCAAAATCTGTAATTTCAACAATTTCCCCTTCCACTATTTCTTGCAATTTAGGATAAAATGTTAATGCCTTAAAAGATACCTTGTGAAACGTAGCGCCATCGCCAGAGACCAATTTTCCAACTTTGTTTGTCTTGGCATCAATAATCATAATAACATAACCCAATTCTGGATTTATCATACTCTCATATTTTTCCTTGAGAATTTCCATTGTAGTCTCATTGAGAGATTTTTTCATCATGCTGGGTGGTATCCTAACAACATCGTCCATGTGTATTATCGCAAACATTACTTATTGTCAATTTGTTTAAAGTATCAATTTATGAACCTTTTCATTATTATTAATTTTAGTATCAACGCGCATGCCATTGTATGATTTAAATATTCTTTGGAAGAGTACGTTGATATGGTCTCAATTGAGCAAATCATGGCAAAATTACAGACAATAGAAGATCCCGAATTGCATAAAGATATAGTTTCAATGGGCATGATAAAAGACCTTGCGATTAACGATGGAAAAGTTGGATTTACATTAGAACTTACAACCCCTGCCTGTCCGTTTAACAGCGAGATAGAAGAATCTGTCCGAAATTCTATGATGGACTTGGGGATTAAGGAGCTTGACCTCAAAGTAACTGCGAGAGTCATGGAAGGTAGATCAATTTCAATGGACGAATTACTTCCTGGAGTCAAAAATATTCTTGCTGTTGCTAGCGGTAAAGGGGGCGTGGGTAAAACAACAGTGGCAGTTAACCTTGCGTTGGCTTTATCAAAGACTGGTGCAAAGGTTGGTTTACTGGATGCTGATGTTTATGGTCCAAGCATCCCGCTAATGTTAGGACTCAAGAACGCACCTGAAGTAGTCAATAATAAAATAGAACCTGTCTTGGCTCAGGGAGTAAAAGTCATTTCAATGGGCTTCTTTTATGAGCAATCACAGCAAGCAGGAATCTACAGAGGTCCAATCGTGGCTGGAATTGTAAAGCAATTCCTAACTGATGTAAACTGGGGTGAGCTTGATTACTTGATAATTGATTTACCTCCGGGAACTGGAGATGCACCTTTGACATTAGCGCAAACAATTCCTATAACTGGAATAATTATAGTAACCACTCCTCAAGATGTGGCTATGAATGTTGCAGTAAAAGCAGTAGGCATGTTCAACAAACTGAACGTACCTATTATAGGAGTCATAGAAAATATGAGTTATTTGGAATGTCAACATTGTAATAATAAGATTAGTATTTTCGGTACTGGAGGCGGTCAGAAAGTTAGTGATCAGTTTAATGTTCCCTTTATTGGAGAAATACCTCTGCATCAACAGATAATGTCAGCAAGTGACAGTGGTAACCCGGTATCAATTTCAGAGCCAAATAATAACCCGGCAGTCTTATTTGACAAAATTGCCCGCACTGTGGCTGGTAGAATTAGTATCATTGCCTCTGAATTACAGGACCAAGAGAAGACTGAAAGTGAACAATCAAAAGAACCCAAAAGTGTCAATACCACCTGATATTCTTCAAGTATTAAAAAAGCCATTAGGAAAGCTAATTTTAGACAGTGATATAACAGAAAAGAAAATACGAAAAGAAATTGCGAATAGTAACTCCAAAATAATAACTGTAGGAGACCGCTCTACTGATAGACTAATTTCATTTGATATTTATCCTGACCTAGCAATAATTGATGGAGTTGAGAGAAGGCAAGAAAAAAGATCCACATTAACCGATAGAATGCTAAATCAAAAAGATAAAGATGTAACAAAAATTTCATGTAATAATCCAGCAGGAACCATTACAAAAGAAGCGATAACTAAAATCAAATTTGCTCTGTCAGGTCAAAAGAATTTTATCTTGCAAGTTATTGGCGAAGAAGATCTCTTGACACTTCCTACTTGCTACTTTGCACCCCATAATTCACTAGTGTGTTATGGTCAACCATTGGAGGGGCTGGTTCTAGTACGAGTCAATGATTCAATAAGGCGAAAAGCTAAAGAATTAATGAAATCAATAAATAATAAACTACTGACGGGGTATGATGATGTGGTGGCTGTTTGAAATACAAGTGATTGAAAAACCATAATTTTCTGACCCCGAACCAATCATTTTTATCAAAATTTCAAAATAAAGCTAGATTTGCAGAGACAGTCAACATCAAACATGACATGAGCATTCACATTTTGACATTTTTACATCAAAGGAGCAATCGTGATCCGACCCACACGCATCGCCCATAGGCCATTCACCAGGACATTCAGTGTGACGATTCCTTTTACAAAAGAAGGTTAATGTCATTTGAATCCAACAACACTACTGTCGTTTGAATATTTGAATATTTATGTTTCACGATGGCTAAAAATAACATAAAGTATATTATTTGAAGAAATTTTATATTCTAATGCATGAGCAGCAAGGTTGCTATTATTTGTATTACTAAAAATGGAATCAATATAGCAAAAAGAATAAAGGAGAAAATTCCTTCAGCTTCTATTTATTCTCAATCTAAACATAAAGATTCTTCTGATGGGATTATCTGGTTTGAGAAAAATACAAAAAACATGGTTGAAGAGATTTTCAAAGAATATGATAGCATCATATGTATTTTTTCATTAGGAGCTGTTATTCGTTTGATATCAAATCTTTTGGTGGATAAGAAGACAGACCCAGCGGTTATAGTAATCGATGACAAAGCTAACTTTGTCATAAGTGCATTATCAGGTCACTTGGGCGGTGCCAACGCATTGTCCAAATCAATTGCAGATATCCTTAATTCAACAGCTGTTATAACCACTGCTGCCGATGTCAATGAAACGATAGCAGTAGATCTCTTGGGGAATAATTTTCAATGGCGTATTGAAAATTTTGAAAACGTTACTAAGGTAAGTGCTTTTATGGTAAACGAAGAAAAAATAGGCGTATACCAGGATGCTGGTGAATCCAAATGGTGGGATAAAGAATTACCAAAAAACGTAACAGTAGTTCAAAATATTGATGAATTAAGATCAGATGATTTCAAAGCAGGGTTAATCATTTCTGATAGAATCATAGCAGATCCAATACTAGTCAGAAAATCTGTAATCTATAGACCAAAAAGCCTTGTTATAGGAATAGGTTTTCACTGGGACACTACCCAGGCAGATATAGAAGAAGGAATCATGAAAGTGTTGGAGGAAAATGGATTGTCTTTTCTTAGCATTAGAAATCTCTCGACCATAAATAGAGGCAAGTCTCCTATTTCCTTGGGAGCATTTTCGGATAAACATGGAATTCCTCTTGAGTTTTTTGATAAAGATAAATTGAGTAATGTGACGGTTCCAAATCCATCTGAACTAGTAAAAAAATATGAGGGTACTTCGAGTGTTTCGGAAGCATCCTCAATACTCAGTTCAGGCGGTGAGCTTATAGTCAGTAAACAAAAATTCGCGCCCAATCTCACAGTTGCAGTTTCCCGGATACATTACAATAAGGTGGGTGCTTAGTATGAATAGGGCTCTATTACTAATTGATAGGGGAAGCAGGGAACCAGAGGCCAAAGAAGAGTTAGTTCAATTGTGTAATATGATTAAGGAACAAAGCAGATATGTCCTTGTCGATCATTGCTTCCTTGAAGTCATACCGCCTTACATTGAAGAGGGTATCAGCAGATGTGTCTCTAAGAATGTAGATTCGATAACAGTCATGCCGTACTTCCTATACCCTGGCATGAAATTGAAAGATTCTGTAAAAAAGACAGCCAAAATATGTTACGATAAGGGAATAAAAGTAGTAATTGCAAAACCCCTGAGCTATCATGACCTACTTATTTCAATCATAAGAGATAGAATAAGTAATGCTAGAGTAAAAAACGGAATAGTACTTGAAGATGACAAGTGCGACATACTTGTTATCGGTCATGGAAGTAGTGACAAAACTGCTAGGACTGCATTTATACACACGGTTAATGAACTGAGACCAAATTTTAGAAGCGTTACTTTTTGTTTTCTGGAATTGGATGAACCACGGATAGCAAAGGGGATAGAAGGAGTAATCTCCAGTAATCCAAATGTAATAATTATAGTTCCCTATTTCCTACACAAAGGAGCTCACATAAAAAATGATGTTGTGAAAGATATCAATTCAGCTCTAGAAAATTGTAACCCAAAAAAAATTCCCGTGTATATTACGGAACATTTTGGAGTAGATCCAAAACTAGTAAATATGGTCCTTGAAAGGACAAGGGAGGCCGAGGGAAAAGTTGGCTGAAGGTAATGACGAATTAAAGAGAACATACAGGGCAAAATCTAGAGACATGTCAGAAGCTGCCCTTGGTATCGAAGAAGATAGTATGAAAATCATTGAATCTGAGATAGGAATTCATGGTTACACTAAGGCACAATGGAATATTGTTAGGAGGGTTATTCATGCTACTGCTGATTTTGATTTTGCTAAACCTGATAAAAATGGAATTATCTTTTCAACCAATGCAATTGAAAACGCTTTTGGTGCGTTCAAACAAAGACATCATATTGTTGTTGATGTTGATATGGTTTTGTCAGGAATAAACAAAAAATCTATAGCAAGAATTGGGACCAATTTGATATGTAACATTTCAAACAAGGATGTAGTTGAAATATCAAAAAATCAGAATAAGACTAGATCCACAGTTGCAATGAGATATTCATCAAAAGAAATTGATGGTGGGATAGTTGTGATAGGAAATGCTCCAACAGCGCTATACGAAGTAATCAAAATGGTAAACGAAGATGCAGTAAGACCCTCACTTGTGATAGGAATACCCGTAGGATTTGTCTCTGCTTCAGAATCAAAACTGGAACTATCGAAGGCCAATGTGGAGTTTATAACAAATATAGGGAGAAAAGGGGGAAGTCCTGCAGCCTCATCAATAATTAATGCCCTAATGCTGATGTACATCAATAGTCTGAATTGATGAGTATGAACACCAAAGCCGCACATACTGCAGAACATGCGTTCATAGGATCGCTTCAGAAAATATTGAACAAGTCATTAAGCGTAAGAAAAGTAGAGCATAAGGATTCGTATAATGTAGCTTTTATCAATGCATCAGAAATACAGCTAGATTTTGAAAAGATATCTATGGCACAGAAGGAGGTGAATCGGTTAATTTTAGAGGGGCGAAAAATATTGCATCATTCATTTCCCTCATTGAATGAAGCCAAGATGAAGTTACCGAATTTGAGGGCCAATGAGGCAAGATTGGCTGATGCTGACAAGATTACAGTGGTCGAAATAGAAAACCACGATGTTGCTGCATGTTCTATGGAACATGTTAATAATTTATCCGAATGTATATTTTTCTTGGTAACTAGTTTGTCAAAGAATGGTTCTGATTTTGAAATCAAGTTTATGGTAGGTAAAAATGCGATGGATGAAGCAGTCAACGCAATAGAAAAAATTAATATGATTTGTGACCAGATAGACGCAAATTACAATACCGTAGTGGCAACTATTAGAAGACATAACAACGAAAGAGAACAGTATTACGAGCAGTTAAAAAAAATAACAAATAAAATGCTAAGTGAGATACCAATCCAGCATTTTGAAAAAAATAATGTAACTGTAATATCATCAATCTTGGACAATGCAAATTGGCGAATCATTCAAAATTTTGCTGGAGAAAAGATACTGGAACCAAGAACTATCATTATATTAATTAATATGGATGATGGAGATACGGCAAATCTCATATTTGCAAGGAGTGCCGACGTTGACTTGGATTGTGTTAAAATTTTTCAAAATCTCAGAAAGTATCAAGAAATAGGACTAGGTGGTGGAAAACCAAATTTCGTTAATGCAAAAATAGTTAAACCAATGTCAGACAAAATACTGCAAACTCTAACCGAGGAGTCCTTGAAATTGTTACCCTCCTGAGTTGACTTTAGCATTGTTATGACTCAACAAACATGACTACCTACAGAAAAAACATTACAATGTTTTATGCTATCCTCACTACTCTTGATTCATTAAGGCAAAACTACAAAATTTATTTTCACTAGTTTCAAACTCGTTTTAATTTGAGTGAGTAATTAATTTTCAAAGTAATTCAATAACGAGTCCTGTCCTGATATATCCTTAAGATCGGAAACTACCACACCCATCCTTCTAATATTATCTAGAGATATGGAATTGTTGGTAATCATCTCGTTTATGATTAACAACGAATTCTTGTTTAATTCCTCTAATGATGCGGAGTATAACTTTAGGCTTTTTGAAATTGATACGTGTTGGAGATTTTCTAAAATTAATATTACAGTAAGTACCCTGAAAGCCTGTCTCTTATTCTTTAGATTCTCAAATACAGATGCACAAAGAGTGGCAGCTATCATTTTAATCTGTTCAAATTCAGGTTTGTCCTTCTTTAAGGTAACAATCTTACCGATTTGCTTTGATGTTCCACGAATCTTTATCTGAGAATAATCAATTGCATTTGATGCATTTGCCAAAAACGTAGCAGTCTTGTACCCCAATGCGTCTCTCAACTCAAAAATATTTTTCTTTGATATATCGGAAATAGACTTGATCCCAAGAGAATTCAACTTCAATGCTGTTTTTGGACCTACTCCAGGAATATCTTCAATCTTGCAGTTTGAGATAAAATTTTTGGCATCGTCCTGATTGACCACTGTTATTCCATTGGGCTTGTTAACACCTGATGCTATTTTTGATATCAACTTATTAGGTCCGACTCCAATGGAACATGTCAAATTAATTTGCTCTTTGATATTCTTTTGCAGCGAAGTAGCAAAAATCTTTGCATCATCAAAATCTGAGTTGGTTATCTTTGTAAAATCCACATAACATTCATCAACACTAACCTGTTCGAACAAATCTCCATAATTTTGGATAATCTTCATAGCGTTTCTGGATATTTCCTGATAATACGGTATATCAGTAGGCAGGAATACTGCTCTTACGTCTTTCAATTTTGATTTTGCCGCCCTAATTGGCATTGCCGCCTTAACGCCATATTTTCGTGCTTCATAATTGCATGTACTGACTACTCCAGAATCGTGCTCTCGTCCGGAATAAACACAAACAACACTAGGAATATCTCTTAATTCTGGTTTTCTTATCTCTTCACATTGCGCATAGAAATAATCAAAATCTATATGAAATATTATTTTCTTTCCTATCTCATTTAAAGAAATATTATCATTCAATATTACTTGTTTAAATGATTCTTGGGATAAAAATTATTCCAGCTTGCGTGTTTGTATTAAAATGAAAGGGCAGCAAGAATTTCATGTATTTTATAGTATTTTCTTATAGTCGATGAATTTATTTTCTTGTTGTTGATCTAAGTAATTTTTTCGACATTACGTAAATATAAAAGATTACCAGTTAGTCTTGGATTTAATTTTGATAAACTCGTTATACCAAAATAGAAAATGCCTTTTATTCTCATCACTTTTACTATTGATAGTGGCATCTCCCTTGCAAAGCACATTATTTTTATCAGCTCACGCCGAGCCTGACGAAAAAAGCGAATTTGCTACAGATACCAAGAAATTATCTGCCGATGAGAAGAAAGCAGATACCGTTGAGAAGAAAGCAGGAGCCGATGCAGATGTCAATAACAGCAAGATACAAGAGAATAGCGTCCCGATAGCCAAGATGATTTACAATAGCAAATCATATGAAATGTTACCATTCATTGTTGTGGAAAATGAAGATTTAAAGAGACTTAACTTCCCACAATTAGCCGATGATTTCCAACCAGTAGCCCAAATATCACCAGATGACAATATTTCGTTTAGCTTTTTAACAAAACCCCGAGAAATGAATGCGTTCTTTGTTGACTATGATGCAGATACAACAGAAATGACTCCTCTTCACAGAGTAGGGAAGAATCAATTCAGTTTTACAGATGTGTATGGACCAAATACCTTGGAGCTTAGGGTAATATACCCTGACGGGAAATATGTGACGTATACATGCTTGATTGAAGTAATGAAACCTGAGGTAAAAGAAGTCAGTTTAGATTCCAACCTAGTTTCTGACAATAATGATATGATGAACAGTAATGATAATTCATATCCGGCTACCCAATCATATAATCCCGATTTCTCTGAATTTGGCAAAACATCTCCAGCAGAGGAACATGTAGTAAATCAATATAATGAAATGTTCGATATGGACAGTGAACAAAGTACAAGCCTAGATTCCTTAAATTTCGACCAAGAATCGACAAATACCTGTGAGTATAATGAAATCCCCATAGTAGATGTACAAACCGATACTAATAAAAATGACAGTAATTCAGACATGAACTCTACTAATTCGGATGCCAAACCAAGGTGGGCAACTTTGGACCTGGGCCAAGAACAAAATATATGTGCTCTTAAGGTAAGTTTCGCAAACGTAAATAACGAAATTAAATTCTTCACGCTTGAATTTTCAAATGATGGAAAAAAATACACGACAACAGAGTATTACTCATCAACGGGTACCAACTCACCTTCTGAAATTTATGATCTAAAGGAAGGTCCCATTAAAGCACGATTTATCAAAATAACTGAATTGGACATTACCGAGTCGATCCAATGGATTTCGGATCTTATCGTTTTAGGAAAAGCTGCATTATGAACTCTGCACTTAGATGTAGTTAGTGGTTAGTTCGCCAAAGATTGAACGTTTGGGCTGCACAATCCGTATAGAATTTATTTTATGAAATATATCATAAAAAATGTTGGAATACCCTGTTATTGTTGAAAAGGACGGAATAAAAATCGACCCCGAAAAAATGATCGTCGACAAAATGTATTACTGTATTTACGACAATAAAGTCTATATTTTTTACAAAGATGAAGAAAATCTGACGCATTGTTATGAGGTAGATGATCAAACGGTAGTCCAAGAAATCGCCAAGAACCCGAATAATTTGGAAGACATACTTCTAAAGCATTCTAAAGAATGAGAATATGAAGCTATCAACAACTAATATATTTAGGATTTGGATCTTCACTTACAAATGACTTCAAGTGCTGGCACGAGGCGGGCGAATAATGAAGTTTTGATAGGAAAGAAGCCTTTGATGACTTATGTGACTGCAACACTGGTACAGTTAGCAAATGAGCCTACCGTACTTGTTAAGGCCAGGGGAAAAAGCATAACGCGCGCGGTTGATGTTGCCCAAATTATAGTGAAGCGTATGGATAATATGGGATACAAAATTGGACACGTAAAAATAGGAACGCAGACACTTCAATCTGAAGATGGAAGAGCGCGAAACGTTTCAACTATAGAAGTGCAAATATCTAGATGATATGTTAGCTTTATGAGGTCTATTAAAACACCAAGAACAATAAATCGACTCTCAATTCCCGTTGCTCAATTTGTAGTTGCAAATACTGCTAATGAAATTTAGTTGTGCAAGAACCAGGATATCAATCGTTCGTTGGAAGGTCGGAAAGAACTGTATATACTCTCCTGATTACAATTAGTCTGTTCACTTCTACAGTAACATGTTGATTCGCTTATAATCAAATTCTTTTTCTGATACCTTTACGGACCATCGCAACAAATTGAAAAAAAATAATAAATGTTAGAATCAATAAATGGTAATGGAATATTGTTTTCCAAAAATCTTGTCTATAAGCCTATGAATAGGTTTGATATCTCTATAGAATCTGAATTCTTTAATATTGGTTGAATTCGTATCTTCGATTTCAAGAACGAAATAACCTGACGTTCTCTTATTTATGTACATTTTACACTTTATATTCTTATTTGATTCTATTCGTACTCCTTCATCAATATCCAGATTTAATAGTTCTTGTGATAATTTTTTTGAGAGGAATACAGTTGAAGACATTGTATTCTAATAAACTGAAGACTTTAAATTTTAATCTTGGCCTTAATACTGACTTCTATTGCCCAAGTTTTGAATCAAGATTTAAGTGTAGATCTGATCTGATAAGAGGCCACTTTTGTAAAATAAAATTTATTCATACGTATGTGTTGATATCATGTGAATAATTCTATTAATTTACTTTGGAGCAAGACGTAATTTCTATCAATAACCACTCCGACATATTTTATTCTGCCCTTCTGAAATACTATGGCGATTTGAGAAGTAATAGTTATCCTTTGATAGGGAAATTTACCCTCTTTATATGTAATCGAAAGTTCATCAGGATGAATAAACAAAGGCATTTTGGTCGCCTTTAGATTCTTACTTTCCCGCATATGATTTAACATTTTGATGATAAGTTCTAAATCATGGCTGACGTCTGGTAATACAATATTTTCTTCAAAAGTGATTTTTTTGACGGTGTCTTCCTTGGGATTATTTATCCACGCAAGCCGGTGGATACTGGGATGATTGGTCCAATTATCATTGAATTCTGAAATTTCAGAGACGAGACTTTGGATTTCTGTTACCGTAACTTTTAGATTTGATTCAATTTTTCTCGCATTATTTGAAATAATCTTACCAATTTGCTCCTTGACGTCCTCAATATTTTCAACCCGTCTTCTATTAGGTAACAACATACATTAGACGACCTCTAAAAATTAATCAATTATTCATGACTTGCTCAACTAAACAATTTACCAGGGTGCAATACGGCAAAGCTAACGGCCCTGATTTTGTCATGAAAATTTCAATCCACTTGGACTTGTATAGCCTTTAAGATCATCTCCGACTATTGTGTCTTCTTCGGGTGGTACATACTCGATAACTCCATGTCTTTCTGTTCCCGGGTATTTCTTCTGTGTTGCAAGAGCCACTATTACAAATGCAACAAAGGATACTACTGGCGGTATCATTGTATCAAGTCCGGCAAGTTCTAGCGGAATAATGAAGAAGAACAACAATCTAAGGGAAGTTCCTAAAATTAAGGATGTAATTGCGGCTGGAAGATTTGCTTTTCTCCAAAATAGACCTAATGTGAGAGGAGCCCATGCGCCTGCAAAAACGATATCAAAAGCCAAGATGAGATAGACACCTGGTTGGGGCAATAAATAACCCAGAATAAATGCGGCAGCCATCATTGGAATAGTAAATATTCTAGTTGTTCTCAGTAGCTTTCTATCTCCCATACCTGGTCTCTTGAACCATTTTTTCAGTATGTCCCGCTGAATGATGTTTCTTGACATGACACTTGATATTGCAAGTAATCCTCCATTTGCAGTTGACATTGACGCTCCTAAGACTCCCATCAGTAAGGCAATTCCAATTGCAAATGGTACGTGATTTATGGCTAGTTCAGGATACGCTGTAAACGGATCTGCTAGACTTGGCAGGAAGTATAACGCAACAATGCCCATCATGCTGGTAGGAATTATTGTTAGTAGAGTCAATCCTCCACCCATGAATGCTCCCCTTCGTGCTGTCTTGCCATCTTTCGCTGCAAAAACCCTTTCCATAAAATCTAGGGCGACTATATCACCTAGACCCAATGCCATGATTCCTGCCCAATTAACAAGTGCTCCATTTCCCATATCTGTTAGTCCTGAAAGGTCAAGATATGAGGGTGGGGCATTACCTAATATAGTACCAAAATCGATTCCCGCAAAGCCTCCAGCAAAAAATATGAAAGCAGCCCAAAATGCAGCTATAGCCAAGTAAATTTGGAAGATGTCTGTATATGCCGAAGAAAAGAGTCCACCAGCAAAGGTGTAAACAAGTACAACTAGAGCTGCTATTAGCATTGCCCAGAAGAAATCAATGTGTAACACGGTAGTAAGGATAAAACCACTGGCTGCGAAGTTACCAGCCACGAGAACTATAAAGCTAATCATCATAAGTACACCAGATATTCCTTCTGCTCCTGCTCCAAATCGTCTATAGTAAAAGTCCGGAAGAGTAAGCATTGTCATCTTGTTCAATTTTTTACCATAAAATGCTCCGGTAAGGATTAAACATACGGCAAGTCCAATAGGGATAACAGCTCCGGCCCAAAAACCGAATTGATAAACCAGAGAAACATTCCCAAGAGAGGAATTTCCATCGATTGATTGAGCAGCAAGCATAGTACCTACAAAAAAAAGCGGAAGACTCTTACCTGCGACCATATACCTTTTACTGCTCTTTTTTACTAATCTTGAGGTTAATGTTCCGACAATTAAGGATGCAGCCAAGAATGCAATAACACCGACTCCATACCAGTCAAGTGATACCATCCATCAGTGTAAGTTCAATATGTATATAAATATTTAATGAAAATAAGAAAATTAGCTGAGAATTATTCAACTATGTGATAGTCTTGATCTTATATCTACAAGTTAATACCCAAAATGAATTGTATGTATTTGCCCGCTAATCTCCCAAATTGCTTCAGCAATATTTAAAAAATACGCTACCATAGAACAATGGATTAAGCATGGGAATGGAGTTTTATGGTAATTCCTACAAGGGTAATGATGAACCTATTTTTGTTGGAATTCCTACGTTCTTGAAGCTACCTTGGATAAGAAGTCACGAAGAGCTAAAAAGTGTCAAGCCTGATGTTGCCATAATTGGAGAACCTTTTGACTTTGGTACCACTATCCGCCCTGGGGCAAGGTACGGTCCTCGTGCTATAAGGGCTGCTTCAACAGTCCCATCTCCGCCTTATGAACACTTCAATATTGAAACGGGGGTAGATCCATTTGGTGTTTTTAGAACTATTGACTATGGGGACGTAAATGTATCTCCTGGTGACGTGGTTGAGTCTCATAGGAGAATGACAGATAAGGTGAAAGAAGTTCTAGACATAGATGGCATTCCAGTTATGCTTGGCGGGGATCATTCGATAACCTTTGCTAACGTTCGTGCTTTTGCCAAGAAGTATAAAAATATTGGAATGATCCATATTGATACGCATGCCGATTGTGCTCCACAAGGGTTGACTGGTTTCAAGTACGATCATGGTGCTCATATAAGACGAATAATGGAGCTTGGATGTCTTAAAGGAAAGAACTATACTCTAATAGGACCACGTGGCTATTGGCCGGGACCTGATTTGTATAAATGGATGGCAGATCAGGATTTCCAATGGTTCACAATGCTGGATGTTGAAGAGCTTGGGATAGACAAGATAGCAAAAGAGGCGGCCGATAGAGCTAACGATAACGTCGATGCAGTCTATATAAGCTGGGATATCGATACATTTGATCCTGCGTTTGCCCCTGGTACAGGTGAGCCTGAACCAAACGGTTTAACATCAAGGGAAGGTATGAGACTGATGAGGCTTCTTTCAACATCGTTTGATCCAGACAGATTTGCGTTTGATTTAGTTGAAGTTGCTCCCAATTATGACGTAAGTGATGGTAATTCGTATAATGGCGGTATTACCTCGGGTTTAGCAAACAGACTAATAGTAGAACTATTGGCCGGATTATCATTAACTAAAAAGGGCAAGGCCGAAGGAAATCCTGTGCGACCGAAATTCTATAGAGGACTGGGTAACACATATGACTTTGGTAACGGACCAAAGGCCAAAGTTCCAAAAAGGTCTCCACTAGACTATGGAAAAGATGCCAAAAAATAAGTCATGGATAGGTTACTACTCTGATAGACGTCGCAGTTACTGTGCAGGGTGAACCTGATACGGTGCCTTTCACAAGAATTTTTCGGTTTCACTATAAGGCTGACTACATCATCCTGTCAAAATTGATAAAATCTATAAATGATAAATTATCAAAAGAGATGAAGATAAACCTCAATGAAGCATTGTACATTTATCTCAATTACATAATCAAAGATTTGCGTTTGCACAGGAAAGCAAACGAAATGATAACAAATGCTTCAATGCTTCTAACATCAGATCAGGTAATGATTGGAGTTCCAGAGAGCCTCCGAAAGATTAGTTTCAACGTACTAATGCCAAATTCACAACGGCTAAAAATCACAATAAAAGAACCTATTTCGACTTCAGGCTACATTCTAGCTCCTTGAAAGACACAACGTGATGAATAAGAAATACCACTGATAGGTAACCATATAAATAATCTTAGCACAAATAAAGTGATAGTATAAACCTCTCATACTAATAAGAAGGCTACATAAGGTTACAAATCTGCACCGATATGGTTTAGTAATAATGATGCATTGGTCTTTGCTGTTTTCCTAGTTTATCAAAATGATCATGAGGTTTACTTCCGCCTTTATGTGAATGTGTAGTGCCATCCATATGCGTATGACTGTGTCCGTGCATTTCAACTGGTTTTTTCATTAGTACGTCATCGACTCTCATAAGCAAAATAATGACTTCTATTGCAGTTATAAGAATCTGTTCCTTTACCATTAAAGGTTCTATAACATGCAATTCCATCATGTTGTCTATTTTTCTTTCCAATGCGTTTATTCCATACCATTCACGATCATTATTGAAAATGTCTTTCCTGCTTTTTTTCTTATCCTTTGATTGTGATTGAGAGTAAAATCTTTGTCTGAGTTGTGCCCTTATATCAATAGTGTTCAATCCCGCATTTCTGGCGATTGTCAGGGGGATCTCTTCGAGGGCTTCAGAAAACTTTTGGACCACAATCTGTTCCTTTCCAGGTAATCGATATGACCTTTCTTTTATTAGCGTGGCAATAAATGCTTCTATGGCACCTCCTCCAGGAACAATTTTTGGTTCCGTAATAAAATTTCTCAAAACATAAATAGAATCTAGTATTGTACGATGAAATTCATCAAGAATTTTTTTTGAATTAGCACGCAAAAGAAATGTTATTGACTTTGGATTTCTGCAACCATTAACGAAAACCATTTTGTCGTCACCAACTGTTTTTTCATACACCTTTGCAGCATACCCCAGATCATTGTCATTTATGCTCTCAAGATCTCTTACAACTTTGGCTCCGGTTGCCTTTGCCAGCCATAATAAATCATTTTCTTTAATTCTTCTAACAGTTAACATCTTGTTCTTGGCAAAATGATTTAGTGCAAGGGAATCGATACCACCTCGCGAAAAAACAACATTTGCACCAGATTCAATTACACATTGAATCTTTTGAAGTAAGTTGCTGCTTTTTTTCTTTATAAATGAGGTCATCTGGCTAGGATCTGAAATTCTAATTTCGGCGTCAGTCTTTGTGCGTTCATCCTGAATGTCGCTGTCAAGAAGCAAAATCTTTGCGTTTTCGATCATTCGGGGCATTGACGAATCATCTATTGTTTTGTCTATTACAGTTCCATGAACAAGCTCGGTATCAGAACTATTCCCTATTTTTTCTTCGATCTTAATATCATCCACATCAAGGTGGCATCTTGAAAAATCGGCGATGTCACAAACTCCGTCGACAACAAGACTGGGAATCAATATTTCTTCTGTAAAGTGAGATACAGCCTTTGATCTCAAACAAGTCTCGACTAGATATCTCATTATCTTTTTATCATGATTAGATGCTTCAATGGAAACTTTCTTGACAATTTCAAGTGCCATGTGCAGTGCATTATGATAACCATCTGAAATTCTGCTTGGTGATATACCCATTTCTAATAGCTCTTCTGCTTTTTCAACTAGGGCTCCTGCAAGTACAACGACTGATGTTGTACCATCACCTACGGCATTATCCACCGCATTGGAAGCTTCAATAATAACCTTAGCGGCAGGATGCTCAACGTCAATCTTTCTTAGAAATGTTGCACCATCCTTAGTAACAGTCATCTCACCAAGAATGTCAATAAACATTTTTTCTAGTCCTCTGGGACCCAGAAAGCCTTTAACAAGGTCAGCAATCAATCTTGCAGCTAAAAGATTGTATCTCCTTGCTTCAGTTCCATAAGTTCTTCTAAGACCATTACCAAATAACTGCATATTTTTATAATTCATGGAAAACTTATCTTTAATTGATAATTTGAGATCAATTATAAATATCTGACTTTACAATAAAATTTGATCTTAGATGTTTCTATCACCCAGAGAAATTGATAAATTATATATTTCTATGAGTGCAGAGGTCGCGCGAAAAAGAAAAACAAGGGGTTTAAGACTCAATTATCCTGAATCGGTGGCTCTAATAGCAGATCACATTTTAGAAGGAGCGCGAGATGGAAAATCGGTTTCTGAACTCATGAGTTCAGGGAGATATGTGTTGAATAAAGACGACGTATTGCCCGGAGTTCCAGATCTAGTACAGAGCGTCCAAGTGGAGGCCACGTTTGACGATGGTACTAAACTGGTGACCGTTCATAATCCTATTGTATGAGGTGTGGTGAGAAATGATTCCTGGTGAATATTTTTTGTCCAAGGAACCAATATTGGCTAATGTAGGGAGAAAAACAATCAAAATTAAGGTTACAAACACAGGAGACAGACCGATTCAGGTAGGCTCGCATACACATTTCTTTGAAACTAATAAAGCATTATCATTTCAAAGAAGCAGGGCATTTGGATTTCATTTAAATATTCCATCGGGAACATCACTAAGGTTCGAACCTGGAGATTCGAGAATAGTAGAAGTAACAGAATTTGGAGGTAAAAAAACCGTTTTTGGTTTTAATAGTCTTGTTAATGGTAAACTAACAAAAAAACAAAAAGAAATCTCTCTTTTGAAGATTAAGAAAAAAGGGTTTAAGGAGGAAAAATAGCCATGGTTCTAAAGATTCCTAGGAAACAATATGTGGAGCTTTATGGACCCACAAAGGGCGACAGAATTAGACTAGGAGATACTGATCTTATAATAGAGATCGAAAAAGATCTATTAGTATACGGAGATGAACTAGTTTTTGGAGGGGGCAAAAGTATTCGAGACGGAATGGGACAGGCTAGTGGAGTAACGAGCAAATCTTCACTAGATCTTGTGATAACTAATACCATACTTATCGATCCTTTGATTGGTATTATCAAAACAGACATAGGCATCAAAGATGGATTGGTTTTGGCCATAGGTAAGGCTGGAAATCCAAATGTGATGGATGGCGTGCATGATAATCTCATTGTATCTGCAAATACAGAAGTTATTTCAGGAGAGCACGCCATCTGTACCCCAGGAACGATTGATACTCATATACATTTTATTTCACCCCAGCAAATAGTTGAAGCAATATGTAGTGGTACTACTACCATGATAGGCGGTGGCACCGGTCCTTCTGAAGGTACTAAAGCCACAACTTGCAGTCCAGGACCCTGGAATATTCATAGAATGCTAGAGTCGTTGGATGAATATCCATTAAATTTTGGATTATTGGCAAAAGGAAATGATTCATTAGAACCGGCGCTATTAGAGCAAATAAGTGAAGGGGCTTGTGGCCTAAAACTTCACGAGGATTGGGGTACTACTCCAGCCACGATAGACGCAGCCCTAAGAGTTGCAGACAAAACAGACACACAAGTAGCAATACATACTGACACACTTAATGAATGTGGATATGTGAATGATACAATAGACGCAATTTCGGGTAGAACTATTCATACATATCATACAGAGGGAGCTGGCGGAGGACATGCACCAGATATACTAAAAATTGCCGGCGAAATTAATGTTCTACCTTCATCAACGAATCCAACAAGACCATTTACTGTAAACACTCTTGAAGAGCATCTTGATATGATGATGGTCTGTCATCATCTTAATCCATCAATATCAGAAGATGTTGCATTTGCTGAATCAAGGATAAGGGCCGAAACAATAGCTGCAGAAGATGTATTACACGATATAGGAGCTATAAGCATGTATTCTTCTGATAGTCAAGCCATGGGTAGAGTGGGAGAAGTGACAACAAGGGCGTGGCAAACCGCTGACAAAATGAAAAAGATGTCAGGAAGACTAAAGCTAGAAAAAGGAAATAACGATAACCTACGCGTAAAAAGATATCTAGCAAAACTCACCATTAATCCTGCAATAACACATGGAATATCTGACTATGTAGGATCACTGAAGCCTGGGAAATTAGCCGATATAGTGATTTGGACACCACAATTTTTTGGGATAAAACCAAAACTCATTATTAAAGGTGGTTTTATTGCATATTCTCTAATGGGTGATGCAAATGCATCTATTCCAACCCCAGAACCTGTCTACTACAGGCCTATGTTCGGCGCCAAGGGGAAAGCCAGATATTCTACATCAGTAACATTTACCTCAAAAGCAGCGATAAGAAACGGTCTTCAAAAGAAATTAGGTCTACAGAAAAAACTCTTACCAGTGAAAAACTGTCGCAATATATCCAAGAAAAGTATGGTGTACAATAATTTGATACCTAAAATAGAAATCGATCCGGAGACTTATGTTGTTAAAGTAGATGGAAAGTTGGCGACTGTCGAAGCCGCAAAAGAGCTTTCATTGGCGCGATTGTACAACCTGTTCTAATTTACTGTCATTGAAAATCACAGGAATAATAATGCTTATATATTTTGTAAATACAAATTGATTCATGAATCCGGTTCGCAATGAAAAAGAAGTCGAATCAGTAGCGAAAAGAGCAACAGAGGTGCTATATGGTAGCAATGTTGAGAATTTGAAGGTCAGAACTCTTCTTCCATATCCAAATGAACAGAATAGAGAGGCCTGGGACGCTCAAGTAACTTTCTTGCTTGATGGTATACAATATACAGTCGACCTGTTGATAAATGAGAAAGATGGACAAATTACAAATGCAAGGCTGATAGACACAATGGTTCCATTATAATATCAAGTCAACCACCACTGGCATTTTATCCTGAACTTAGCCAATACACCCATATGGCATACTTTGAGTCAGCTAAAAACAAAACTGACCTTATGCCATCTTATTACTCAAGCTTAACTAATAAACATTCAAAATGAAATCTCAAACCCTGTTATTAGTAAAAAATAAACAAATAGTAGGACTTTTTGTTCTTGCAATTGTAACAGTACTATTTTTAGTGATTCCAGATTTAGTTGGAATGGAGATTTCAATATCTCTGCGGCTTACATCATTAGTGCTTTTATCAGTATACGTTCTACTCTCTTTTGAAATCGTTCACAGGACTACTGTAGCGATGGTAGGAGCAGCATTTGTTATACTCATGGGTATCATGAGCGGGCTATTTGATGCATCTGTGAGTTTCGACTTTGCTATCAACGCCATCGATTTCAATACAATTGGTCTTTTGTTAGGAATGATGTTGATCGTGGCAATATTGGGTCAGACTGGAATTTTCGAGTACCTTGGTATAAGGATGAGCAAAGCATCGAAGGGAAATATGTGGAAATTGTTGGTCATGTTTTGCATATTTACTGGAATTATTTCCATGTTTATAGATAACGTTACCACCATCCTGTTGATAGTTCCAATTACTATCTCGGTATTTAAGACACTCAGGATATCTCCAGTTCCATTCATTATTGCTCAAGTACTTGCGTCAAATGTAGGAGGAACGGCGACACTGATTGGAGATCCACCCAATATATTAATCGGTTCTGCTGCGAATATAGACTTTACTTCATTTATTATTAATATGGGTCCTACAATTGGTGTTTCTCTGTTGGTATCATTATTTATTCTAAAATTTCTGTTTAGAAAAGAACTTTCGCAAAAGCCCCACAATTTTGAAGAATTGTTGTTGCAGGATGAGAAAGTCCTCATCAAGGATAGATCAGTTTTAAAAAAATCATTAGTAGTGTTAACTGCAGTTATTGTTCTTTTCGTTATACACGGGAGTATCAAGATAGAACCTTCAATCATAGCACTGAGTGGTGCAGGTATATTGATGGTTCTGGCAAAGTCGAGACCTGAGCACATCTTAAAATCCGTGGATTGGTCAACCTTAATCTTTTTCGCAGGCCTTTTCATTATTATTAGCGGTGCAGAAAAAGCAGGAGTAATAGATCTATTGTCAAGCACCGTACTGCATATTAGTGGAGGAAATCCTTGGATATTATTTTTTATGATTATTTGGTTATCTGCAATAGCAAGTGCATTCATAGACAACATTCCCTTTGCTGCTACAATGATCCCTCTCATATTTACAATCTACAATAACGAATCATTAGCTGCCGTCTTTGGAAATATGGATATCAGTCCATTATGGTGGGCATTGTCACTTGGAGTTGGTTTGGGAGGAAACGGTACAATGATTGGTTCAAGTGCGGGGATTATTGCCACAGGTTTGGCCGAAATAAATGGCCACAAAATCACCTTTAATCAATTTCTTAAAGTGGGGTTTCCTTTCATGATAGTCAGTTTAGCGGTTGGTTCTGTTGTATTACTCATTGACGTATTAATAAGGCTAAATCTTGCAGCTATGTTATAACTCTTCTTTTAAATCTTTAGTTCACCATCATCAAACTCAATCTTATATGACTTGTTATTGTCGATATGCCAATGGCAATTGTATACTAACTATTTTGCATAATAATTAATATTTTGTTGTCTCAACGTTTAGCTGATTGATAATTTTTGATAGACTAACTCAAAGTAATATTTCGATAGCGCCTACTAATAAGATTGTTAGAATTTTCGTATGTGGTCCTACTCTTGATGACAATTGCCATATAGGTCATGCAAGAATTTTTGTATTGGTAAACCTAATAAGCAGATTACTACAATCACGAAACTATATCACCCATGTAATAGTAAATATTACTGATATAGATCCAAAGTTATACGAGAATAACATCAATACTGATTTTATATTTAAAAACCTTATTGATGATCTGAATAGACTTGATATTGGTGACTTGAATTATGCAAGAGTTACCGATTATGTACATGAATCAAAGTATTTGATTGGAAAACTAGTCAAGCGGAAACTAGCTTATTCTTCAAATGGTAACGTATACTTGGACACCTCTAAAATTAAATCGTACGGAGCTCTTTCACATTTATCCAAAAAGGAACTATGGAATCAAAGATATGATATTGATATTAATAAACGAAACGTTACGGATATATTTTTATGGAATACGAGTGACAACTACGGAATCCAATACAATGATAAGAACTTTGGAAACGGTACCCCTTGGTGGCACACCCAAGATACAGCTGTGGCAATGTTTCATTTTAATGGTAATTATGATATTCATGTCGGGGGTCTTGATTTATGCTACCCACACCACGAAGTGCTGCGTGCGATACTTATGGCACTTTCACACAAAAAGAATCCTGTAAAGTGCTGGATGCATATCGGTATTCTAGACATCGAGAGTACAAAGATGTCAAAGTCTACTGGTAATGCAATTTATGTCAGGGATCTATTGAAAAAATTTGATGCAAATACTCTGAAACTCTATTTTTATTCGCTTGATTATAAGAAAATAATAAATTTCAAAATTTCAGAGTTAATAAAGTTCGAAGGAATAAACACCATGATTAGAAACATAGTATCTACATCAGATCATGAAAATAAGAATTACGATACCAAGAACTATAATGTTGCTGACTCAAAAGAGTTAGAAACGGATACATATACACTTAAAAAATTTAAAAATTATATTGATAATGATTTGGATACACCCAATGCACTCGCGTTGTTCCTGCAAACTGTAGTGGATCCAAATAAGATGAATGAAGCCAGTAAGATGATGAAAATTTTTGGACTTGAATATTGAATATATTAATGACAATGAGTCATCATTTTGTTATCTTTGGAGTAGAGCATACCAAAAAATAGATTGCGTAGAATTATTTTCAAACGATAAATTAGGAGATGATTATTTTTTTAATAGATTAAACATTAGATATCCATGTAATAACGTTGTTGAAATCCTAAATTCTATAAAGAGTAAACTTACCAGTGACATTAATACTTATTACATACATTTGATTTGTGATACTAAGAATTCTTTCAATTTGAGTTTACCGAAATTCGGCACTATGAAAATCCTGGGTTTTGATGTCGACAATTATGTAATGAACACTATCAAAGATATTGAAATTGAAGAAGTTGACAAACATGATTTAGAAGAGTGGATTGATATTTTTTGTAACTCTTTTGATTCATTAGGTATCAAAAACGAAGTAACAAGCATAATTTCTAAACACTACAGAAGATTAACATTATTTGTTGCGCGCTACAATTTGAATCAGGGAACCTATCCTGCGGGTTGTTGCTTATTATTTGAAAAAAATAATAACATAGGTCTTTACTGTTTGGGAACTATTCAGCATTTTAGGAAAAAAGGAGTAGCAAAGCAATTGATAGGAAATGCAATAAAAATAGCAAAGGATAATGACTACAATACGCTGGTTATGCAGACTCTGACTGAAGAAAAATATGATGAATTCTACAAAAAGTTAGGTTTTAGAATTATTTATGAAAAGAAGTTGTATACTTTTAATCTAAATTGAGTAAAGTAACAAGATTTGAATTTACAATTTACATGCAAAATAATATGGATCTTAATTGTCGGATGAATCTTTATATTAACATGCATATTCAAATTGCAAGGGCTCGTAGCGCAGGTCATTTCATGTTTTGAGATGAGCGCAAAATGGATAGCGCGGACGCCCCCTAAGCGTCAGGTCGAGGGTTCAAATCCCTCCGGGCCCGAATTAATCTTACTATATTGTCATTTTCTGTTCTGGGACCGCAGATAGAACTTTAATTATGATAAATTCATTTGTTTGGAACTAGGAATCGGAATGGCTGTTTTATTCTCTAAAGGTAGCTTGTCAAATTTTGGGGATATTACTTCCATTGATAGATTGAGGAGGCAACCGTTCTGGAATTGTAGTGTTAAGGCTACTCGATTTGTTTGTCATATTAGAATTAAGCATTGTGTCATTAGATGCAATATTCATTATAGTCAGATCTTTAACAATTCCATAAATTGGTTGATCCATAAAATGCCTTTGCGTTTTATTATCAGCTATATCGATACTAATCGTTCTTCCCTTAGAGATTGATATTGTAGTAGGTACATCATTCCATGCATTCTTCCCGTTTGTCTTCACATCAGTAAGTCCTGAAATCTGTATGCTTCCGTCAGCACTTAGTTGAAGAGGCTTATCATCTTGAACACGTAGATTAGTTAACTGATGCGTATGATTATTGGCCCCATTTACATGACCTGTATAAAATTCGGATGTAAAATCGGCTATCTTACCATTTTCAGTAACTAACTTCCAATAACCAGACAAAACGAATTTATCCACAGAGCTCATATTGACAGTATTCGTAGAAGGCGGCATTCCAAGAACTAGTGAGCCTATCTGTCCATCTGCACTAAATGTATCATTTGCTGCAAATATTTTATTTCCATTTGTATGAACTGATATAAGAGATATTACAAAAAGAAGTGTAAATAAGATAACGGAAGTTTTCATCAGATCTGCTAACGAAAGCAAATTCATTAGACCTATTCTACCTCTTCCACTATTTAACAAGTACCTGTTCAAAATACTATATGGCTGTATTTAAAATGATATTGGAACAATAAAGAGAGGAAACACGGTAATATCAATATAGAGAAAAAAAATTAAATTTGCTGCGCTACAATACAATCATATCCCTCCGGACCCATGAATTAAGAATACACTTTAGTTCCTGGATGAAATGCTGCCTTTAATACCAACAAGCCGAAAGATTACTCTAGGAACGGATATAAAGAGCCCTATAGCAGTTGTTTGTTCCCAATGTTGGTCGATATAAATTCTGAATACGCAAGGGCAATGATACGGGATTTCATAAAAATACAAAAGCATATTTTAGGATTACCAAACTTAACAACAAAGCAAAAAGACGACATAAACAGCTTGGGACATGAGTTAGGTGCTTTAAGCTCACAAGCAGATGATGACAAAATAAAAA
>JAHEZK010000046.1 GCA_023251115.1 Nitrosomicrobium frigidum (SeqCode) | reverse complement strand
GTATATTTACTTGTAAGTAATTTAGAATCATCTTCCAATATCTCATCAGGCTCCGTCTGATTAGAGATTTTACCAAAAACATTTTGCGTTTCAGATTTTTGAGCGAATGTGTTATATGGACTTGCTATCACCATACTTAGGACACATAAAAGTATAGTTAAAAGTATGTATGATGTATTGTAGTTTAATTTTCCTTAGGTAAAAATAAAGACAGTGATACAAGCGTCTAATTGTACTTGTTTGCGTACGCGTATTACGTCTTATTTAGATAACAGTACTAAAAGCCTTAAACCTGTTATTATTTTAAATATCGATATCGGGTAGACAATGCACATATTCGACCCTGTAATTCAACAGATAGCATTCAATGATATAGTGGAAATGCTGTTATATGTTGCAGGATCAATATTTTCTGTAGTCTTGGTTGCGTTATCGATTTCTGCCTATCGAAAGAGCGGCCTCCATAAATTGAAATATGCTATAGTTGCCTTCTCTTTGTTTTGCGTTTTTTTAATTTATGAAAATGTAGAGCATCTGTTTTTATTTGAAAATCCCATTACTGATATCATTATCCCTTTAACAGGAATGGTCATCTTGGCATTATTCTTTATGACAGTGGTTAGAAAAACTTGATTTGAAGTTTTACATGATTCCGGATGGAACTAACGCTAACTATTTTTATTATGCGAAAGATTGAATAAGGGCGCAAAAACTTGGATCCTCTTGTTACCCCTATCTACCACAAATACGTTACCTTGGGCGTCAATAGATACGTGTTCTGGTTTTGAAAATTGGCCGTCCCCTAATTCCAAAGGTCCCAGACCGTCTAGATCCTTGCAGCCTTCGCCGGAAGACATATTGCAGGCCTTTCCAATCTTACCCAAAAATGTACCACTAGTGTCGAAAATTTGTACTCTGGGATTACTCGCGCCATCGACAATGTAAACTCTATCATGCGAATCTACATCATGTGGCCTCACGAAATGATTAGGACCCGTTCCATTGGTTCCCCATTTCCTAACAAACGTAAATTTTAGTTCGTTATCTTGTGCAGTGACCTTTTGAAGTATTTCTAAACTTATTGCAATATGGGGAATCATAAAAAATAGTGATATTCCCAAGAGACCCAAAAAGAGAAACTGTGGCTTATTAATATACAAAGTCTCAAAAATTAGTTGATCGTCTTTTAATTAAAAGTCTGTGATACAACCATATAATTGAATTGCGTTTCTAATAATAATGTTCACATATTTAGTAATACAAATATCTAAATGAGTTGTTTTTAAATTTTGAATTTGATACTTGTACTAGACTCTTTATATATTGAAAACAAAGTATAGACTTTACTTTTGAAAAGAAATGCAATTTCAACGTTTATAATTTATTTTTCAGTACTCTATTTTGGTTCTGTTACTTTAATGATTTTACCTGTTTCTTCAGCGTTTACAATAACTAGTGCGATATCAGATAGCGTCCAGGAAGAATATCATTTGGTTACCTCATTAGGGTACAACCGAATTGTGGATCAACAACAAGTACTTTCAAAGTCCTCAATGTGTGCGAATGGACAGCACAATGATACTAATGGACTAGTTAACGAAAGTTGTAATGTTGAATCATCGTCAATAGGGAATCCGGCTGCTGATTTTAACAAGTCAAAAACCCTAAGAATTGCAGTAGTTGGTGACATTGATGCTAATGAAGGATTAACTGCCCAGTTGGAGATTGCGAACCACTACAATGTCCAGGCACTGATAATACCTGGTGATTTTGAATATTCGAATGGGAAGGAGGTCCTCTCTAATTTTGAATCTCATGGATTTACGAAAGATAATACAGACATCGTTGTTGGAAATCACGATTCTGGAAATGAAGTGCAGATGTGGCTAGATAACAATCGTACATTCGGTCTACTTCAATTTGATTTTTCTCGGGATAAACTTGCGTTGTTCAATATAGATGCAAACATAAAGTTTGATTGTTCCAGCCCACAGTTCGAAATCTTGAAATCGCAAATTGAATCAAGCAACGCATGGTACAAGTTCGCAGTAGTTCATCAACCATTTGCGACCGTAAAAAGTGATCATCCACCTAATGGTCAGTTTGATTGTTACGATCCTGTATTCAGAGCGGGCGGGATTGATGGTGTATTACAAGCCCATAACCATAACTATCAGAGGTTCAAAATTAACGGCTTGATGTATGGTGTATTTGGTACAGGAACACATGACACCGGCTCCAGCATGTATCCTCTAGAATCTGATACTTGGGAGGGTAATGATTGTATAAAATGCATTACTGGTGAAAACGGAATAACGATAATAGATCTTCATATTGGCGACAAAAACAAACATTTTGTTGGATGGTTTATAGGTATGGGAAATCAAGTTCTTGATAGATTCTAAATTCTTTTCTCGTCAAGAAAATAGTATCTAATTCTTTGCGTTCATTCACAGTTAGATTAGCATGGATCGATTTTGTTTGGCCTTCATCATCATGCTATGATGATTTCTTTTAAAGATGACCCACTTACTTATATGGTAACGACTTGATTATTGGGGCTAAACTACTGATAGCGTCTTTTAGTTGAAGTGGGGTAGAATAAATTAAGATGGTATTAGGTCCGGTGATATCTTTTTGAACAGATTTCGTCACGAAATCATGCTCCGATAGGATTTGGAATCCTGCCGTAGAAAATTGCGACTTGCAATCAGATAGTTGTTTGGTTGGACAGAAGAATGCCCCTACTGTAAGATCGCCAGTTGATTTTTCAGGAGTAACTACAATTTTCCCCTCCATTGGTGGAGAATATTGATTATCTGAAATAGTGTAGGGTGATCCGGATAAATCTAATGCTTTTGAATCAGAGCCGGCTGGGAATTTGACTGGGATCGTGGTCCACGCTACATTGCCGCTCTTGTCCTTGACTATTCCTACGTGTATGTGGCTGGGATCGTCGTGTACAAATGCTACTTCAGTACCTTCTGGAACTATAAGTGTGCTTGGAAGATAGTTTGGATTTTTTGGACTTATTGTCTTGTCATCTGTAGGAGGATGATGAGCTTCATCTGGAATAAAAATAATAGCGGCTCTTACTGATATTGGTAACGACATTACCCCAGTATCATAGATAGATTGTGCAGTAGGTATTGAATCAGATGACGAGGTCGATCCATTGTTAGACGCGGAATTAGTCTGAGCATAGGTGATGCCGCTGACGTTGGCTCCTATTATTAATACCAATGTCAGATATATAGAAATCATAAGAATCAGAACATTTGTATTAATTTTCATTATATTCGTGAGATTTGATGATTATATGATAAATAAATTATGTGGTACAAATGACTATTTGTATTAACAATACGAACATCGATTTAAGACTGAATTATAGAGAATAATTTAAAATTGCATCTTGATAGAGGAATGGGCAATGATAGAATAAATGGCTATATTAATTCATACTCTTGTTTGGGAACGTGAATTGGTTCATTTCAAACATTTTTAGCGCAAGTCTTGCTGAATCAAATACGTCGTATGTGTTGTTTGATGTCTCCCCTTTATCCAAATTACCATTATCCTTAAATTTAGCCATTCTCATTTGTGTTACAAGATCCTTATGTTCACCTGCTGATAATGAAAACCAGCTTTTTGATACCACATTTTTCCGCTGGAGTTTTTCCGTCTAGGGCTTCGTGTTCTCTTATGTAATTGTGAAATAGTTGATAACCCTTCAAAATTGGAGTGTCCATTTTCTTTAATCCCCTCATTGTCTTTTCTCCGGACGGCGTAATCTAGCCTTTAATTCATTAATTTCTTCAGTTAAATCCATTACTTTTTCCCATAATGCAGCAATTGCATCTGTATTTGAATTGTTTGTTTCTGTGAGCAAAGAATTATCTTGTTCCTTGTTGAATAGCCGAGACTTAATTTCATTTTCTTTGTTTCTATAGTTAGTGACTAGTTGATCGACTTCTTTCTTAAGTTCCTCTTCCTTGCTTATTGTCAAGTATTCTACGGCTTTCAAATAGTCGTTTAGAAGTTCATCTTCGCATCTTCGGTTATCTTATAATATGAATCAGATATCCCAATTGAATGTCCCATCAATTTCTCAATGTTAATACTTTTGATACCCGATAATTCACATCTTTTTTTGAACCATTTTCGTAGTCCATGATCTGTTTGAAATTCATATCTGTTTATTTTCAGATTTTCCTTTTTTCTAACACCTCGAGTCCATAGAGCATCCTCCATAAGCCTTTTTATTCCGGACGATTTTAGTGTGACTGGATCTTTAACTGTTCCGTGATGATAGTATCATTTTTTTGTGTCCCACAATTGTCTCATTATACAACTGTTTTCATTAATTACCTCGCCGCTATCTTTTCTAAAGGTCATCCACTTTTCAAGTTCATAATACGCCTCTGGAGTTATGAAAGAAATGTACTCTTCATCGTCTCCCGAATAAACAGTTACCTTGGCAGCAACGATATCTCCAGTATTGATCAGGGGAACAATATGTTTCCAACGTAAGTAATCCCATGCGCCAAGTCTCATTTCTGAAGATGCCATAGTATAAACGATTGCCTTAATCCGTCTGTCGGGATATTCTAGTATCTTTCTTATCTCCTCCATGTTTGGAGCGCGATCATCCGCATGTCTTCTCATTTTAGGTAAACCTCCTGTTATTTTCTTCCAGGTTATCGGAATGTCGCACATTTCACAGAATAATTTGATTGACTTTAGGAATTTCCTTAGGGTGGCGCCAGTAATTTCCTCTCTTTCAACTCTTTCCTTTTGAAACTGTAAAAACTTGATAATCACATTAAATGCCCAATTAGGATCTTTTATGCCTCTTAGAGCAAAGTAATTGCATCTGTCTTCTATGTTATCATTCGGAAGTAAATCTATGAAATTAAAAAATATTTTCAGTCTTCGTAGATAATAATCCCTAGTTACTTGCGATCTTATTCCATACACAAATAATGAATATGCATCTGATTGCCCATATTGTTCTGATTGCATTTTTTTTCACTTTTCTATATCAGTGAATCCAATTAGAGAACTAATATCACAGTGGGGCCAGTGGGATTTGAACCCACGACCGCCAGCGCCCCAGGCCAATACCTCAGCGAGATTAAGTAATTTCAACAGAGATGGTATCCTTGACCAAGCTAGACGATGGCCCCTACGACTTAGACAAATAGAGTTCTTTTTAAATGTAGTATTGCCATAAAAAGATGATTCCGATAATGACAATCTACGTTGTTTCATGACAGGTATGAGTAATTGAGTGTTTTCGAAATTTATCAAATGAACCATTTAAATTCAATTAAATAGATTATTTCTTTACCCCACGAGAAAAAATGGATTACTCTAATTATCTCAAAACATTGTATGATTATGAAAAAAAACAAGTAGGAACAGAAGAAAAATCGATTTTGCTTAAGGTGATAAACAATGTCGATTTTTCTGCACAAATAGGGTCTTACCTGAAATTCAGAGACAAAAACCAACTAGGAGATACATCAACTGTCTCAAGATTATTGGGACTCAAACTCCTCACTGAAAAGAAGGGATTGATATTAAGAGGAATGAGAAAATATCAACTGACTAGTACCGGACTTTTCTGTGTGTTAACTGAAACCATGAGTTATCCTCCCAGTCTTTTAAAGAAATACAGCGACGATCCAATTCTTAAGACTTTGTTGTTTCAGTATTTTGAAGTAGATACAATAGCATCCAGCACGGCGCGATTTTATTCTCTAATAACACAGTATGTAAAACAATGCTGTAGAATCACTCTGAACTGGCTTGAAGATACACAGAACTCTGATGAGGATCGTAAAAACAAAATGATGAACCTTCTATTACTCGAATTGGCATTAAATGCAAAATTATTGGCGCTTAGAATAATTATTATGTATTCTGATTCAACCATACTCTCACTTACACCAAAATCCAAAACAGGCGACCCGGATGTAGCATATTATGAACTAGAAAGTAACATGAAGGAGATTCTTGCCAAAGACAGTAAATTCATAGAACACTTACATCAAACGAATGCAGACTTTAAGAGCGGTTATAGAGAATTTACTCATAGTGATTAGCATGTACGTGGCATGCTAATGATCTTTTTTTGATCAACTATCGCTTAATATCATTCGGTCTTGTTTCTAAAGTAACATTAACTTCCTGCGGTTTACCATCTCTCAATATACCGACACTGATAATGTCGCCGTCTTTCTTGTTATTCATAATGTAAGTCGAAAGCTCCCTTAAATTGTCGATGGGTTGCTTATCAGCACTAATAATAATATCGCCGCCTAGTTCTATTTGCGTTCCGTTTATTTCTGTTAGTATGTAGCCACCTTTTAGTCCAGCCTTATCTGCAGGCCCATCAGAAATAATTCCGATTACCAAAATTCCCGTGCTCTGGTTAACATTTAATTCGGAAGCAATATCCTCACTCATGTCCATTCCATCGATCCCCAACCATAAGGGTGATACGTTAAGCTGCAGTGGTCTTTCCGCCAAAACAACGTTGACTGTTTGGAGTTTACCATCTCTTATAACAGTCAAGTTTACACCTTGACCGACCTTTTTCTGTTGTTCCAGATATACCAGTATGTCATCAATCTTTGAAACACTTTGATTATCAATTTTTATGATGACGTCTCCAAACAATTTTGTTTTTCTTCCGTTTATATCGACTAGTTTGTCTCCACCTTCGATTCCCGCCTTGGACGCAGGTCCACCAGGACTAGTATCTATTACAAGAAATCCTTTTGTTGTATTTAGTTTCATAGCCAAGGCAATCTGTTCATTAACATCTATGCCTGAGATTCCAATCCAAGGATGCTTGTAGGTATGTTGTGAAATTAATATTGGTACAACTCTTTGAAGAGTGCTTGAGGGTATGGCAAATCCAACTCCGGAATATTCACCTGTTAGTGAAAAAATGGCACTGTTTATGCCGATCACCTGTCCTTTCAAATTAAGCAATGGACCTCCGGAATTTCCTGGGTTTATAGCTGCATCAGTTTGAATTATTTCGGGTATCGAAAATGAGGTAGGGGGAACCAGCGTGTTACCCTGGTCAGGCATTAGTTCCGGGCCTTGTGGACCTTCCTGATTCTGAGATGGAATAACCCTTCCTAATCCACTAATTATTCCTTCAGTCATAGAGCCAGATAGGCCAAATGGGTTACCTATCGCAATCACGTGTTCCCCAATCTTAATGTCAGAAGAATTGCTGAGGACAAGGGGAATCATTGATTGATTTTTCGGATCTTCAATTTGTAGGACGGCTAGATCAGAAAATGGATCGCTACCTACTATTTTCGCCTTAAAGGACCTTTCATCCAAAAAGGTCACAGTAACATTATTTGTATTAGTATCGTTGTAGGATCCGCCACGAACCACATGATCATTTGTGATAATATGGCCTGATGTGTCAAACACAAAACCAGAACCTAGCGCAGAAGAACGTGGATCCTCATTAGACACAGTGATTTGTACTACAGAATTCTTCACTCTATCAAATAATTTAGGCAATAACGTGTCATCAAATGGTGTAGTTTGTGCATAAGCGCTGGTGGCAATAAAGCCAAATATAAGCAAAAGAGAGATTGGAATTAGAACATATGATTTAGAAATCTTAATTTGAGATAAACCATTCGTTGTAAAAGTATCCATAAAACAATTCACACCAATTTGTACTCTAAAAAGTTAATTTATATCTATTGTTTTGGGAATTCTGAGAATTTTCATACCATACTGGGGGAACTTTGTTTGCTCGAAGTATTAGTTTAAATACATCGGCATACTGAGAGGAATCTTGTTACTTATCTTTTCTTTTGCTTATTTATCTTTTAGAAAATTAAGTGAAAATTTATGTTAAAAATGTTGGTTACCATATATAAGTAATAACATGATGATAAATGCAATAGGTACCGAAAATAGATGGATAGAGAAGTCGAGAGAATAGTGAAATATTTGGTGGAGGATAGGACTGTCCTCAAGCTACTTCGAATATTGGAAAGGCAAGAAAATTATAATTATTCTCCCTTAAACGATGAGAATACCGGACTATCTTATTATTCTAGAAAATATAAAACATGGGTACTGCATAATAGCCATTATCAGTTAAATTAGTAATCAGCTAAAAAAATTCGCATAGTTGGCATGTTAGAATCCACTTATGAAATTTGATGCAGATTGACTTAATTAATGTCGCTTAAGTAAATATGTGCTAAGAAACTTCGCATAGCCCTATCCAGACAAAAATTATCCGAGATCTTTTAAAATCCTGTTTTTGATCATGTTTTGATCAATCAAAAATAATATACTATTATTCTCCAGTATTTGTATAGCAGTTATTTATCAAAATGTAGTAACGCTATTTCGCGGGTACAAATAACTCTATTGTATCAATATGCTTGATTTTCGTATCAATATATTTGATGCTCATTGCCAATCCAATTCCAAGTTATAATGTGGATTTATTGGATTACACCCAGATCTTTCGAGGCTGGATAGTTAAAGATAAACTCATAGCTAGATTGAGCTTCCCTAACTCTGGGATAGTTTGATCGGTAAATTGCTATTGCAATTACAGTTTCTAGACCAAGTATTGAGTACTGCTATTACATTTACTAGTTTGGGATACAACTCCTATGAATCAAAAGGTAAACGTACTTTAAAAGACCAATGTACAGGATCATATACATCCTCTCCTCTTCTCTAGACATCAGTCTTTTGATTTTTCTTGTTAATAGAATAAAGAATTAGACATATTGAATTACTAAAATCAGTTCAGTTTAATTTACATTATTGTTACTTTCATAAAGTTTAAACGTAATGGCAATCAATATCCGATATCGTCTATATTAGGAGATAGATGTAACAAAAATTGATTGGTGCTAATCATGCGTGATATTGGCACCAATCAACTTAGTCCTAATTTTGCACTTTCTACGATTATTTGCTTTGTAACATGAAATAAATTAAATACCCATTGTGGATGTTACATCGTATCAATGAATGAGGAAGATAACGGTCATCCAAAAAGCTATATTCTGGAACTTGAGAAGATGAATATTAATTTTGGAAAGATTGAGAGAAACCTTCCAATAGCAACTCTTATTGAAATCGCAATTCAAAGAAATGAAGGACTATTATCAAATTCTGGCGCATTGTCTGTTAAGACTGGTAAGTTTACGGGACGTTCTCCTGATGATAAATTCATTGTTGATGATGAGATAACTCATGATATTGTGGACTGGGGCAAAGTGAACCATCCGATTGCTAGTGAAAAGTTTGACAATATTTTTGAACGAATGAAACAGCATGTGTCAGGAAAGGATTTCTTTATTTTCGACGGGTTTGTAGGAGCCGATCCTGAGAGTCGGTTGCCGATAAGGGTATTTACCGATAATGCTTGGCATAATATTTTTGCATCGCAGATATTTATACGTCCGAAACCAGAAGAGCTGGATAACCATAAGCCTGAATTTACTCTCTTCCTTGTAAATGATTTTGCTTCACTTCCAGAAATAGATGGAACCAAAAGTGGCACATTCATAATCATTAATTTCTCCAAGAAGATGGTGTTAATAGGCTATACTTCTTATGCAGGCGAAATAAAAAAGGCCATGTTTTCTGTTATGAATTTTTTACTCCCCCGTAGGGGAATATTTCCAATGCATTGTTCTGCCAATATGGGAAAGAATGGTGAAACAGCACTATTCTTTGGACTATCTGGTACAGGAAAAACTACATTATCCGCAGATCCAGAAAGGTACTTGATAGGGGATGATGAGCATGGATGGTCTGATAGGGGAATTTTTAATTTTGAGGGCGGATGCTATGCAAAATGTATAAATCTTAAAAAGGAACATGAACCACAGATTTGGAATGCAGTAAAATTCGGTTCTGTAATGGAGAACGTAATTGTTGATGAATTGACACGAGAGCCGAATTTTGAGGATAGTTACCTAACAGAGAACACGCGAGTTGTATACCCTTTAGATTTTATACCTGGAGCAGTAATTCCTTCAGTAGCAACACACCCCAAGGTCGTAATCTTTCTCACTGCAGATGCATTTGGTGTGATGCCACCGGTGGCCAGGCTAACGAAGGAAGGTGCAATGTATCATTTTATTTCTGGTTATACAAGCAAGTTAGCGGGCACAGAAAGAGGGATTACAGAACCAAAAGAAACATTTTCTCAATGTTTTGGAGCACCATTTATGCCACTATCTCCAGTCGAATATGCCAAAATGCTGGCATCAAAAATTTCAGAACACAACACTAGTGTATATCTTATAAATACGGGTTGGACCGGGGGCCCGTATGGAATTGGAAAGAGAATGGATTTGAAATATACAAGAGCGATGGTATCTGCGTCATTAAACGGCATTCTTGACAAGGTGCAATATGAGCATGATAGTATTTTTAATCTTGATATTCCTCTTTCATGTCCTCAAGTTCCGTCAAAAATTCTGGATCCGAGTTTTTCATGGTCCAACAATGAACAATACATTGTTGCGGCGAAGAGACTGGCCCATTTGTTTATCGAAAATTTCAAAAGGTTCGGGGAGGAAACCAAAGATTTGGCTAAATTTGGACCCCAAATTTAAAATAAAAATGGTAGCCCGGAGCAGATTCGAACTGCTGTCCTCAGGTATCTTTTCATGACGATCCAGAGCCTGAAATCCATAGCCCTCCTGTGGAGTTTGACCGCTAGATTCGGCATCGACACAATCGTGTGGATTCGACCGGGCTAATTCTCGAGCTACAACTAGAAATTTTCAAACGGATATTTATCGATATCTACTTTAGTAGAGAATCTTTCATTCTTATGATGTCAATTAGCTCCCTAACTCTACCCAGACTCCTCTCAAAATATGCTACGAGATTTTTGTTGATATACTCATCAT
>JAHEZK010000095.1 GCA_023251115.1 Nitrosomicrobium frigidum (SeqCode) | reverse complement strand
CAATCACCCGTTATGAGTATTATAACATTTAGCTTGATTGCATTATTACTGTTTTTTACTTCGGGAATTCAGATGATACAGTTTAAACAAGTAGAAGGCAAGGAAGCAACATCTCCATTGGGCGATATAGGGGATAAAATTGAGGGACTAGATTTCAATGCTGGCGTCTTTTATGGTAATCTTGAAACATGCGATGATTCATCAACTTGTGTTGGAACTAGCAACGACGATATCATCCGTGCTGGTAGCAATGAGCAGGTATTCGGACGCGGTGGTGATGATATGATCTTTGGCGGACTTTCAAGTCAATTGTATGGAGGTGGTCAGGATGATATTATTTTAGCTGGTGCTGGAAGTAATGTCATCGATGGCGACAGCGGAGATGATACACTAATGGGCAGTCTTGGAAATGACCTTCTAACAGGTGGTAAGGGAAATGACAAGCTATTTGCTGGAACGGGTTCTACCACTATGAAAGGTGATTCAGGAGCAAATCATTTTGATTGCCCCATATCGATGCTTGGACTTGCGAGGGCAATTGTACTTGATTACAATCCAGAAAAGGGAGATACGATAGCAGGAGTATGCAAGATAGTGAATACTGTTGTAGGAAATGACACCGGTGCTGAGAGCATTCCAAAGATCGATCTTCCAGATTAGTGATGATCTGATATGAAAACTCCATACTTTACCTACGAACACAAAAATAATAATATTAAGGAGGATTTTCGAATGTTTGATGAACCTAGAAAGCTATTGATCATTGGATTGATGATATCATTAGTACTAGTTGTGCCTGGAAATCAAGTCAATGCTCAGGTTGATCTACCTGATTTAGATTTTGGTCCGCTAAATGATCTCATTGGAAATATTGGAGACAAACTGGATAATCTACTTGGTTCAAAATCTATCGATAGACTATCGGATTCGACATGCCTAAGTGATGGATTAGTGGGTGGTCCATCAGATATAAAGAGAAAAGGGCATTTGATAATTGGAACCCCTTGTAGCGATAAAATCAAGGGGGATGGTGATGACGAGATAATCTACACACTCGGTGGAATAGATAGAGTATTTGCAGGTATGGGTAATGATATAATTTATGGTGGCCTTGGTGATAACAGGCTATACGGGGAACGCGATGACGACATCATCATGCCAGGAGGCGGATCCAACCTTGTGGATGGTGGACCTGGAAACGACGTGCTTTTTGGGGGACTTGGAAATAACCTTTTGATTGGTGGTGATGGTAACGATCAACTTATCGCGGGGATTGGAACGACAATAATGGATGGTGGCCCTGGAAGTAATGGTTTTGATTGCGGTCCCTCCAGTATTGTCCTAGACTACAACCCGGATAATGGAGATACAGTTGCAGGAAAATGTAAAATAGTGAACAATATAGGGATTAAATTTTCAAGCGATACCGACTTCATATCCGATGATGATTAAATATTTCGGATAATCCAGCAAATTCTTGACATGTATTTCTGACTAGTCTATTTACATATAGTAGAACTGTGTATTGAATGACCTGCAAATTTGAAACATTATATTAAAATGATTGTAGGGTTGATACTAGATTAAGACCGGTTTTTAATTTGCCAGTAATCAACTCGGGTATGCTGTCTTTTAAGTTATGTTCCAATTGCTAATCTTGATTGCATTCACGGTACAAATATCATATTGTAATAGAAATTCCTAACTACTCCACGTTTTAGTTGTATGCAGCCACATGTCTACTAAAGTCATGACGAGAATTTAGCTGATATTTCAAATGAATCTATCATATTCTGAACTACTGGTAAGTACTTGGAGAATAACGCATCCTGTGCTGTGAAGGTAAGTAAATATACTTTGTTACTAGTGATTGTGTATACTTGCATCTTTTTGAAAAATTCATCTCCCCCTGTGATAGTTGTATAAACTAGCATATGGGCAGGTTGGTTTCCTTTGAGAGTAAATGGTTTTGTATCGAGTATAATATCAGTGGTATTTTGAATCCTATTAATACGTCCATTAATTACTTTATCTAAAGACATATTCTTGGAATCAAAAACAAAAATATCCAAATATGGAATAAACTGTCCAGAGACACCTGAAATATTGCCAAGTTGCGAGGCAGTTTTTGAAGGCGAGTAGAATCCCACAACGGTATTGTTTCCTGCTTTATTATATGAATAACCTCTTGCTGACCAACTATCTGGATATTGGATTTTTATTCCAAAGACACGACTCTCATAAGTCCGGAGATTCATTTCAGTTCCATTATTATTGACGTTTTCGGATGTCACGTTGCTTGGTAGCGCCGATTGAATAGATGGTGTGGTATCTTCCAAAGGACTAGTGACTTCTTTCGATGTCATGTTATCGGCTGTGGATGTTATATTAACTGTCAACGTTGGTTGAACAGGAGTGACAGGTTTTAAGGGTCTATTAATTATGTCTAATGTCGCATTATCTGGCGGCTTTTCGAATAATAGTTTATTTATTAAATCTAAATTGGTAGTTGCTATATCCAATTTGCCATTTAGTAAAGTTCCAACAGTTTCACGTATAAGCAACTTTGACTCCTCAATCGAGGATGAATTGTCATTAATTTGTGTTATCATCCTCTGAACCATCAACAGGTTATCTATTGTATCGGTTGTATTCCCGGATCGTAACGCTTCCTTTGTATTAGCAAGTAGCTCTTTTATTTTTTCAGGAGAACTCACTGAAGGTTGTGCGATGGCAAATGGCGACATTAAAGAATGGGACATGAATAATAAATACAGGAGAAAAATTATTTGGAACCAGCAAGACAGATGTAAAAAAGGAGAATTCCTAAGAAATTGTGATGAATCAGAAATCTTATGCAAGTGCAATTATTAATTATTTGTTCGCTTACAGCTTTATTTAAGTGTGCAAGCTCGCTCATTCCTAAAAGAAATCTATTATTAAACTTGAACACTGGTGGTACTGCCTGAATTTTGATGTTCTAAACATTTTAAATTCATAATACTTTTTTATTTTAAAGGGAATTTGTTCGTTCATCTAATCCAATCCATATACCACTAACTATATTCTTTGTTTACTTATTCCTAGTAAGCCAAATTATAGAATTACCAATTCCACCAATTTGTACATAGATTGCCAACTTCTCATGAATTTCACAGCACATCGATTGATAATGACTTAGAGGTTCAGAAACTCATTCTAGTGCTCTTTTATGTATTCGCCAAATAATTGTCAGAAGCAATCCAAAAGAAACGAGAAAAGAAGATGGCCAAGGTACAAAAATGCTTGCTAAATAGTTCAAACCAGTGTATATAAAGATTAATACT
The DNA here is from genome assembly GCA_023251115.1 of Nitrosomicrobium frigidum (SeqCode). Lineage (GTDB taxonomy): Archaea > Thermoproteota > Nitrososphaeria > Nitrososphaerales > Nitrososphaeraceae > TA-21. The sequence goes on along the minus strand of JAHEZK010000095.1, from coordinate 550 downwards.
GTAGCCTCTTTGAACTTAACGGCTCTTATACGTATTCGCCAAACCATGACTATTATTAACAAGGGAAGGCCAGCCAACAAGGGCAGATAAAATAAGATGCTCCTTGGGAGGCCTATGATCAAAGCAATGGGAATACTTGCGAAAGGAATAATCAAACCTACTATTATTACTTCCTTGTACCACGTTCTTTTCTTAAACACTAAGTATGTTTTGATTGTGGAAGTATAATTATTTGATGATAAACCACAAGATCAGATCATTGAATTTAGTTCTGAATCCAAATTTAGTTAAGTTTAAAGCTTGGCAGTTCATAGTTGTATTGAGAATCCTAATTTAGAACCGATAGCGTCGTGGGTACCAACGGGCTGATAAAATAAAATTTCCTCTTATTTACATCTAATTAAATTCTAGTTTTAGAAATTCTAATTAAGTTCCGTATGAATATTCAGCCATATCCCGACGGGCCCGATATAAAATTTACATAATTCTAAGTATAATAATGTAAAAATTACAAGATATTATAATTGGTCAGATTTGTCTGCAAGACTTG
>JAHEZK010000094.1 GCA_023251115.1 Nitrosomicrobium frigidum (SeqCode) | reverse complement strand
ATATTGTGTAACCTATGTTCCCGGTCTATTCTGTTACCCAGGTGCCCGGTTCAGACCAGACATGACGTCTCCCTTTAGCCTCGGAAGGAAGAATAAAGGGTGTATTCTCGAGCATTTTGTGATATCTGGAAGCCAAATTTCGCCTAGCTGTGTTCCAAGTGTCAAGATAATCAAGTTTAACACTGAGAACAGCGCCCTGTATTCCATCCATTCTATAATTGAAACCCAATTCTTCGTGATGATTTTTTTTAAACTGTGCATGGTCTCTCAATGCACGTATACGATCAGCAATACTTTCGTCGTTTGTTGTAATTGCTCCTCCTTCACCATATGCACCAAGATTTTTGGTTTGGTAAAAACTGAAGCAACCGACATGACCTAGAACACCGGCTCGTTTACCATAATATTCTGCGCCATGTGCTTGGGCTGCATCTTCGATAAGGTATAAATTATATTTTTGGCATATCTCTAGAAGAGAGTTAAGTTCTGCCATCTGTCCGTAAAGATGAACAGGCAAAATTGCGCGCGTTCTTGGAGTAATCGCACGCTCAACTTGATTAACATCAATCGTATAAGTGTCAGGGTCTATATCTACAAATACAGGTTTGGCTCCGACATAAGTGATAGCCCAGACGGTTGAGATGAAGGTCATTGGCACAGTAATGACTTCATCCCCAGGTACAACACCACAACATATGAGTGCGAGATGCAGGGCGCTTGTTCCTGAATTTACGCAAACACAGTGTCTTACACCACAGTATTGAGCAAAATCTTTTTCAAAAAACTCTACAAATTTACCAGACGAAAATGCACATTCATCAAATACGTTTAGGATTGCCTCATGAATACGATCTTTAATGGTAATGTATTGTCGTTTGAGATTAAGAAGTTGTATGAAATTGTCTTTAGTATCCATTTATTATTTTTGGTTATAGATTTAATTAAATAAGTCTAGGAGAAAAATCAGGTCTAAGATTTTAAAATTTTACATTCTTTACTTATTATAAAAAGTATAAATCTACGATTTTGATTTACAATTTATAATATTTTTTAGCTTATTCATAAATACTAGTTTTGATAAATAGTAGTTAGCGACAAAACCAAAAACTATTGAATTTTTAAGCTGAGGGAATTTTTGATTAACTCTTTTTTATAAATCTGCTGTTTAACTTTTATCGGGATTTTTTAAGGATTCCTTTATTGTGAAACTTCTCCTTTCTTCAAGCAGATGTTTCTGGTTTTTACTATAATAAGTACCTAAGGAATGGATTTGTGGCTCAGGTTCAATTTTTTCAAGAATAGGCATTGTTTGTTGAAATAGTATCCAGCCGTATTCAAGAGCCCGTCTGTAAACATCAATCACCTCGTCGAAATAGGGATATATAGAGTATTCAATTTGTGCTATGATAGGGCCATCGTCGATTCCTGGAGTTATTTCATGGATGGTTACTCCGTGCTTTTTTTCGTTATTTTTTAATGCCCAGTTTATAGGAGAGACTCCTCTATAGCGGGGTAATGGGCTGTTATGTAAATTCAGAATCCGTTTGCACTTTACGATAAACCATTCTTTAATGATTTTGTCGTAGAATACAGAAAATACAAGATCTATTTTCCAGCCTTTGTTTTCCACATCAATTATATCCTTATAATGACCTGATTCAACAAAGCTAACATTGTTAATCTTTGCCCAATTCATAAATGAATCAGCCCAAGTTGGTTCAGGTATAACCGGTACTATTTGGATAAGATCATAGTCTGGATTCCTGAGGAACCATTCTGCAATTTGAACTGCTAATCTTCCCTTTCCTAAAACTATCACCTGCTTTTTCATTTTTATTAATTTTAATATAAAGATTAAGCTGAGTGTTCGAGTCAATATGAATGTAAATTCAACAAAGAAAAGAATGTTAATATTCTACTTAGCTTGCGCACGCCGTTTTTATTTGTGACTAACTTACTCAATTTCTTAGTATTGATATATCTATCCAACACTTTACAGCATCTACCAGGGATTGTATAACAAGCGAAAATTTTGCACCAGATTCCTTTCCATAATTACGTGGAAAATGATCAACATCTACTGCACCTATACGATAGCCAAGTCTTTTAGCGCGCACTATACGTTCCGCTTCTACAAAGACTCCTGAACTAATAACCGGAATATCGTATATCTCTCGTCGAACTAGTTTTAAACTACCGGCGTCATATGTTCGGGTGCCAAATAATATTAAAGGTAGTGCGTTATACATCCAAGAAACTAGTTGCCTGCCGAAGGTATAATGTTTCGTTTTTCGCCGGGCGACAATCAAGTCATATCTGTCAAGCAATGAAAGCATGTCAAGTAAAATATTAATCCTCCATTGCGCATCAGCTGGATAAAGAAAAACTAGCTCTCGACTACCCCATTGATATAGTTTGTTAAAGGTAGCCGCAATTCCTAGATTTATTTCTTGGCGAAGTGTTTGAATGTTTGGTACATCTTTCTTAAGTTTTTGAAGAATTTCCCATGTTTTATCTGTTGAACCATCATCAAGCACAAGAATTTCTCCTGGTAGACCAATTTTATTCAGTACTTTTACTGCATCATAAACTGCTTGTTCAATAGTTTTTTCCTCGTTGTACGCTGGGATGCAAATAGATATCCCTGGATAATAAATGTCCTTAAGAATGTTAGTTTTTTTTTGATTCAAAGATTTATCTTCTAAACTTAAATCATTAGATGTCTTATTATAATAATACTTTTGTATTTGTTGTGAATCTGAGATAAATAATTTTGCTTATGTTAAGTCATTTCAGGGGAAGTGTAGTTGAAGCATGGTTTCTCGATTCTTCACTTTGTTTATTAGATTCCGACATATAAACTCTTTGACCTTCATTTATTATACTTTCCTGTGCTGCATTAAGAATATTTATGACCCGTAAAGCTGCCCTGCCATCAGTTATTGGCTTTTTATGATGCTGAACACAATGGAGGAAATGTTTAACTTCACGCTCTAGTGCCTCAACGTTTTCAATAGCTGGTGCATGGATATCTCCACTGCGATACTGGACCAGGGCATCATAAATGCCCTCAATACTATTCATTACAACACCTCTATCGTAAATCTTGACCTTTTCAGTGACAAGATTGTCATCATATATTGCCATTCGTCGGGATCCGCCTACCGTAGTTAATCTAATTTTCATAGGCGCTAACCAATTGACATGACAATGGCCTAGGATATTGTCCTCAAACTGAACTGTGATATAAGCCATACTTTCAACTTTCTGACCCGCGTGCCTGGCTCCAACCGCTTGTACCCATTGTACGGGTCGGTCAATAAGATACTCCATTATCGAAATATCATGTGGTGCTAAGTCCCAAACCACAGATACATCGTGTTGGAATAGACCAAGGTTGATCCGTACTGAGTCTACATAGTATAATTGACCAAGTTCACCATTAAGTATGACGTTCTTAAGCCTTTCAACAGCAGGATGATATATGAATGTGTGGTCAACTTGTAAGATTAAATCCTTTTCGTCTGATTGCATAACTAATTCTTGAGCTTGAGTTAGGTCATTTGTGAGAGGTTTGGAAACCAATACGTGTTTACCTGACCTAAGTGCATGTTTAACTAGGGAGTAATGAGTGTATGCGGGTGTGGCGATTGCTACAGCCTCAATTTTAGGATTACTGATAACTTCATCTGAATTTTGAGTAAATTCAATCCCTGGATATAAAGTGGCAAACTTCTTACAACGATCTGGTTTTATGTCACAACATATTATGACTTTACTATCCTCTGCTGTAACGAAGTTACGCAGAAAATTAGGCCCCCAATATCCTAGACCAATTATTCCTATATTAATTGGCATGACATAATCTCCATGTTAAACGATGTAACGCAACGGTATTTCTTTTCTTTATATGATCATAATCCGTGAATTAATACACTGTATAAATACAGA
>JAHEZK010000093.1 GCA_023251115.1 Nitrosomicrobium frigidum (SeqCode) | reverse complement strand
TGAAGCAATTGCCTTTATCGAATATTCCAGGGAATATTTCTTAAATGCATTGGAACTAAAAGCAAGCTTCATTTTCAAAAATTTTACTGAACCTTAAGGTTTCCAAGTAAATCTAGGGGATTGTTTAAAAAAATCATATGCATTAAGGCAAGTGGTTTTTTCAATAACGGTAGAACCAAATCCTTCATTTTTCATCTTTTCTCCGACTAAGGGAACACTTAATGGATCCGATATTCCCCAATCAGCTGCGCTGTTTATCATTATACGATCTGAACCATGTTTTTCGATTATCTTCATAGCTCTTTCCGGGGATAATTTTGTAACAGGATAAACTGAGAGACCCGCCCATAACCCAAGTTCCAGGGTTAATTGTATGGTTTCTTCTGTGTTATGATCTATCAGAATCTTTTTCCTATCGTATTTGTTGTCATTAAGAATTTTCTGAATTCTTTTCATTGCTTCCATCTTATTGGTGTGAGGGAGATGGATCATCATCAACATATCTTTTGATAAACTAATGTTCATTTGTTTTAAGAAGATTTCCTCCTCCAAATCATTAATGAGATTGTAACCGATTTCTCCGATAGCAACGACCCTTTCTCTGCCAAGATATTTTTCCTTCATAGGCTCTAGAGCTTCAAGAGCCAGAGGCCTTGCAGTAGATTCCTTTGGATTTACAGAGATGCATACAAAGTGTTCAATTCCAAAATCCTTTGCACGTTTAGTCTCAAATGAAATCATGTGTTCCCAATAATCTTCAAAAGTCCCAACAAAATTTCTTTGTCCACCTAACCAAAAAGATGGTTGAACAATGACTTCAATTCCAGCTTTTGCCATTTTCTCGTAATCATCTGTTGTCCTGGAGTACATGTGAATGTGAGGGTCAAAAAACCTCCCATGATTTTGTATCTCCATAACAGAAAACACGTAATTTAGAGCTATTTTTATATTTGCTAAGAAAACTGGCACATATACTTGTCATTTTCCAAAATGCGTGCCGCCGTATTCTACGCTCCAAACAACATTGAAATAAAAGATGTTGAATTCAAACTTGGTCAAACTGAGGTTGCACTTAAGGTAAAAGCTTGTGCTGTTTGTGGCTATGACACCCGTGTCTATCGTAATGGACATAGAAAAGTAAAACCCCCTGTTATTTTGGGACATGAAATCTGCGGAGAGACTCTTGAGGAAATCAAAACCCCCTTGGGAATTCTCAAACCTGGAATAAGAATCGCGGTCTCACCTATAATACCTTGTCTAAGCTGCAGCAATTGTAAAGAACAGCAGTACAATGTATGTAATAATCTGAAGGAGATAGGTTCAACGGTTGATGGTGGGTTTGCAGAATATATCAAAATCCCTCCAGAGATAATCAAGATAGGCGGATTGATTCCAGTACCTGACAATCTAAGTAACCAAGAGGCTGCTCTGCTTGAACCGTTAGCATGTTGTTTGAATGGATTATCTAGGTTTGGTAAAATCGATAAGGAAAAATATATGTTAGTAGTTGGTGATGGTCCAATAGGATTGCTTCATTTACAGTTATCCAAAATATTGTACCGTTCGAAAACCATTGTAATTGGAAAAATTCCTTTTCGCATGCAAAAGGCAAAATCCATGGGGGCTGATGCAGTGTTTCAGTTTGATACTAACACAGAGGAGAATGTTATGAACTTTACAAAGGGGGAAGGAGTCAATCGAATCATAATAGCAACGAACAATTCCGAAATATTTCCTTTTGTAAAAAAAGTAGCGAATAAGAATTCTAAAATTAACTTTTTTTCTGGTTTTTCAGCCGGTAATACTTTCGAAGTTGATCCCAATTGGTTACATTACAACCAAGTTTCACTTTTTGGAAGTTTCAGCTCTACTCCAAACATGCTTCAAAAAGCAGCAAAATTGGCTTCTGATGGAGAGATTGATCTGTCACAAATTGTGACAGAAAAATGTTCTTTAGATCAGATAGAACATGCAATTTCATACACTGAAGAATTTCATGGGTTACGCACTATAATAGATAGGTTTTGAGGTTTGTAAAAGATTGTTCTAGTGGTTAAATTAATTCCAAGTTCATTCAAACGATTCACGGCAGTAAAAATTATTTTTAAACCAAATTTTTGCTTTTGTGAATTTCTAGAGATTTTATTTTGCATAAGGCCCCACAGAGGAATTGGTTAAAGGATATCTTAGTTTGCCTGAGCGATATTCTTCTGCACCAATATCTTCCATCAAGTCTCTCAAATTACCGTTTATGTCATGGTCTACTTTATGGTTTGTCGTAGACAAGACTTGGTTGATAACAGGGCTTCCAGAAATCGGTCGTTGCATTCCATGATTTAGCGACAACATCGGATCTTTATTTATCCAGCCGGTCTGAGGCATGTTTCCAGTTGTTGAGTTACCAAAAACAATATTCTTATCAAACCTTGCTTCTCCAGTGATTTGTTCAATTAGATTTCCTGAGTTGCTTACAACAATGTTGTTTTCTATGGTGATATTGATTGGAGGAAGTGGATTTCCTCCATCACCTATCACGATTCCATGGAGATTGTTTAGTAGTGTGTTGTGAGAAATGAGAATATTTTGGGGTTGACTATGTTCATTATTGCTTCTTAAAAGGTCTGTATCAGTAGTACCTGTACCAAGAACTAAAGTTTTCCGCACTCCGTTTCCAATATTATTCTCGAAATAGTTATTGACGACTTTGTGGTTATGCCCGTAAATCCTGATGCCTCCTTGTCCGTTGATGAAAATATTTCCATCAGCTACGTTGTAGTTGCCATGCCTGAATGTTAATGAACCCTGATTATTGTTAAAAGTATTCCATCTTATCAGATTGTCAGATGATTTGACAGTAATTGATTCACTGTCACCGTTACATTTTTCAAATAAATTAGACTCTATTGTTGTAAAAGCGCTCTTTGGACCTAGAGCACTATTTCCAATCCTAATACATTCACCACCGTTACCTCTGAAATTTGATTGGTCTAAGAAATAATTATGGTCTATCAATGTGAATTTTGCTACATCATCTTTACCGCCAAAAATAAAGAGGAAGACACCCAAGGTATACTTGTTTCTGAATATGTTATGGTCAATACGATTATGCCCACTTAATTCTGATGTTATTTGTAACCAGTCAGAGGGTATGTTGGTATCTGTTCCAAGTGCGAATTCATTTCTAGTGAACCTAACGAATTTGCATTGATTACATTGAATTGCAGAGTCATCAGTAAATTCAGAATTGTCCTGACTGTGATTAAATTTGAATCCGTTTATTATAAGATATGAAACATCAGAGAATCTGAAACCCCCTTGGCCAATAATTACTGGTCCGCCAACTGTTTCACCCTGGATTACTATCGGTGCATCAAAATCACCTGATATTCCTTGAACAAACAAGTTCTTTTCTCCATGTTCATTTAACCAGCTGGTTGTATCATAAACATCATCTTTTAGGACAATATGATCTCCCGGCCTCGCTTTAGCAACGGCACCCATCATAGAATCGATTGAATCAACTTCAATGACTCTAAGAGCTGCTGGAATTTCATCTGATAAGAATGAGTTTTTGTTTTCTGTTTTAACACTAAAATAACCAGTATTTACTATAATGAAAACAGAAGCCAAAATTACTGCAATTATAATTATTAGTGCTGCTTTTCTGCCGGACTCCATTCTATTTTTTTGCCCTGCATACATTCTGATTATAAATTTTTTATAGATTATAAGCCTTAATTTCTTATACAGGTCCTTTGGTGATTGTAACTTGGATCAATAAAAGATTCAAGGTAAAAAGCTGCAAAAAGGTTGACATGCTCTGTTGAAGTTTTTTCCTGGCCAAGTTATCAAGAATGAGTCTGCTTTAGTGTCATAGTAAGATCCTCCGCTGTAAATGAATTCCAAGATGCCGTAAAGTAATTTAGATACGAATTAGTGCTATCAAATGGATCAGCAGAATTTGTATCAGTCAT
>JAHEZK010000045.1 GCA_023251115.1 Nitrosomicrobium frigidum (SeqCode) | reverse complement strand
CTAATTTTCTTACAAAATACAGTGAAGAAGCACGATTTTCGGTTCAAACTACAATAAATCCAATGGGCTATGACTCACATAAACAAAATAACCTTTCAAGCAAATTTAAGAAAAAACAGGGTGAAATAATCAAGGCTTACGAGAACATGGGATCTGTTCCTTCTTTTTCTTGTACACCCTATGAATTATTTCAATTACCAGAAAGAGGACACAATGTTAGTTTCGCAGAAAGTAACGCCGCAGTAATGGCGAATTCAGTGTTTGATTTACATACTAACAAAGAAAGCTCCCTAAGTGCCTTGGCGAGTGCTGTGACCGGTAAGGCGCCGTACTCAGATCTGAGAATGTCAAGTATTAGAGATCCGAAAATCAAAATAAAGATTGACACAGATCTTAATTCGGAATTGGATTACGGCATATTGGGATATTTTGCAGGTAAGACCGTAAAGGAGAGCTGTGTTTCATTCGGTCCTCATGTTAGCAACATAGATATGTATAAGACTAAATCATTGGCCGCTGCGCTGGGTACTTCAGGTGCATGTGGCATGTTCTCTAACAAGGAAATAGACGGGGAAGCTGTATCATTTGGGAAAGATGAAGCAAAGTCAGTTATGGACGAACTCAATTCCAACGAATCTGGAAATGTGATAGCACTAGGAAGTCCCCAACTAGGAATATATGAATTAGAATTAATTTCAAATATGATTGCTGGCAAGAAATTTTCAAAGAAATGTATGATATTTTGCGCTCGGCCAATATACGAAAGGGCTTGCAGCTCAGGGATAGCCCAAAAACTTGAAAGTGCAGGTGCGAACATAATCTGCGATGCCTGTACTTGTTTGTCACCTCTCTTATCGCATGATGAGTACGATGGTGTGATAACAAACAGTATAAAGGCTGCTCATTACCTCAACAAATCCAATAGGGTATCTGTTTGTTTATCCAATATTAAGTCCATAATAAAAAAATATACAAAGTGAGATTGAATTGAACAATTCTCTAAGATGTAAAGTAATTGTAGGTGGGAGTGCGAGTGGAAGAATGCTGGTTACCAAGCAACCCATCAACTTTCTGTCTTCTGTAGATCATTTGACGGGGATGATTACCGATTCGAATCATGAATTGTATGGGCAATGCCTTAAAAATAGCCTGCTGGTCTTCCCGTACGCGGTTGGGAGTAGTGTAGGCGCTTATTCCATTTTTGCTCTAAAGTCCAATGGCGTATCTCCATCGGGGATAATTTGCACTTCAAAGACGGACATTACTACTGCATCAGGATGCGCAATAGCAAATATACCACTGTTAGAGCTACGCAAAGATCAAGATATACTTGAAATAGAAAATTTCAGCAAAGCAATAATTAATGGAAAATCGGGAACGCTGGAAATCAAAAAGGTTTAATTTAATTCAGATGACTTTATTCAAAAGGTGCATGGCATTTGACGGGCGAACGGATCCGGATCATGGATATGAAGAGAAAAGTCCATGCACCAACTTGAATTTGCAATTTCACGCAAGTTCCTCGATTAAACTGAAAAAGTAACAATATTCAAAACTAAACGGACAAGGGCTTGTAATCTACTCCATTAAATCAGACTCAAGTTTTAATTATTCTAATACAACATGAATCTTGCATGTCATTGAGTGGTATAACCGTAGCCATTACATCAAGTCGAAGAGCCTCCGAACTTGCTAGTCTTGTTCGAAAATTTGGAGGTGTTCCATATATAGCACCAACAATAGGAATTAGAAGTAATAATACATTAAGTTCAGAATGTACTAAATTTATAGAAACAATAGAAAGTGAAAAAATGCATTTTTTTGTTTTTATGACTGGTGTTGGAGTTTTTAACCTTTTTCAATGTGTTCTGAAATCTAATCGTCTAGATAACGTGATTGAAAAGTTACATGATACGATTGTTATTGCCAGAAGCAACAAGCCGGCATTGGAATTAAGAAAGTTCGGAATTGCAACTAAATTTGTTCCCAAAATGAATACAATTGGTGGAATTATCGACCTAATCAGTAAATTAGATGTCAAAGATAAGAATGTTGGAATACTTTGGCATGGGGACTACGTTGATGCATTCAAGGAAAGGCTCGAATCCTTAGGTTCAAAAGTATTTGAATTTTCATCATATTCTTACTCCACAAATCTTGAACAAAAAAATGCGTCCATATTGAAAGAAATGGGATATGATTATGTGGCGCCCTCGAATGAGAAAATTAAAAGACTTATTGATGATATAGTTGCAGGCAATATTGATACAATCACCTTCACTAGTCCGCCTGCTGTTAAAGAGTTCTTTGAATTCGCAAGCAGAAACAACAAGATAGATTTACTGATAGACAAGTTGAACCACAATGTTCTTGTTGTGTCAGTTGGACCATCTACTTCAGCTATGATAGAAAAATTTCGAATAAATGTGGATCTCGTGCCACATGCTTATCGAATGGGGACTATGGTAAAGGAGCTGGCAGACTATATTTCATCACACGAGTAAGATTTCATTATTTGGCAAAATGAAAATAAAACGGAAGCTAATTGATATGTTAATCACATAACATTTTTTATAAGGTCTTTCTAATAGTAGATAGATTGTCTAATTTTTGCCCTGAATGTGGTGGGGAACTAAAGTTGGATGCAGCTACGAAAAACTTCATATGCAAAAGTTGCGGTCTTTTTGCTTCGAGGGAGAAAATGGAAGAACTAAGAGATAAAACCTTTAGAGATGAAGGCAATGATAGAAAAAAATATCATGATGACTATCTCGATTGGTGGACATCTTCAAAGAAAGACAAGCAAAGAATATAGACCGAAAGCTTTGGTTAGGAGGAAGCATCCATCATAGGTACCATATGATCTTCCTTTCTAGTCTTTAGTGCAGTCATAAGCTCAGTTTCAATAATCCTTGGAAGTTTTCTTATCTTGTTTACAACGATATCTCGCATTTCTTCCAAGTCTTTTGCCCTTATTTTTAAGAGAAGGTCAAATCGTCCATGCATCTCATGTATTTCGAGTACCTCATCTATTGATGTAAGGCTATTTGTAACTTCATCCGCAGTTCCTGGTTCAATATTTATTCCCATGAACGCAAGGTGGTCATAACCCAGCTTGTTGTTATCCATAGAAATAGTAAATTTCTTGATTATTCCCGTAGCAAGTAGCCGCCTGACCCTAATATGAACAGTAGCATCAGATATTCCAATCTGTTTTGCTATTTCTACAAAGGGTAGGGAGGAGTCCTTATTCAAGATACTTATGATTTTGAGATTAATGTCATCAATAACATCATGGCTGGCCGTCAAATCAAAAATTAGTTTATCGTTATATACATAAATGCTTTTAGAAAAATTCTACTTAATAATCGCAATCAATCGTCCCGATCAAGCCTCAGATCGTAAAAAGTATTAATGATTAATGTCTAAAGACAATATTAATTCGAATGCCTAAGTTGTGTAATAAGTGTAGTAAGAATGACGCAATTTACTTGAGGCAGTACTCGGGAGAGTTTTTGTGTAAAAAATGTTTTGTGAAATCAGTAGAGTACAAGGCTAAAAGGACAATATCGAAATTTTCAATGATAAAACACGCTGACAGAGTGGCAGTTGCAGTTTCAGGTGGTAAAGATAGCCTCGCACTCCTAAACATACTAAAAAACACACTCCGAGGCATTGATCCCGAATTAATAGCGATAACGGTAGATGAAGGAATTCAAGGTTATCGTGACGAATCTCTCAATATTGTAAAGAATTTTTGCTCTATGATAGGCGTTGAAAACAAAGTTGTAAGTTTCAGTGACCTTTTTGGCATATCGATGGATAAGGCCATGGAAATAAGGCCCTCGGAGAAAATTTCGTCTTGTTCTATGTGTGGCACATTTAGGAGGAGGGCCCTTGATCTCCTATCAGAATCCACTGGAGCAAATGTAATCGCAACTGGACATAATTTGGATGATTATGTCCAGACTTTTCTCATTAACTTATTTGCTGGCGATGTGGAAAGAATAGGCTGGACGTACCCAGACCCAGTGGAATATGGGACAGGTGGATTAAAGAAGATTAAGCCACTAATGGAAATTTATGAAAAGGAACTAGTTTTGTATGCCATTCATACGAATATTCCATTTCAAACGGAAGAGTGCCCGTATAAAGACGAAAGTATAAGAAGTGCTTTTAGAGTCCATTTGAACAATCTCGAAAAAATCCATCCAGGTATAAAGTATAATGCGTACAATTCCATTTTAAAAATTGCAAAGAGGCTAAAAGAAAGTCCTACAAATATAGGAAATACCACACTTACAACAACTAACTTGAGTACTGACAATGTTATCAGTCAAGAACATAGAAAATGCGAAGTTTGTAATAGAGATTCTTCTAACAAAATATGTTCTGTATGCCGTACCCTCAACATATTGACTGAAGGAAACTAATGTAATACTTTACTTTTTTTGGTAATGCAACTAATTCGCTTCTGCCACAAAGGACAGAGGATGTGTTTTATTTATCTTTGACATTGTTAAGCGTTTCCTCCATCATGTAATGGATGACAATGGATGTGGTTCTGTAGTGGAAGTTTTCTACTTTCATTGGAAATCTTCCGTGAGACTGGATAAAACCAGAATCAGTTTTCGTGAAGCTATTAGAGGAGATTTTTCTGATTTCTTGATTAACTGGATTTATGACCTCCATCATTTACTGTTTGATGTTTCGAATTCCGATAACTTGGAACTTAATTAGGTATTTGTATTAGAAATTTTATATAAAATTTCGTAGCTAATCGTATTGTCTATCTTGAATTCATTGTTGGGATAGTCAATTGGTTGGTGCTTTCTTCACCGGATACGCACCAACCAATATTCTTGTAATTTGTAAAATGATGTCTACTGTGACTACAGAATTTGTTATTTTTACCAAGTTCGCTCTGCAATATTCGGGCTGCATGAACTGGATACACAAATATATCTAAATCCTGTAATATTGTTCGCGGTGGTAGGTAGGGTCGGGGTGTTAGCCGTACCCCAAACTGGAAATCGGCTTTATGCTGGGATCAGTAACTACTGGGTAAATCTTTAGATGCGAAGTTCCTGCTTGCTTTGCTGAAATGATACCACGCCGTGTCGGATGGGTATGAACAACAATATATGCGAAGGCATGTGCTTGATTGTGAATTGTCGAAATGGATGAGGTCCGGGAGGGTGCAATCCTAAGACAGCGTATCCATGCTAGCACGTCTACGTGATTGATCTTGCGGAGCTTGAGATTGGGCATTACATCTATAGTGGTACCGGTAGGCTACTACCGCATTATATTCTGATGGTTATAGCCAATGTTTTATCTGTAGGAATTCATCCAGAGGTTCACCTTTTAGTAGCTTTATGAGTGAAATAGCCTGTGGTGCGGACAAAACCGGTTTGTGAAAATGATTATCTGTTCCTATTCGAGGACACGCCACTTGAATAAACGCATCAATATCTTGAAATGACAATAGACGCTCGTCTGTAATTTCCGTCATGGCAATTAGCAGGATTTTCTTACCTTCCTTTTCTAGCATCTTTTTCAGCTCTAATGCCTTAATATTTGCAAACTGTCCTTCCTTTAACCCGATAATGATTCCAATAGTTTTAGCGTCCTGAGCCTTGTACACTGATAATATTGCTTTTCTTTCTAGTTTTTGTGCAACGTCATTAATTTCTGAATATTCGTTGAAATAGGGATCCAACATGAATGTTGGTTTCTGTGTCACGATTGCCAAGCTTGCAGAATGAAACATGCTTTGTCCCAAGAAAAAGTACGCATCAATTTGATCTTTATTGTCAAAAGCAGGATAGAACTCACAGCCAAAAACCTGCCCGTCATTGAGGTGACCCTTGCCTCTTCCTATAACAACCTCGTATCCAAGAGTCTCGAAAATTTCCTTGACTTTTTGGACAGAATGTAGATATTGACTATTGGTTACAAGAGAGATTTTGCTAAAATTTCTCTTTTTAAGCTCAATCGCAGATTTTTTTGCAATTGGACCAAAATCTATATCATCAAAAGCATCTATCATTATCACTTTATCTCCAAACTTTTCCATGGCAATAGTATGTCCGATGTTAAACAAGATATCCACACCTAAAATTTCAGCTGCGTGAATATTTAGATCGCATGAACCCCAAGATGTGTCACCAATTACATAAACTGGTATGCTGAACTTCTCTGTCAATTTATGTGCACAGTTTTGAATTTTCTTTAAGAGTCCATCTGGACCATCTAGCGCAACGGAACGGGGTTTTTTTTCATTTATTGTGGAAAAAATCTTTTCTTCGTCTATATGTATCAACTAAACTACTCATCAATCAGTCACTTAGTCTAATTTTAAGATATATTTTGATACTTCCAGCACAAAAAATGGTTTTAGTTACTTGTTTCTATGTATATCAATAGAATATGTTGTACTAGAGAATTCAGGCAATTTTATGTCATTTCGTTCCGGTGTTATGGTAATCCTATCTCTATCAGGCCTAACTGATATGTTGATTTTATTGAGTCCTTCATTGGTACTAATAAAATGATCAAAATTAAGATTGTCAAGATCGGATCTTATAGATTCAGGTAGTTTCGGTTCCAGACAGATGTTATTCTTTATCATGTTTGGTTTAATACCCAACATTAATTCACGTAGCGCATAAACGTATAATCCAACTGACCATGCTTGAAGAATACATGAATTGAAGGGTTCGGGTCTATCTCCACGGTAAGTTTCTGCATACATCCCGTTTTCAGAGATAATACGGTCGGCCATTATGGAAAGATATTCGAGTGCCTGTTGAGTTCTTTGGTTTTTTATTTCGCTTATTGCGGCCCAACCAGTGACAAGTGGCCACACAGCTCCATCGTGATAAAGTGAAGGATGATACTTCGAATCCAAACTACTCAAAGATCTTATGCCCCATGGAGTCGTCAAATCCTCCTTTTCTAATCTTTCAAGCACTAACTTGGCCTTGTGCTGATCCTTTACAACTTCAGTAAGCAACAAGACTAGTGAATTCGGACGGATACTGCTATCTTTAGTCAAGTCCTTACGAATAGTATCATAATAAAATCCTAGCTTGGGTTCCCAATACTCTCTATCAATATTTTCTCTCAATTTTTGAGCAGATGAAAGCCAGTGTCTACCGTTCTCTTTATCATCAACTATCGTTGCTAATTCGCTTCCAATTAGCAAGCTTTCATAAAATAATGCTTGCACGTCATTTGCGCTCTTTCTTCTGTCAATATGATCCATCCAAGTAGAATCTTGAATCGGCAGTTTTTCTGCCGTACCAGAAAAGCCATGCTCAATAAAACTATCATTGTCAATATCTTTGAGGAAACCGGAATTAATTAGATCAACTATGGATTCCCATCTTTTTGCGAGATATTGGACATTTCCAGTACCATGCACATATTCACGGATTGCCCAGGGAAACAAAAAGGTCGAGTCTGCCGAACCGTATGTTGTATTGTGGAGAAATGTTCTCCCGCTAATTACCATTGGCAATTCTCCTCTTACTGCACCATTATGGGCGTATTTTGCCTGACGTTTCAGAAAATTATCAATAACACGGAGTGAAAAATCGTACTGGCCCATAGATAAATAACCCCTCAACGACCATCCGGTATCACGTGCCCAATAATTTGGGAATCTTGGAAGTCCTGCACTTATCCCTTCTCCCAGATTATCATAATTTGCCTTTAGATATTCCAGTGCTGTTTTTGCCTTTTTCAGGGCCTTTGCTAATTTGACGATTACGGAATTTGAAATTGAACTTGAGGGTGCATGATGTATTGTAAATGTAGATGCTGAAATATTGTTATGATGATCCTTTGTTTCTTGGTACAATTTTTGATAGTTATCTCTGATGTTTTTGTATTCATCTAGACACTCCTGAGCACTAGTGAAATCACCAGCACCGATCAGGGCTAACTCCTTGGTCAATCCCTCTTCAAGCTCTATATCATATGATAATTCTAAATCATTATCAAAAGAATCTGTTAGTATCTTGGAAGGTTTCAAAGTCTTTGGAGAAATACCTATTGTTCCAAAATAATGCGCAACACCTTTTTTTGCAATAGTCCTTATCTGTAAACAGTTCTCCGATTTATAATATCTTGAAAAATTACTTTGAGAAATTGCAGCCAATCCATAACTTGTAATGTTACCATCAATTAGGAAATGGACTCTAATTTTCTTTTTTGACTGCTTTTTTGTATTTGAAGAGAAAAGCTCATTATTTTTCTCAACGTCAAAATTAAGAATCTGAATAAAACCTTTATTTTCAATTGGAACAAATAATGTTCTTTTTACATGGATACCCGCAACTTCATGATGAGTGCACAGACTTCCATTTTCATGCCTCGATGAAATGACAAAATTCGGAAGCCTTTTTCTTACTCCTTCATCCACAGAAATTTCTACAATTATCCTTCCAAACGCTCTGGCTGGAGGGACATATAATCCTCCGTTATCGTACCTTGCTCCCATCCAGGTCCAATTTGCCGAAAGGGCTCCATTAGAAGAGCAAACAATGTATGCTTTCCTTCCTGAAAGGACTAGTGGCGAGGCGAAATTCATAAACATGGTTTCTCCATAGGTCTGTGAATCAGACTCTTCCGGCAAATTTGATGAAATTATTACTTTTTCTTTCTTGTTGCTTGTATAATCCACAAATGTGAATGGAATAATTATTTGTTCAAATCCTTCAAGTTTACTCATTATAGTTATTTTGTGCTTCTTCAGAATGTCCAACTCCGTACCTATCACAAGGAACCTGGCGCTCTGAAATGGTTTGAATTGAAGAGGTCGTGATTCTGACAAGGCATATGCATTAACTATGGTGTCTGATGTTGCAATTTGAATTGATTTTTTTGGTAAAGGTAATTCATCAACGTAAATATCAAGAGAAACAATGTTTCCGCCTAATGGAACAGGAGGATTAATAAGAGAAAATATGAAGCCGTTTTCCTTGACATTCTCGTTCATAACAATAGCATTTTTGAGACTTCCTTCAACATATGACAGGACAGTATGAGTTTTGTCGAGAGTTCTTGTCATTATGTTTCTCCAAAGCGTCTAAGTACGGAAGAATTCAATTCTTTATTTCTCTTATTAAATTGCAATTTAACCTATATTAAAACTATTGATCGAAAAATTGGTTTGTATAAATTAATTCATAGTTTATTAAAGAATGTTTAACAAGAATTTCATACGCTCACCTTTACGTTGGAGAGTAATAAATGATGAAGAAAGTGAAAATAAGCAATCTTGAAATTGGAAACGGGATACCAAAAATAATGGGGATTCTCAACGTCAGTCCAGAGTCCTTTCATAAAGAATCCATTTCAATAGGCAAGAAAATAATTTCTGAGAGGGCGTTACAAATGGAAAGTGAAGGTGCACATATTATCGATATAGGCGGAATGTCAACTGCACCTTACCTTGATACTGTCATTCCAGTAGAAAAAGAGATAGAAAGAATACGAAATTCGGTCAAGGCTGTGAAGGAGGTCTGCAGGATTCCAGTTTCGGTGGATACACCTCGAGCAGACGTCGCCATGGCCTCCGCTGAGTTGGGGGTTGATCTAATCAACGATGTTACGGGTCTAAAATATGATGATAGAATGAAGGAAATCGTTTTTTCAACGGGACTTCCAGTTATAATTGGCGCCTACGGAAATAAATCTATTACTTATAAGTTAGGTGACATTTTTGAAACAATGCAAATTCTACAGGAAAGTCTGGACTTAGCACGCAAAAAGGGTATAAGTGACAACAAAATCATAATTGATCCTCTAATTGGTTTTTTTAGATCTACTGGGAATAACCCTTTTTTTACGAAGATTGCTCATCATAGTTGGTATGAACGAGATTTGGAGATTATATCAGGTCTAAAGAGGCTGTCAAAGATTTCAAGGCCAATTTGTATCTCAGTCTCAAGAAAATCGTTTATTGGCAAACTGTTTAATTTGACCGAATCTGAGCGCCTTATCCCTTCAATAATTACGCAGGTTATCTGTGCTCTAAACGGCGCGAGCATCATTAGGACACATGATGTAAAAGAAACGAAAGTAGCCCTAGAATTACTTCGAAGAATAACCAGAGACAGGGTGCCGGATCCTAGCACGACCTAATTAGTTGAAAAAACCAATCTGAAGAAAACGCTTATAATCCCAACGCAAGTATAAAAATCAAGGAAATATTGAAAGTAAAAGAAGGTTTAACTTTTGATGACGTTCTCCTTATTCCAAAACGGTCTCCTATAATTTCTAGATCACAAACGGATTTAAAGACAAAATTATCCAGAAATATCTCATTAAATATACCACTCATCAGCGCAAATATGGACACCGTGACAGAATCAAATATGGCAATTGCAATAGCAAAAGAGGGAGGAATAGGCATCATACACAGGTTTATGACAATTGCAGATCAAGTCGATGAAATACTGAAGGTAAAACGATCAGAGTCGGTCATTATCGAACAACCCTATACCATATCTCCATCAAAAACTGCAGACGAAGCGTCTAAGGTGATGCAAGAGCTTAGTGTGTCTGGTTTGTTGGTAATGGATGATGAGTCAAAAAAATTGGTGGGAATTATTACCAATAGAGATATCATGTTTCAATATAATACAAATAACAAGGTAAAGGATCTTATGACGAAGGAACTTGTTACGGCAAAACAGGGTATTTCAATTGAGGAGGCAAAACAAATTCTACATAAAAATAGAATAGAGAAACTACCCGTGATTAATAAATCAAATAATGTTGTGGGACTCATCACGAGCAAAGATATTATGAAAATGGAACGATATCCGTTGGCCTCAAAAGACAAGAAAGGTAGATTATTGGTTGGCGGTGCTGTTGGAGTAAAAGGTGATTATTTAGATAGAACTGAACAGTTACTCAATTCGGGAACTGATATAATTGTCGTAGATATCGCACATGGCCATAGTGATAATGCAATAAATGCAGTTCGTATGATAAAAAAGGCGTTTCCAAATTGTGAACTAATTGCCGGAAATGTTGCCACAGGCCAAGGTGTACAGGATCTCATCAAAGCTGGAGTTGATGCAGTAAAGATTGGTGTCGGATCTGGTTCAATATGCATAACTAGAGTTATCACAGGTTCTGGAGTTCCGCAATTAACCGCAGTTGTAGATGGAGTTAAAGTAGCGAATGAACATGATGTACCTGTCATCTCCGATGGGGGAATAAGGACCTCCGGAGATGCGATAAAGGCCTTGGCTGCAGGAGCGTCCACAGTAATGATAGGTAGTCTTTTCGGAGGGACCGATGAGAGCCCGGGCAAAACAATAGTAAGACATGGAAAGAAATTCAAAATGTACCGTGGCATGGCATCATTCTATGCATCCCTGGGCAGGAAATATAGAGAAGAAGGATCACAGGTTATAGATGGGGAGGATCCTAATGATTACGTACCTGAGGGCGTTGAGGCAATGGTACCGTATAAGGGAAGTGTTACTGATCTAATAAAGCAATTTGTTGGTGGAATACGGTCGGGACTAAGTTATTGTGGTGCAAAAAATATAGCAGAAATGCAACGTAATGCAGAATTTGTAAAGATTACACCCGCAGGAATCACTGAAAGTCAACCACATGATGTGGA
>JAHEZK010000012.1 GCA_023251115.1 Nitrosomicrobium frigidum (SeqCode) | reverse complement strand
GATGCTGCAGATTTTGAAGAAAAAAAACAAAGAGTATTTACAATTGGTAAAGAGCTTTATTCTGATGGAGGAATTGACACAATGGAAAATATGTTTTATTCAATTGAATTTAGAATAAAAGATGAAATCGGTAAGGATGCCAATCCATATCGATCCTGGTGGAACGGCATATCAAGCGAATGGAAATATTAGAGCTTAAAATAAATCGACGTTGTTACCGGTAATACACGTTTTTTTATTTTTTTATCTATAGAATCCCTAAACGTTGTGTAAAAATCAAAGAGAAGAATTTTTTTACAAATAAATACAATAAAGTAGTATTAGAAATTATAACGAATTGAATATGTATAGATCGGTAACAGCTTGCGCACTATGTCATCAATTTAGTCCCACTGAGACGATGATCAATACAAGACTGGGAAAAGTATGCATAAAATGTGATATCCAAATGACCAAAACGAGTAATCGAACCAGGATTAGCAAAACAAGTAAGACTCCTAAGAAATTAATAAAACCATTGAAGTAACAGAATTTTGATATTTTATAATACTTATATGTAAAGCGATGGGCAGTTAATGATCGATGCACAGTCAGATTATGAGATCTGAGAGAAGGAAGAATTACGAACTTTGTAAAATACCCAGTTGTCATCCTTTTGTAAAATGGGCCGGTGGCAAGAGCCAATTATTACCTCAAATAATGCGTCATATTCCACAAAAGTTTACCAGATATTTTGAACCGTTCCTCGGAGGAGGGGCGGTATTCTTTCATATCGCTCCCTATAATAGGAACGCAATTCTTTCTGACATAAACGCAGATTTAATTAATGTTTATAAAATCATAAGAAATAATGTAGAAGAGCTTATTGCGGCTTTAAATTATCACCAAACTGAATACAACAAGTCTCCAAAAAAATATTATTATGAATTGCGAGATTCAAAGAAAGTATT
Source organism: Nitrosomicrobium frigidum (SeqCode) (assembly GCA_023251115.1). Taxonomy (GTDB): domain Archaea; phylum Thermoproteota; class Nitrososphaeria; order Nitrososphaerales; family Nitrososphaeraceae; genus TA-21. The sequence goes on along the minus strand of JAHEZK010000012.1, from coordinate 35,320 downwards.
TAATAATATAGAGAAAGCTGCACGGTTCATAACACTAAATAAAACATGTTACAATGGACTATATCGTGTAAATAAGAACGGTTTGTTTAACGTTCCAATTGGAAGATATAAAAACCCACTCATCTGCGATACCAATAACTTAAGGAAAGCGAGTATGGTACTAAGACAACCTGGATCCTCATTGAGAATCGGCGATTACAAGAAAATATTAGGGGAAAAAGTCGACAAGGATGATTTTGTATATCTTGATCCACCGTTTCATCCTGTCAGCAATACTGCGAATTTTACCAATTATACCAATAATGGTTTTACTCTTGAAGATCAGAAGGACCTTGCAGTTATATTCAAAGAGCTGACAAGAAGAGGATGTAAACTCTTACTAAGTAACTCAAATACTGAGGAAATAAGAAGGCTTTATTCTGACTACTCTCATTTTACAGAAATAACCAGTGCGAACAGATCTATTAACGCAATTGGGTCTAGAAGGATGGGGTATGAAGAATTGCTAATAAGAAATTACTCGCAATAGGGAAAATACAAATAGTGGATAGTCAATAATCAATTCCTACTTTATCAGTGTATCTTGAGTAGTAACTGCTGTCTTACTAATATATAGAAAAGAGATAACAAAGATAAACAAAATACAGTCCTGTCTTGATTTTTGATTTTTACCTCACTTATAAGATCTACACTTGATGAATATCCTACGACGTGGCTAATTTCATGGCATGTAATATCACTGCATTTATAACTATGTAGACAAAATTATTTTTGTATGAATTCGCAGAGTGAAAGATACAAAAATAATGTATTTCTTTCACCGAAATCAATTGCGATTATAGGAGCCTCCGAAAAACCAGGAATAGGAAGAGCAATTTTTACCAACATCAAGAATGGCTATAAAGGTAAAATCTATCCCGTCAGCCCTACTAACGAGTATGTTTCTGGAATTAAGGCATACAAGAGTGTTCTTGACATACCAGAGGATATAGATCTTGCAGTGGTGGCAACCCCAAACAAGATAGTTCCGAAGGTAATGGAAGAAGTCGGAATGAAGAAGATTCAGGGTTCCATTATCGTTTCAGCCGGCTTCAAAGAAGTTGATGAACAGGGAGCTATTCTTGAAAGGGAAGTGGCTACAATATGCAAAAAATATGGTATCAGGGTCATCGGCCCAAATTGTCTGGGTATAATGAGCCTATCTAAACAGAACATGATGAATTCCACGTTTCTGAAGATTACACCAAAGCATGGAAATATTGCTCTAGTGTCACAGAGTGGAGCTATTTGTGCTGCTACTGTAGAAGATGCTATGGCACAGGGAATAGGTTTCTCGAAGGTAATTAGTATGGGAAACAAAATTGACGTTGATGAAAATGACATATTGGAGTTATTATGCCATGATCCGGAAACCTCTGTTATCATAATGTACCTTGAAGACATCCATGATGGTAGAAGGTTTATGGACATTGGCAGGAAAACCACGAAGCAATTCAAGAAACCAATAGTTGTGATAAAGTCTGGCAGAACTCCAGAAGGGGCAAAGGCGGCAATGTCTCATACAGGTGCATTAATGGGAGCCGACGAGGTTTATGATGCGCTATTTTTGCAGAGCGGTGTAATTAGAGTTGACACTATGCAGGAACTTTTTGATTTAGCAACTGCATTTTCAAAACAGCCAGTTCCCAAAAGCGACGAAGGAACCGTAATTGTTTCAAACGCAGGTGGACCTGCCATAATATCCACAGATGCATGCTCAAAATATGGAATGAAGCTAGCTGACATAAGCAGTTCAAGAGAGGAAATATCAAAGGTAATACCGGCCCACGGGTCTGCAAGGAACCCAGTTGATATTGTGGGGGATGCGGATTTCAATCGATTTGAAAAGGTTCTGAATGAAGTGGTCTCAAATCCAAATGTAGGCTCTATTGTTACTATGTGTACTCCCTCCGCTACTCTTGATTATAATGATCTTGCTAGAACTATTGTGAAGACCACAGCCAATTCTGGAAAAACCTCTCTTGCAGCGCTTATGGGTCTTGCAGAAGGAACAGAAAATAAACAAATCCTTTCTGACGGAGGTATACCGTATTTTCCATATGCTGAACCAGCAATTCGAACACTAAAAGCAATGTACGAATTTTCTAATTGGAGTACAGGAAAAGAATCTGAAATAAGAAAATTTGATGTTGACAAGGAAAAAGTCAAACAAATTTTTGATAGCGTAAGGAAGGAAGGGAGAAAACATCTTTTGGAAGAAGAGGGTTACGATGTACTTAACGCATATGGATTTCCAAGACCGAAAAGTTATCTCTGCACAAATGAGGAAGAATGTGTAAAGAGGGCCGAGGAAATTGGATATCCTGTGGTTATGAAAATTGCATCCCAAGATATAATCCACAAATCAGATGCTGGAGGAGTAAAGGTAGGAGTCAAAAATAAGCAACAAGTTTCGTCCTCATTCAACGAAATAATTACCAATGCAAAGAACTACAAGAAGGAAGCCAACATTAAGGGAGTTCTCGTTCAGCAGATGATAGAATCTGCAAGAGAAACAATTCTGGGTGCAAAACACGACAAATTATTTGGTCCTTTAATCATGTTTGGTCTTGGTGGAATCTACGTTGAAGCACTAAAGGATGTTGTGTTCAGACTAGCACCAATTGATGAAAAAGAAGCAATGAAAATGATTGAATCAATCAAAACATACAAGATATTGAAAGGTATAAGAGGACAGCCACCATCAGATATAAAGGTATTAATTGAATGCCTACTACGATTATCTCAACTGGTTACAGATTTCCCCGAGATTACTGAATTCGATATGAATCCATTGCTGGTACTGGAAGAGGGAAAAGGAGCATGCGCTGTTGATGTTAGAATAGGCCTTGCATAAATCTACCAGATAATTATTTTCTATTTCTTAGTAGCTCTTCCAATTCTAATTATTCATTAGTAATTTTTTTACCGCATTCAGAACAAAACAGTGCATCGCTTTCATTTTGATAATTACAATACGAGCATTTACCTAATTGAATGGATTCTGAAGATTCTGAATTCTCGAGCAAAATAATATCGCCAATTTTGGAAATACTTTTCCATGCGACTTCAACATTTTGATTGTTGACCTTTTTAGGAATCTTTAGATTTATTTCCATTTTTCCTCTTGACGTCCTTTTGAGCCCAATTTCTTGTACATTCCCTATCAACATAGCTTCCCAATCATATGCAGGCATACCAATGAGGGATTGAATCGAAATAAAGTCACTTTGGGTAGTCGGAGTTGGTGGTGGACTAGTTTGGCTTGTATTTGACTCGAGACTTTCACCAGTATCTTTAGTCTTCGATACATCAGTCGTACTTGGTAATTCAGATTGCGATGATTTTGATTCTTGTTCCTGTTGTGACTCTTCAGGAGCATCAAATTTTCTATACTGTGCAATAATACTCTTACAGGTCTTACACTTGTATTCACCCTTTTCATATAGTGTCACACCTTCACCTAGATCTTCATTAGGATTTTCAAAATTAATGTTTGGTGACCCCTGATAATCTTTGTCACATTTGTTACAACGATACTTTACAAATCTGTCAGTGGGAAGCCGCCCTATTCCTGCCAGAAATAATTCTGGTCCTCCTAAATTTCCTTTTTTTTGCTCTTCATCTGTAATGTGAGCGATAACATAGCCTCCAGAGCCGCGTAATTTTTTCTCCCGCAGATCTTGATTTTGATCCTGATCCTCCATCATATTTTTTATATTCATCTGTGTAGAATTTAAATTATGAAGTCTGGACTAAACAAATCTTTTGTTTGTAGAGATATTACAAATTTGAATTGACAATTAATTTGAATATCAATTGATCAATCTTTACATCATCACACTTATATCTCCGATGTAAGCACAGTAACTTAACTAAAGCTGCGGCAGATAAGTTAAGTTAATACAAAATCTTTCCAGATCTTCCGTGACTTTTGTCAAATATAAAACAAAATGTGAATTTGAAAATGGTTTCATTTGAAGAATTAGGACTAAATATGTCTATAGTTAAGGCTGTCAAGGAAATAGGAATGGAAAATCCTTTTCCTATTCAAGAACATTGTATTCCACTTATTTTGAAAGGGAAAGATGTCATAGGACAGGCGCACACAGGTACTGGGAAGACGGCTGCTTTTTCTCTTCCATTAATAAGTATTTTAAAATCACGAGGACCAATCCAAGCATTAATACTCGTTCCTACAAGAGAACTGGCCATGCAAGTTACTACTGAAATTAGAAAATTTTCAAAATATATGGGAATAAGGAGTTTAGCCGTTTACGGAGGACAGAGTATTCACATACAAAAAGAACAGCTAAGAAGGGGAGTGCAAATTATCGTGGCAACACCTGGCAGACTCATAGATCATTTGAAACAAGGAACGATTCAACTAGAAGATGTAAAGTTTGTAGTGTTAGATGAAGCTGACCGAATGCTTGACATGGGATTTGTAGATGACATTAAGTTCATACTTTTTTATGTTAATGAGAGAAGGCAAACATGCCTGTTTTCAGCAACGATGCCGATTGAAATTATAAGATTATCTAGGGAATACATGAAAGATCCAGAACAAATCAGACTCAATGAAGATGAAATTAGTTTAGAAACTATCGATCAATCTTATCTAATTGTGGAAGAACGAGAAAAATTCAAACATCTCTGTAATTTTGTTAGGAATAGAGAAAAAGGACAACAAACTATTGTTTTTGTTGCCACAAAACAACGAACTCAGAGGATAGCTGATGATTTGAATAAAGAAGGTTTCAAAGTTATTACAATTCATGGAGACTTGTCTCAAAGACAGAGGGATTACTCTATGAACAGGTTCAAGAACGGAAGCGAAGATATCCTTGTAGCAACAGATATTGCTGCGAGGGGTATAGACGTTCCGGCGGTTGGAAATATTATCAATTATGATATTCCTGAAGATCCATTGATCTATTTCCATAGAATTGGGAGAACTGCACGGGCAGGCGGAAGTGGTAAGGCAATCTCATTAGTTTCAAGCAGCAGGTATGAAGATTTTGCAAGGATTCTTAAACGTACTGAACTTACAGTCAAGAGGCTTAATGATGAAATAGGAATTGAGGTTCCTACATTGTCTGTGAACAGGAATAGAGTGAATAGACAAAGGTCATTCAACTATAATAGTCAAAGTAGAAGAAGATATGGGTATAGCCGAGGAGATAGTAGAGGTCGGTACCACAACGCCCATAGTCAGTATAAAAGAGGATAAGTAGGTAGGCAAATTAATAATATATCAAGTAATCAAGACAGCATTTTTGCAAAGATAATTAATATACCTACAAGAAAAATATTGGTATAATTTTGTTTGAGTCATGTTATGGTATATTCGGTTCTTATCTTCATATCTACTAATCAAAATATGCAAACCTGAAATTGAGAAACAAATCTAATTTCACGACAATCAAAGCGTCAATCTCAGTTGCTTATATTGATTAACTTTCGAATTAAATGATAGAATTTATTTAGAAAAGAAAATAATATTCTAGAAAAATATAGAATATCTAAAAAGTATTTATATTTTGTTAGACATCTATTATGTGCATAAACACCAGCTGGGATTATTGGCTGTTCTTGTTCATCACATCCGAGAAGTCCCAGTTGTTTTCATGTTTATTTTGATAAATCAACATCATGAATAATCTATCTTGTAATACCTTGAGGCGAGTATATGCAAAATGTATCATGTAAAAAATTATTCCTTTCTCCAGATATAGTCAGTGTCAAGCTTGACAACTTTTTAACGCTTTAATAACAATTTAGCTATGGAGATAATTCCTAGACAAAATGAAAGCTAAAAGTCGAAGGTATGCAAGAAAAATAAAATTCACGGTGAAAGAGATGGAATTCCTTTCGAACAATGAGGATTGCAGGATAGCCACCGTTTCACCCGATAGTACACCACACATAACACCTGTTTCATATGTTTTCCAAAAAAATATGCTGTTTTTTGCTACTGATTATGATACAAAAAAATACAAGAACCTCAAACAAAATCCCAACATAGCCCTTGTTGTGGACACTTATTCTTCTTTAAAAAATAGCGCAATCATAATTCATGGAAAAGTAGACTTTATTGAACAAGGTATAAAGTTTCAGAAATTATACGAGATTTTCGATAGAAAATTTGAGTGGGTCAGAGCTGACCCTTGGAAAGAAAGTGAAGCACCGTTTGTACAAGTAGAACCGTATAAGAAGATTAGTTGGGGTCTTGATTGAGTTTCAACGAACAGTAATTAGCGAAAAATAAAACCATATGATAGCAGCAGCGCGATCTCAAAAATACACGATAAGTTAGTGATATGATATGACAGTGTTGAATAACAAGACTTGTTAGCTCGATAATTTTATTGCGTTACTACTATCAATACTGACTGATGCGAAAAATTATGTTTCAGCTATTCATCTTACTTTGACAGCTTTGATTTTATAGTGAATTCGATGGTTAAAATGTGTTAAATAGTCGTTTTCTTTTTGAATAGGTTGAGTAAGATTAGACAACATAATAAACTAGTAAATGGGCAAATTTCAATCCCAGTATAACTCGGGTTTTGACATCAATACTCTTCTAATTGAGTCAACATTTAAGGATAGTCTTCGTAGTCGATAAACTTAATTATTATTCATAATACTAGTAACTCGATGCTCACTAGTACTTCAAAATATATCACACTTGCAACGGTAGTTTACCTGGTTGCATTTTTTGCATTTGCTTCGGGACTTGTAAATTCAATTATAGAGGGTGCACGATCAAGACAATTTATTGTCGAATCAAGATCAATACAAACTGTCGGAGAAACCATTGTAATAGTAATGATACTATTTATGGGGATGTTCGGCGCCTATTTGCTATATAATTCAGGTAAAGCTGCAACGCCAAAGAATCAATGGGCATATTTAGGGTCAGGATTTATTGTTCTCACCATTGCTTTAATGGTTGCTTTCTTCATAGTAAAAATTAAGACAGGCGTCTAGGTCCATTTCAAAACTTTGTCCTTCATGATATAATTTTTATGTTCGAGTTTTGGATGCCTGAGAACTGTAATTGAAAGGTCATCTAGATTTCTAATTTTAACGTAAAAATTAAATGAACTTTTCATACTAAGCAGTCTATTACTTGTTACTCGTTCCTTTCCCCTATATCGAATCATACTTGTTACCAAAAATGGGATATTATATTCTGAAGTATGTTTTAAAATTATCATGAGAACAAAGTAAAGTAGCTGATTTAGACTTCCAATATTTATTCTGTTATTTTGGCTCGGTACAAGTCTGTCGTAAAAAAGATTATAAAATGAATTTATAGAATCAAAAATAACTAGAGAACATTCACTCATTGATTTTATTATGTCTGCTGTGATAATACCAAAAATATCTTGAGATGGTAGAAAAATTTTCAAGATATTAGATTCAGATTGATAAAAATGATCATTTATTTTCTGTATTTTCATGGTAGGAATTAATCCGGCTTTAGCATATGAAGTAAATGCTGCATCAAAATCTAAATAGAATACCTTATGATGATTGTCGTTATCATCCTTACATTGGAATTCTGATATAATTGAAGCAATTAGACATATTTTGGCGTAAGTATCGTCAAAGATCAATGTATTGAATCCTCCGTTATCTAGCATTTCTGAAATCATGATTTTTATTATAATGAATTATTAAAAGGGGTTATAATGGATTATCATGATACCAAGGAAAATGATATAGACTTAATTCGTAAAGATTTTCCAGTCACAAAAAAAAAGATCTATATGAATTGCGGCTCATTTGCTCCGATGCCATTATCTACAATAAAATCAATCACTGATTTTCTACTAAGATGCTCAGAGGAAGGCCCTGACTCGACCTCTGTGCAAGAATACATCACATCACTAATGAAAGAGCTTAGGGTTAACTTGAGTCGACTCATAAACTGTGAGCCCGAAGAAATAATCTTCACTCAAAGTACTACAGAGGGGATAAACTATGTGGCATCTGGTATCGAATGGAAAAAGTCAGATGCGATTATTTCACGGGGCGGTCTTCATGAACACTATGCTAATTACTTCCCTTGGTTTAATATCTCTAAAAAATTTGGTGTGAAACTTGAGGAAATTAGAATAAATGATAAGGGCTTCTTTGATCTCGACAAGATTGATAAGCTTGCAAAGAACAAAAATGCAAGGCTGATAACACTCAGTCATGTTCTCTATAATAATGGAGCAATAATGCCTGTTGAAGAAGTTGGTGAAATTGCAAAAAGACATCAGATACTATATTCCATAGATGCTGCCCAATCTGTTGGTACTATTAATGTAGACGTAAGAAGAATTGGTTGTGACTTTCTAGCATTTCCTGGTTTCAAGTGGATATGCGGCCCATCAGGCATCGGAATCTTTTATTGCAAAAAAGAATCAGCTCACTGGTTAATTCCAAAGTATATTGGAGGAGAATCCGCAATTATAACTGAAGAAAAAGATCTTGTTTATATGGATTCTCCACAAAAATTTCAAACAGGATTCAGAAACTATCCGGGCATTGCAGGTCTTTCATCCTCAATAAATTACCTTCAACGTTTGGGTGTTAATACAATAAGAAAAATGAATATGAAAATAGCAAACGAACTTGTTCAGGAGCTAAGAAGAATTCCAGGTATCTCTATCTTTGGACCTGAAGAAGAAAAGATCAGATCATCAATTGTATCTTTTACAATAGACTCAGTAAATCCAAAGACAATAGTATCTAGCCTCGAAGAGAAGGGTATAATTGTTGCAGAGAGAGATATTGTAGGAGGAGGCAAGAAAAAGGCGGTGCGAGCATCTCCGCATTTCTTTAATGACCTAAATGAAGTATCAACCTTTGTACAAAACATGAAAAATATTCAAAACATATTAGGTTGATTTTTCTTGTCTTTTCCTGTCTGACCTTCTATTACTATCATAGTCAGTGTGGACCTGACTTTATCTATTCTTCTAACATGCCATGTTATAGTTTCTCTTAATTTGTCCATAGTATCTGCAGAAATCTTTACAATAATATCATATACTCCGTATACACCGCTTACTTCACTTACTCCTGGGAGCTTCTTTATTTCCTGTAATATTTCCTCTTCAGAGCCGAGATCACAATTTATTAAAACATAAGCTGTTGGCATACTAATACAATAGTTCTAGGAAGTATTAAAACTCGATGTAGATTAAGGAATTTTATGCAATACTTCTAGTTTGAGATGTTGCTTTAGCGATGTAAAATTTATTCTATTTTCCCAAATTTCCTGTCAAGAGCAATGGCTCTTACGGGGGAACCAGATGCTCCAGATAACTTCAAAGGTGTCATTATTAACGTAAAATATTGGTCCTGTAGTTTTTCCAAATTACACAGATTCTCCACTACCAATACCTGATTAGATAATAGTATTTTATGTACTGGAAAATTATTATCCATTCCCCTATCAATACTGGGTGAATCAATACACACAGCATTTACCTTCTTATCTACCAAATAATTTGCGGCATCCTCTGAAAGACCAGGACAATGACTAAAATAATGGTCCTTATCTATTTCATTCTCCCACGAAGTTGAAAATACTATGGCATCACCCTGACCTATCCTTGCATTAGATGCCACGATATCACTTGTTGTTATTAGTTGATCTAATCCCTTTTTTATCCTAATTAGGATAGCATTAGAAATGAATCTGCTGACTGTTATTTTGTCGATCGATGAAACTTCGTTCACAAAATGAGATGGAGCATCCATATGAGTACCTGTATGAGTACTCATAAAGATAACTTCTGAATTATATTGATGCACATCCATTTTAGTCCAGGTGATAAATTTGGGCAATGGCGAGCCTGGAAAGACTTTGGTGTCATCTCTTATTTCTCTGGTTAAATCTATTATCATCCAATAATGATTCTTATGATTTATTCATATTTCTTTTGCCTCTACGACTGGACTTGATAATGCCATTTATGATGATAATACTCAAAAATCCAAATGAACCTATCAATACATAGAGGGCACCTCTATGCGCTATTTCAGTTAATTCATTAATTATCATTTCTAAGGTCATTGAAATTAAGTTAATTAGCCGGTAAACAAATAAAATATTTGCTATGAATCATACATTGTATTCTATTTAAAAATCGTATAACCGAATTGAGATTAGACAATTTTTAATTATTTTGGGAGTATGTTATTTTGGTCGTTCTAATCACTTACTTTCAACCAATTCCAAACTTCAATTCCTCTAATCGCACACTGTTTTCTAATAATCTGCCTTGCCCTACTTGCAGCTTCATTTTCATCCATCGATTTTGTTCTCAAAAACTGTATCAATAATTCTTCATAAAGTTTTTTTGCTCTCTGCTCAGAAAATTCTTTATACTCTCTTTTAGTTCTTGATTTATTTGATGTTTTTCCCTGCCCCAGCCCTTGGTCATCAGGTTGATTGAAGCCTTTTAGCTCGGCATATTCAAGTTTACAATCATAACAGCCTTCAGCAAAAAAATTCTTATGAATATCACAGGGACACAATTACTTAATATTATTAAAAGTTAGATTTAAGGAAAGTGTCAATGTTATGTATGGACCAAAAAAATAAGAATAGAGGACTAGGAGATATTATATCGCATTTTTGGCGACCTTAAATTTGAGACCAAGTTTTGTAATTAATAGATATAGTAACGAGGATGCAATTAAACTGGGAACAGTAGAACCTATAGTGGGTAGCGAGGATAGGTATATGGGCGAAAGCTGAGAAAGTAGATAATATAATAATGCTCCAATAGCCCATGCTATGATAGCAGGATATCCGATTTTAGTAAGATTGTTACCATACATCATATCATTCTGATATTTACCATGCTTAATCACAAAATAGTCTGTCAATAAGACACCAAATAAAGGGATAAAAAGAGCTCCTATCAACAACAAGAATTGTTCATATCCTTCAATTGAGATGAGAGTAGCCAAAATAGTACTCACTATAGAAAATCCGATAATTAGATGCCGCTGATTTAGATTCTGAAAGATACTTTGTGACGAAATTGCTGCAGAATAGATATCTGCAAAAGCATTATCAATCTCGTCGACAATCATAACCAATAGAACAAAACCAAATAAAATCGCCTGAATTGAAACTATTATCGATGAAATATCCGTTAATCCAAATAATAATCCGCCAAAATAAAAAATGATATTTGTTAAGGAAAATCCAATTAGAGTTCCTAGTAAGGCTCCCCGACTTGTCTTTGCGAATCTGTTGTAATCCGAAACAAGGGGCATCCAGGAAATTGGCATGGCAATTACAATATCAAGCGCAACAAAAAATGACATGTCCTTACCTGTTTCAGCTATGACACTTGAAAGATTTTGAAACAATAGGGTAACTAAGATTATTATTGAAGAACCATAAACTATCCATATCGCAAACTTTGATAGCCACTGTTTTACCAAAAATAAAGGACCAAAAATACCAAACAGTGCAATAATAATTCCAAATAAAATATTCCATACAAAGGTAACGTGTATATTTGTTAGTTGTTGAGCAGCTTTTGAAAGTATAAGAATCTCAAACGTAGTCCATCCAATCAGTTGTATTATATTTAGAATAGCGGCAAGATATGAGCCATACAATCCAAAAGCCGGTCTTATTCCAATAAATGATGGTACAGCATTATCACTTCCTATTTTTCCTGTCAGCGATAAGAGTACAGAGCCGGCAATAGAACCAAGTATGATTGCAAGTATTGCATAATAAAAAGGAGCATCCGACAAAAATGATCCTGCAGAAAAAACCAACAATCCAACTCCAAGACTAGACCACAAAATAAAATAGTCAAAGGCCCCAAGAATTCTATGTTTTGAAGGCACAGGATCAATACCCCATTGTGGCAAATTAGGGACCATATTTTGACTACCAATTTTTGTGAATATAAATTAATGTACCAAACAAACCATTAGAATTCAGAGATTATAATTAAATTAAAAAACAAACTAAAAACATAAATTTTTTACATAATATTAATAAGTCAAAACTGCATATATTAGTGTGATGTCTATTTGTGTTATGTGTCTGAAACTTTATGACGAGAATAATGTAAATCTTCAACGAAAAATATTAAAAGATAAAGATTTCTGCAACGAATGTTGGACAGAAGTTATGAATATAGAATAACGCTAACAGTCTGCTATTATCTTTCTTTGTTTTGATAAAGAAATGTCTCAGGAATTCCAATTCCTCTTTTTTGCTTCATATTCGTCCCTTGTATATCTAACAGTTGCCGGATGGCCCATTACAACTACATCAGGTGGTACATCTTTCGTTACAACCGCCCCCATGGCCACAACGCTGTTTTTACCTACAGTTACCCCAGCCCTAAATACAGCTCTTCCTCCGATTATTACTCCGTCCTCCACCATAACTCCTATCATTTTCGGACTCATTGGATAAGGATCATTTGTAAAAGCCGCGCAGGGTCCAATGAATACGTTTTTTCCGATTTTTGTTAAGGGAGGAATATAAACAGATCCTTCAATTCTTGTATTTTCTCCTATTTTTACATTGTAGTCTATGTGGACAAGTGAACCAATAGAGACATTGTCGCCTATCTCAGTATTGTTACCAACGTAGCTAAAATGCCATATCTTTACGTTCTTTCCTATCTTGGCAGATTCCGAAATAAAGTTTATCAAACTATCACTCTGCTTTTCCATATTTTGTCTTCTCTTATAGAGAATATTATACTATTTCTATATTCAAATTCAATTTACCGTTCCTTGGCAATCGTAATCACTATAAATGCCATGGTTTTGCCTTTTTTGTTATCTTATCTGGGATTTTTTGTTCCCATTTTTGTAAAAATTGAATATCTTTTTCTTTGTCACGCAGATCATCTGGTAGCATAACAGGAATCTCTTCAATAATTGGATAAAACCTCGAACACTCTGAACAAAAAAGTACTCCTTCCTTTATGATCAATTCTTTAACAGTCGTATCTTCATGGGTATCAATTTGAATCAATTCCAGTGGATAATGCTTATCAATAGGACATGCCAGAATGTCTAGCATTGATAGTCTCATGCCTAATGTATTGACTGGTACATCTTATTATGTTATTTTAATTCCAAATAAATTGGCGAACCAGTTTCGCTTGAGAGAAGTGCCGCCTCAGCTACCTTTGTAACATTTGTTGCCTCCACAGAAGTGACTACCGGCTTTTTCCTCTTCCCTTCTATAGTCTCAATAAAACTCTGTAATTCCAATACAAGAGGCTCTTGAAACTGTTGTCTTCTGGGAATTATAGTCGCATCGCCATGATCAATTCTTATCTCCTGGGTAATAAAATCACCATTAACTGTACCTTCAGTACATACTGCAGAAAAAGTTCTGACCTTTTTCGGTGTAACCCAATTTGATGCAATTATTGCTACCTTTTGATCCTCAAATCCCAACATTATAGTTGCAAAATCCTCGAACAAATGAAACTTTTTGCCCGCTCTAGCAAAGACCATTTTTGGACCTTTACCGAAAAGGAACATTGCGGTATCAATATCGTGAACTGAGGTATCATAGATAACACCCACATCCTTGATATGTAGCGGCATTCTGTTTTCCCTGTGGAATTCCATCATCAAAAGGTCACCGTAAGTTTGTTCCTGGATTATCTTTTTCAAATCCTGAACAGCTGGATTAAATCTTTCTACATACCCGCATGTTAAAATCAGGTTGGCCTTCTCCGACATGCTTGTCATCTCTTCACATTCTTTGGATGAAAATGAAAGGGGCTTTTCCACAAATGCATGACAGCCATTTTGCATTACTTCCTTTACTACTGGGAGATGGGATTTAGTTGGTGTGCAAACTAAACAAGCATCCAACCCTCTTTCATTGGAAAATAGATCCTTTAATGAGGAATAAAATTTCGTATCATATTTTTTTCCAATTTCTCGCGCACGATCTTCAGACAGATCACAAACTGCTTGGAGGACGCCCATGTTGTGGAGAACCCTGACATGATTCTTCCCCCAACCACCTACTCCAATTGCACCAATTTTTAGTCCACCGTTCTTGTTTCTTACCAAATGGGCGTTAGCCATCCCATAAATTTTTCAACTTTTCCAATAACAATACTTTCATAATTTTCTCGTATACTTTTTGTTATGGCGCCTTCCCTTCCATTTCCAACTACATTTCCGTCAATCTTTGTAATTGCTATTATTTCAGCGGCGGTTCCTGTCAGAAATATCTCATCAGCCAGATACAATTCTGTCCTTGAGATTGGACGCTCAACAACTTCATATCCCAATTCTTTTCCAATTGTAATGGCAGTATTTCTTGTTATGCCTTCTAATATCGAATCTGAGAACTGTGGTGTGTGAAGCTTGCCATTTCTGACAATAAAGATATTTTCCCCAGATGCTTCGCTAACACACCCATTCATATCTAGAAGTATCGACTCGTCATATCCATTTCTTCTGCATTCTTGGGTAGCCAATATAGAATTAAGATAATTGCCCGAAGCCTTTGCCATCGGAGGAACAGATTCATCACTAATTCTTCTCCAAGAAGAAATGCAGGCAGAAATGCCATCGCCCTTAAAGTATTTTGCGAATGGAAATATTATGATCGTTGTGTGTGTTGGAGAATTCTTGGTTACGTTTAAATCTATTCCATGGAGACCAACAAATGTTAATGGTCTAATATAACATGATTCCTTTATAGAGTTTTTTTGAATTAATTCAACCGTGGCTTTACAAAGTTCGTCAACTGAAAATTTTGTTGTAAAGGAATACACATTAGCTGATTTATGGAGCCTTTCCATATGCTCCTTTAATCTGAATATGTACAAATTGTCATCAGATGAATATGCACGTATTCCTTCAAAGACCGCGGTTCCATAATGAAGAGCGTGTACAAAGATAGGGATTTTGGCATCTTCCCATTTCAGATGCTGTCCATCGAACCAGACAAAATCTACAGCCTTATCCTTCATAGTGGGAAATCAATAATTGGATAATAAAAGTATTCAAATTCAAATCCTCCGTATTCAGAACATTGGAACTAATTGAGAATACCTTCTGTCGGGAACTTCATCCCAAATATTTTAATGGTCTTGTCAGTTGATTGGGCAAATTTTTCAACTATGCTCCAATTATCCATAATTACATTGGCAACAGATTTTGGTACCATTGCTTCCCATGATTCTCTAACTCTTCCATTGTATTGTTCTGTATGTTCTTGATTATTGTTTTGGGCAGAGTGGTTCATGTTATTGTGAATATTATTGTCAAGTTCGTCCTTTCTTAGTTTCTCTATCGCCTCTTGATAAAGTAACTCTTTTACATTAGATGAAGATATTTCAAGTCTCTTTGCTTTGATTGGATGAAGATTATACAATCGCAGAGCGATTCTTTCAGCTGTATCTCCCGTATACGAAATAAACCGCTCCTCGACGACGTCACGGAGAATCCCTGTTCGCAACACCCATGAATATGGGGACACAATCGGCGGAAGGTATCTGATATATGGAGAAACGAATTTGTAATTAGGTAGGATCTCTATGTTATTACGACCATTGAACAAGCTTAGTAGCATCTTTTTTCTTATCTCATACGAAAATGGAAAAGTTCTTGTATTTACCTCTCTATCTTTTCTTAAGAAAATAACTGGAAAAATATACACATGATATTCTTTGGCTAATTGAGAAATTATTTTTTCATGCGAATTTGTGATTGGATTTAAATGTGCTAGATATAGCGCTGCAGTATTTTCCAATTATCAACCTTGATAGAAAATAATAACAAAAAGTAAGGAGGAAGCCCCTATGCCTTCTTTACTTCAATTTCAATCGTAGAGACATTCCTTGTTCTGCCATCTTCTGCTTGGAGCGTTTCTGAACCAATCCTTACATCACCTATTGCATATCCTGCATTTTCCATTCTCTTTAGAATTATTTGTGAGACATCGACTGCTCTTCCGATACTAAGACCTCTTGCCTTTATGGTTACTGATGGCTGATTTGCTAATTGAATAAGCGTAGAGGTTACATACGCCATCAGAGGTTTCTTGCCTATGTATATAGAATCGCGCGGTCCGTCTCTTTGTGTTTGTGCATTCTGTTGTACTTCAGACATGAAAACCATTAGTCAAAAGGATAATTTAAATCTAAAACATGTTTTCTGATTTCAAAATAACAAGGTCCTAAAGAGTGAGTAAAATTAACACGCAGTTTCAGAAAAATCCTGTAGTCAAATGCAACAAAAAATCATAACCGATTGCCTCTCACGGTTATATATCTGAATTCGCATTTGTACTATTGAGATATGAAGAAGAGAACCAACGAAAATGAAACTAATTCTGAGGACAATCTAGCTGAATCGAACACAGATAAAAATTCCAGCGTTCAAGCCAACGATTTCCACTCTCAAAATTCAGCTGCTGATAATGATAATCAACCACTAACCCGAAAAACGGCTAGAAAGTCAAATTCAAACGTCAAAATTGAAGATTATGACTTGATAGTGAACAGCCTAAAGGAGGCTACCACATCCTTTAAAGATGTAATTTATTCAATCAGTAAAAAAGCCCAAGAAATTAAAGACAAGGCTGAAGAAACATTTACTGTGGGAGCCAAGAGAGATGCAAGAGAGATCCAGGCTCTCGGAATTTATGTAGAAAGTGTCACCAAGGGTTTCGAAGATACTATGATGGAAATCAAAAAAAGAGATTATGCTGACGAGGAAAAGCTTTTGAAAGGTTATAAGAAGCTACTTGAAGAACAAATTAATCTCATTATCGCTAGAACAGAACTGGTAAAGAGACTTAAATCTAGATGATCAGGCAGTAATGGAATAGTGCAATTTAAAGGATCTTTATATCCATCTTTTACCGAAATCTAGAAACAATATTATTCATTTGGTTTGGCGCATTCATTTGAATTATTTATGTTCTCCCGATTCCGATTCCTACTTGATAATATTTAAGAGCATCCAGATAATCAATTAGAAAACATGGTCTTATTCAATGAGATAAATCATACCAAAATATCAATTGCATTATCAGTCCTTACTATTTTTTCAATTTTTCTGATAGTACATTACCTGGAACACAATCTTGCCTTTGGTTCATTCCATGAGAATCCGATAATTACTATTGGTTTGGATTCAGAATTCTTGACATATGATGATCTTATAACTGGATTTAGCATAAAATATCCTCCTAATTGGGAAAGGGCCCAACACTTGGACAAATCAGTCACATTTCTGGCTCCAAGAGAAGGTAATTCAGATACAAATCCGGCAGGCCTTGGGATTATGGTTATAGAAGTTGAATCGAATAAGACACTTGCTTCAATAACGCAGAACCAACTAAATACACTAAAGAATCTATACCCAGACATTCAAATTCTGGAATCAATGGAAACTATATTTCTAGGACATCCTTCCCATATGGTTATTTTTACAGCCACTGATAATACGCAAAGTATGAAAAAGGCTATGCAGATCTGGTTTAAGGAAGACAATAAAGCATTTTTAATGACTTACAAATCAGATAATCAGAGGTACTCAAATTACCTACCCACTATCGATAAAATGCTAAATTCATTTTACACATACAAGAAATAATTAATGAATGCTATTGATTTGATTTGGTTTTAATGATATCATTTCACTGATCTGTCAAAAATATTCACGAATTATAACCTGAATGAGTCAAAACCCGAATTTGACAAGGATTATTATTATTAACTTTTCTTTCATTCTTCGGGAAGCTTTGAAATGCTCAACAGATCTTCAATATTTTCTTCACTAACACCTTTTTTGGCTAATTCTCTTCTCAGTTTCTTCTTATCCTTTATCTTTTGAGGAACATTTCTTGTATGCTGCGTTATATAATCAATGAATTGTGAATCATCTATTATTGCATTGTTAAACTCAGTACTGGAATTAACGGTTAAGGATTCATAGTGAGGATTTATTATTATTGAGTTTGTTAGCTCCGTATGCTTAAGATCTGCACCGCCAAGGTCGACTCCTACCAATCTGGCACCACCAAGATTAGCTCCTACCAATCTGGCACCACCAAGATTAGCTCCCATTAATTTGGCACCCACAAGATGCGCATCTCTCAAGTTAGCCCCCCAAAGACGAGTGCTTATTAGGTTAGCCCCCCAAAGACGAGCTCCCACCAAATCGGCACCACCAAGATTAGTCCCTACCAGTCTGGCTCCGCTCAAATTCGCACCCATTAGATCCGCTCCGCTCAAATTCGCACCCATTAGATCCGCTCCATCAAGATCCGCTCCACTCAAATTCGCACCCATTAGTTCCGCATCCCTTAGATCCGCATCCCTTAGATCCGCATCCCTTAGATCCGCATCCCTTAGATCCGCATCCCTTAGATCCGCATCCCTTAGATCCGCATCCCTTAGATCCGCTTCTCTAATTGATAAAATCTTAAATTCTATCGCTCTTTTGTCATTGAATTCATTAATCTTTCCACTTTGCAGTAACTTTACTGCTTCATAGTTTACAGTTTTTCCAGGGATGCCAGTAGGTTCAATAGCAACTTCTATTGCACGACTATATATGCTCCAATCGCGTACGTTTCTTAAAGTATCTGAATTTTTTATCAAAAAATCCCACAAATCCGAATCTGTTTTAAAATCGCGCAACACTTTCCATACTTTCGTATCAATTTCATCTTTTTTTTCTTCGTACAAGTCCAAACTTTTAAGACGAGTATCGTCATCCATCTTGAGATATTTATCTAGTCCTCTAAAGAAAGATTCATCAGATTTTACTAATATATTATAAAACTTATTCCATCGTAAATGCACTGCTTGTGCTACTAGTAATTCCTTTGCTTCAAAATTTTTCTTACCTGGAAAAATCAATTCCTTTGCTTCAAAATTTTTCTTACCTGAAAAAATCTCACAAGCCACAAAAAAGTTGTTCAAGAATCTTTTAATTTCTCTTGGATTATTGTCTATTGCAACTGAAATTAATTCTATATTCTTGTCTACAACATCTTTGAATTTATCATGAATCATACCTTTTTTTATGAGATCCTTTACTAGTCTGACGATGTCTTGGTTACTCCATTTAGGTAAAGTTATTGGTACCTGGATCAACTTCTTAATGTAACGTTCTCCATCAATGCTAGATTCGCTATTTCCAACTTTGCTTAACTTGACTATCATATCATGGCTTATTCCAATTACGTAAATAAAACCCTCAATATCATGAAATACTCTTATCATCTCTAAAATTTCAAAAGCTTTCCCTGGAGAACATTTGTCCAAATCGTCAACAAAAATAACAATCCTAAAAGCAGGATTATCTACTCGCAGATTCTTTATCTCCTTCTTGATTTCCTTAAAACCATCGAAATAGATTGTATCCCTGTCTAATTCTGCAATTAATTGAATCTTCGAGTTTAGCTCTTTCTTGAATGTTTTTATCATTTCGTGGGAAATTTCATCCTCTTCTGACGCGTACTTTGATATAATAGATGTAAGAATATCCGGAGTTCTCTTCAGAAAATTTATTGCACTTGTTTCTATTTTCTGCTTTAAATTTTCGAATTCTTTCTCGGCAGGTAACGCATAAGCTATGCTTTTTAATAATGAAATCAGCGGAAACATTTCTCTTTTGTACCGTGATGCTTCGAGCCTTATTTTGACTAGGTCTCTGTCAGTTTGAAGGGCTTTATCAACAGAATTAATTAAAGTTGTCTTTCCAGTTCCCCAATCACCAAATACTCCGATACTAAATTTTGGATGAGAGTTTTTTATAATATTGACAATGGCATTAGAGTATAAATTAAAATCAAGGATTGGATCAATTACCGTGTCGTCTGTTAAGATTAATCCGCTTTGAACCAGTTCATCCTCTCTAGACAAAATCACATCTTACTTTAACTTGATTCATTTTTAAGTATTTGTTGCTATCCTAGATTTAGGTATAGTGTGTTTTGGCGAACTGAGTTAACAAAACGACTTAATTATCTATTACCAACATTATTAATTACCTAATTGGATAAATCCAAATTAGACCTTTCGGGACATTCACTCAATTGATTTGGACTTGTAAGATATAATCCGCATTTTCGTGATTTGGATTTGGATTTAAAAGGTATTCTTTTAGACTTTCAATGAAACAAAATGATTACTAAATAAAAGACTTGTTAAGCTGACTTTGAAAGGTTTTTTTAATATTCGTTTGTTCAGATTCTGATATGATAATTGAAAAGATAAATATTATTCATAGTAACAAATTATTCAAAGTAACACAACAACGCAATAGTAAATTTTTATATTTTGATTCTGCACACTTACTACCGTGTTCTACTATTGTAGAGGATTTATAGAATGTCCTACTATACTATCGCCTTTCAGAATAATGCAACAGGGGCACTTTTGATCTAGACAAACTGCTGCCTGTTCATGCTTACATACAGAGCAAATACATTGTTGCTGTTGTATCTTTCCTAACTCCTCCATCTCTTTCTTTTCTTTACGTGATCTTTCATCAGCGTATAACCATAAAAATACTACTGGTATCCCAATTGCAAAGAAAATGATCATTGTACGTACGGGAACTCGTAAAGTAAATAATGCCAAACCAAAAATTACTGCCCCTATGCCGAGAGCTGCAAGCCAGCGATTCGTGAGATTATCCACATTCAAATTCAAACCACTTTATCTACCACTTTATCTACTTTATGTAGCTTCCCTCTTCATTTTGAATATATCTGTCTTCGTTCGAACTACCATCATCTGATCCAACCTTATTCATTTTCTTTTTCCTTCGTAGCTTTCTCACTTCTTCAAGTATTTCTCTTAATCTATCTTCCGATATCTTTGCAATTCTAGCATCACATTCTATACCTCTGGCATCAAGAACCTGCTCTGTTAGTCTAATCATCTCTTGTTTATCTCGTTCTTCATCTTCACTTAACATGTTAGCACTTTTGAATCGAAAGAAGGCAAATTCGCTCATCCCACTATTATAATACTACAACAAGCTTATTATTATTATTGATGAGCAAATTGGAAGACGAAATATACTAAATGAGATATTATAATACCTGCCAATCTAGGTTTTCTTCTTGCTCATTTCAAATTTCCAACTCCTCTTATATTTTTCATCACGAAGATTGAATCCTTTAAAAAGCTTAAAGTACGCTTCCTTAATCACCTTTTGATTATCAATATCCGATTGAATCCAGAGAAATTCAAAGATAGATAACAGGGAGTTGAGCTTGATTTCGTTATTGGAATAGACGCTTAATCCTTTCCCACCTTCTAGGTTTCTACTAAAATTGAAATCTGGGGAAATGTCAAGAAATGTCCTTCTATCAAATATCATTGTTGTCATTCTTGTTTGTAAGGATTTTTGTAAGTATTGGACAGAGATATTGGGGAAGTTATCATGAAATGAATCTCTTATTTTATCCTTAACTTTCTTGTTCTCACAATAGACTATTGTCCTTACCCTTACTCCATTCTTTGAAGCCTCTTCCAATAAATTCAATATGCCTAATTTCTTTGAATGAATCAAAACTTCAAATTCTGAAAATAGAACCAATATTTCATCTATTGATGACGTGATAGATTTCCTTATGATATTGCGTATCTCGTATGACTTGGAAACATTTTTTGTAAAAGATTTTTCTTTATCATATTCGAATTCTTTAATTTTCTCTTTGTAAGGTAACGCAATACTCCACAACGAATTAAATAGGAACTGCTGAGCAGACACGAATGATTTGTCAGAAATGCGTAATAATCTTCTCCTATCGTTATTCTTCTTAAGAAACATCACAAATTCTGCGTCGTCTATGAGTATGATATTGTATGCGATTTTATCAAAATGCCTAATTTCAAAATAGTTTAGAAAGCCTCTATATAATGAAGCCTGTTTCATACCTATATCGGAGATCATTCTTAATTTCAATCCCTTCTTTTTAAGATCAAGAAATTTTAGTGATAGCCCATTAGAGACAACATAGCTAAAAAATTCACTGGCAAGAAAGCAGTCAATACCTGCTGTTGCCCTAGATATAGCCTGTAATGTAACTTTCGCAATGGAGCTGGAAGCTACACTAATTTCATTACTAGCAGGGTTACATGACATTTAACACGTATTTACAGAATTGTTATGATATAAAAGATATGTAAGATGGAATTATTGATTGACAAAAACTGAAATTTCTGCTATCATTGAACTTGTTTAAATAATAAAACGCAAGCAACTACATCTGCAATATCACATTAAGCCTTCAACTGGAGCAAAGCCATGATAATAGGGAATCTGTCCTAATTCATCTTTTGGCGGAATCTCTACAATAGATATCAGGTGACCTTCAGGATCTTCTATTATGGCATGCTTTCCAAAAGATTCTTGAGTTATCTGCTTATGAAATTTGACATGCTTATCTTCGAGTTTTTTACACACAGATTCCAAGTTACTCACACTGAAACCTACTAACATATTTGAAGATCCTTTCTGTTTGATACGTGCAGGATGCAGCGCCAACACAGCACTTTGACCCTCATTCTGAAATTCAACCCAATCAGGTGATTGGTTTTTTATTTTCAATTCAAGGATATCCCTATAGAAAGCTATGCACTTCTGTAAATCTTCGACTAGAAGTATTGCGGCACCAAGTCGTTTGAACATCTAATACTACTTATTTTCCCTATGTCTTAAATTTGATTCGGTTAAGACTATTATCCCCTCAAATAATTCGAAATGTCTCAAATTGACAAGATCGCTTGTGCAAGGTTCAATTAAATCTACCATGATTATTGTAATCAATTACCATTTACCAAAAAATATGCATACTCGTGAAATAAAATTATTAGTTCTCCTAGAACAGAATTATTAAAGAGTAATGAAAACAAATCAGTAGAAAAACAAGACAATATTTCAGGCTGGTAATTAAAATTATAACACCCAATTGAAAGGTCACTATTTAAGAAAGGGTATTATGTCATGTTGTTTTATATACGGTATGTCTGGCCACCGCCAGCACTTTGTAAACGTAGTGGGTCAATATGAAGATGTAATTTGAGACTATCGTACCTGTCGCCATAAGCTTTCAGAACATGGCTCATCAAGTCGTAAATGTAGATGCAGCCATCCTAGCAATAAGGCAATTGGAATAAATTTTTCATAGATATCAAAGGCGCTGTCAAGTTTTATGATACATGATCCACAAATGAATGTGGCGTTCTCTTAGATGGTCAAGAGAATTGAGAGTAACAAGAGTTGGGTTTTCAATGTTATGAAAATAAGTACCCAGTTTAACAGAGTATCATACAAAAGATTAAAATCTGCTCACTTGAGCTTATTCATCACAGAGTCAACTTTCTGATCCAGATTCTGTTCCTTATCCAATCTTTCATCAATGTGCACTATAGAGATCACTCTCTGGATTCCAGAAGACTTGACAGCTTCATGGGCAATATTTATTGCATTGAGGATGTCTACCATGTTATTTGATTGAATTTGAGTCCCCAGTGGCGTGAGGGTTGCTTTAAGGTCTTTGATTCCGCTAATAGCATCAAAAGCTAATGCTATTTCCTTACTCATACTCGTCCCAGAGCGTATTCCAATAGGTAGCACACTTATTTCTGCGGTAATCATCCTGATAGATTATTCTCGCAGGGAAAATATTTAAGTCCTCCTAATTTTGAATACCATTCGATAGAAAAGAAAAAAACTATTCTCAATTTAACATAATACTTGTGAGAACTATGGATTACTATTACTATTGTTTTTACATTCTTTGCGACTTAAAGTTTAAACGTTTAAAAAATTAGAATCATTATTGTGTTTTATTTAGAACTAAATTATTTGTTAACGAATTTGATAATGGTGAAGTTTTATTCAAATCCGTAAATAAAACAATAGTGGTGATTGATTGAAGGGTACTGTTTGGTAAACTGGTAACAAATTGCTGGAAACCAGAATTGTCAACTTTGAATCCATTTGGAATTGAGGTAGTTTTAAGTAATGTCCCATTCGATGTGTATATTTTCATCGTCGCACTGATTTGCTTGCCTACTGTGGCAGGATCAGAAACTGAATATGTAGTGGTTAATTTAATTTGCTGGACGTTCTTGGCTGGCGGTAAAAAAAATTGACCATCATTTAACTTCAGTAGTATCTCTTTTCCATGATTTGCAAATAGTGGTTGGTGTACAATTGAAAGAATAAATATGCTAACCACAACAAACAGGACAGTATTTCTGTAGTTTCTTGTTTTCTTATTCCAACCCATTCAAATACTCACCTTTTTAGTCATTGAATATCATTTGAACTTTTAGTTCAAACTCGACATATTAACGGTAGAATATAAAAATTGATGTCAATTAACTGATAATTTATGATAATTGATTTTATAGCAGAATAAATTGTTCATTTTAGTTTCAATACAGGAAGCACCAGGAATATCACAGTCAGACCTCCCAACAACCAAGCTATCTCATAGCCCACTCGGTTCGCAACGATTGAAAATAGTATGGGAATCCAAAAAACCCCAAATAATGAGAGACCATTAACATAACTTACAGCAAGAGTTTGATATTGAGATTGAGATTTGTTGATTTCTTTGGCTTTCGCGTATACGATTACAAAGCCTGCGGATAAGAATAATCCCGTTATCACGACTGAAATTATGATTATGTATAGTGAGTCTGTGGCAAAACCTAGTATGCTGATAGCGCTTACGATACCTGATATAAATAACAGCTTCTTTGCATTACCGATTTTATCATAAATTCTTCCAAACAGTGGTGAGGATACTAGAGCAACTACTAAACTCAGACTAGCTATTAGACCTGCATCAACTGGGCGTATATTCAAATGATCAACAAAGTAGAATACACTAAATGTTAAAATCATACTTGACCCTGCCTGAAACCCAAGTAAAGTAAAACCGAGAATTACCAATGATTTGTTAAATATGGTTTTTAATATATCCGAAATCTTGATTCTAAAATGCTCTGATACTTTAACTTCTTCCTTTAACAGCGTTCTGCTCAACATAATTGCCGTAGCTATTCCTAAACCACCACTCAGAATTAGTGAGGCCCTCCATCCTAGAGCCTCAGCCAATACAACCCAACCAAACAATCCTACAATTCCACCTAGGGCATGTGCAGAGTTCAAGAGTCCAATTCCCAATCCTTCAGATTCTTTCCCCAAATATTTTGAAACCAGCATGACACTAGGTCCAAAGAAACATGCCATGCCAATCCCAATCAAGAATCGCAAGATTGTAATCTGCATTGTACCACTTGCCAACCCAGTAACTAATGCTGCAGTTGAGGCGATCGTTATTCCATAAATGGCCATGTTTCTCAGACCGTACTTTGCAGCTATAATTCCCGCAGGTACTTGGAAGAGGCCAACACCAATAAGAAAACTAGCGCTAATTATTCCCAACATGGCTATGTCTTCTTTAAAATCCAAAGCTATGAGGTAAAAGATTGAAGCAATATTAAACCAGTTAATTGTGTATATTATTCTAGCGAGCATTAAGGAAAGTGTTGCTACTTTAAATCCACCCAATACGATCCCATAGCTATATAATGGACTTGATCGTAAAAATACTAATTCGTTACGGGATCTAGAAACTCTACTTCTGAGCTAGAACTGTGTAATATTTCTCAATATCTTCAAATGCCTTTATTTTATCTTTTATCTTGATAGTTTCTAAGTTGAATTTTTCTAGGATTTTTTCTTTTGTATATTGAGAAATAACTATTTGGTCAGATTCAGCTATTCCTTCCAACCTGCTTGCCAAGTTCACATGTGTTCCTATTACAGTAAACTGATCCCTTTCTTGGCTTCCCATGAGCCCAACTAACACCGAGCCTGTGTTAATACCGCATTTTATTTCTATTCTTATATCAGAATTAGTAACTGTCTTCCATATATCCAGCCAATTTCGCTTAAAAATCTGGAATGCCTGCTTCAGCTTTAGGGCAGCAAGAATCGCATTAGAAGCTCCAATTGAGCCATCGTCACCTTGTTCTTTGAATCCAAAATAAGCAAGTATGCCATCTCCAATGAATTTATCTATAATTCCACCGTATTCGTGTATTATAGGCACAGCCACACCCAAGTATTCATTGAGAAAAACGGCTATCAACTCTGGATGGTCTCTAAAGATCTCTGTTAATTTTGAAAAGTTAGTAATGTCCCAAAAAACAATGGTCATAACTCTATTCTGGATCAGTGTTGCATAAGGATCGCTTAGATACTCAATAATTGCAGGATCTAGCTGTCTCTGAAGGCGAGTTAATATTTTTTGATTTGCGTTGTCAGATATGAACAAGTTTATGTCATCTAAGAATTTTGATTTGTCCTGTTCTGTCATCTGATCCTCGGGTATGGGAAATATTGCTATGACGCCTCTTTCAGAAGGATGTATAGAACAATAGTATGGTATGCTCTGCTGATTACTATCAATCTTAACAGTAGTTGATTCTCCTGGCAACATACTGCCAGTCTGAAAAAAGGGACTTTGCAATGAGGAGTTTGCATCCCCCGAAGTTAAGTTATGTACTTTTGTATCCCGATTAATCCAAGTTATGGAATCGCTCTTGACTATCTTGACAATCCTTGGTTCAAAATACATTATTTCAGTAGTATTCTCTTTGAATCTAGGAATAACCACAAATTGTTTCAATCAATCCTAAATAATTATGAGGGAATATAACCTTACGTACTTCATACCTTGTTTTAGCTTCAGTTTCACTTTGTATAATAGATAAGTTATGCGAATCTGAAAATTGTTAACCAAGAAAGACATTAATTATGGTTCTAGTGCTTAACAAATAATGGAAGGCGTTCAAAAGTTAAAGTGTAGTTCCTGCGGGATTACATTTATGTCTGAAAATAATAGTCCACTTTGTCCTACATGTTCTGAAAATTCTAATGCTCATCATCACGGAGAAGAACATGGTTGTGGCTGTGGTGGTCACTGACTACTTTTTTTAGAATGGATTATCTATTTAGTTCTTTTTGAAGTATCAAATTTTTATTTATTCTGAATTCTAAATTCAATTCTAATGCTTAGTCATAATCTAGTCATAGTCAGACCAGATTATGCTGGAAACTAGAATTCCTTTTTGGCAAAATGGAAATTATCAAACATACAAAATGACAAAATGCGACTCTAGTTTTTGTCTTGACAAAACTTTCTTAAACTACGACAATTTCTAACTCATCATAAGAATCTTTTACCGAAAGTTCAACCAATGTATCTTCATAGATTAATAACCAATCTCTTATACCAATAACAGGAAGCTTTCTAACAAATATTTTACCGGTTTGGATCAAGCTTGCCCTTATGTATGCAAATCGTAAAGGATCTTGATTTTCAGGATTCTTAATCTTAAAGAGGCTTTCCTGAAGTTCAATCCCTGGTCGACCTCCTTGTATGTTGAGTGTAACGTTTTCAGCGAATCTGTTTTGTATTTTTGCTGTAACATAACTTTGTCCGATTTCAAATTGATGAATATTCAGCAATACTTGAGACCTTACAAGTGAGGCTTTTGGTATTTCGCGAAACAATCCTTCAGATATTTTATCAAAGAACAATTCCAATCAGTAGCTAATTTCATACATGTAGCCTATATACAAATTACCACGTACTTTACGGCCAATTTGTTTCTATCAAATAGCTTGTACGTATCTTAATTCAACTCTTATTTCACACTGTCTTCGCTGCAAATTGTGTTCCTTTATGACTTGATCTTTATAACACTTAATAATATTATTTGATCTTAGTCTACCATCTTGGTTACTCTCGAGGATTTACTCCCACTGTATGATTATTTTGGATACCCAGGAATTCTATTGGTGAGCTTTATCATAAATATATTGTTCTTTTTACCAATACCATATTTTCCCCTTCCTCTACTAGCGGCATTCAACAAGAACTTGGATCCACATTTAATCTCTCTATCTGGGACAGCTGGTGCTGTTGCGGCGAAGATGATAATCTTTTATCTTGCCTATTCTGGACGCAATATCATCACCAGAAAATCAAAGGGAAAAACTTTATCACTTCAAAAACTTCTGGGCAAGTACGGCTGGATAGGCGCACTGGTCGCCCCAGTAATCCCATTTTCAGAAAATCTCATTTACATTACATTGGGTCTGACAAGATATAGCCCACAGAAATTTGCTGTTGTTGTATTTATCGGAGTGCTATTGTATAATGAGTTTATTGTATGGATAGGAGTACTTTTAGGAAGACCATTTGTTGACAGCATGATTTCAACGTTTACAAATACAGATAATCCAGCCGCTATCATAATAGCCGTTATTCTAAGTATCGCTGGAATTCTAATAACCCTGTACTTATTAATAAAAATAAATTGGAATAAGATAATTGGAAAAAGGTTCCCATGGACCAACACCAATACCAACACCAATAATAATAATGAAGGGTTGTAACTTCGTTCGCCCTCTTTGAGTAATGATTATTTAGCTTTCTAATACTCAAAAGTTCCTTTAGAGAATATCGAATTAAGGTACTTTTGAATTTTTCCAAGAATTGTATAGGAAATTTTATTTAGAGAGAGCGCTTAATCTAACCATATTGCATTATTGGGTAGGGTCATTTTGTCGTATCTCTGATAAGAAACAACGAGCACCTATATTTCCTGCAGGGGCAACAGCAGTATCAGACGTCATCAAGATAGTAGCTGATTTAGGAAACCAAATACCTGACAAATCCTGGATGCTCTACCTGCTGGAATTATTTACAATCCGCAATGTGCCAATTGAGTTGAATCTTATCTGTCAATTTGATAATCAAGACTACTTTGAAGCAATATTTCAGGGTGTCAACAAATATAGGTTTACAAAAGTATTACCAATTATTGAACACTCATACCTACGAATGTTGGTGCTGGACAAAATAAATAGACAAATTAAATATTCTATTACTGATCAAATCACAGGAATTTCAGAAACCTTTGATTTTTCACTTGGTTCGATGAACTTTGATTATATTGGAGGAAATCAGTTTTCGGGGATTGAGTGGTGGAATAAGATGGGAAACTCTCCCTACTCAATCAGGTATAAAGTAGAGGTATCTCAACTTATGGTTGGTTTTTCAGACAAGGATGACCCCGAATCAGTTACTTTTATTCCACATGACTCGTTGATACCAAATAAAGATAACTCTGGAACAGCTTATCCTATAACATTTCAAAATGTAATGTTAAGGGATGGCTGTGTATGTTATTCAATCCAATCAGGTAAATGTAATAATGGAATTCATTACAGTATTTAAAAAGGATACTACTGATAGCTTTTTTGTTTTTTTTAATATCGACTTCAATAGTATGCATTTCATAACTGTGTACTTTCTTCTCATAGCCAATTCAAGCGACAATGGAATACTTTCCTATGATGATTTTAAATAAAATGGGAAGCTGCGGAATTTAGAACTGTGTTATGTAACAACAAATTAGATTTTTAGGTCAATCCTGAATACTAGAAATTTTAGGCAAAAGATACTCAAAGTTTAAAGCATACATAATGAGAAGTAATTTTTATTGATAGGCTGGATTGTACTCATACTGGTCATTTTAGTTATTCTGGCACTAATAGGCTTAGGCTGGGATACATTTTTTGGCGGGGTTAAGGAAGGTGTGGAGAAAATTGGAAATCTTCCAGAAGTAAAGAATCTGACCAACAAAGCAAAGAATGAATTTGGTAGTATTATTGGTAACTCTACACTCGATATTGTATTGGTTATCAAAAACATATGAAATCCTGATTTGCAAAAGAAATTTTATGAAAGGGAGTTGCCACCCCGTGTTTGGTATTCTTTCCATAGTCGTTGGAGCTTGGACTTTCGGTGAACAGAGCCAAAAACCGATTCCTTTCCCTGCTTAATTGTAGCACAACAAAACATAAAATGATTTACTAGATTATGAAAAACTAGCACATTTTAAACAGCTTATTGCATTACTAAAGTGGAAACGTGACAATAAATGATTTCAAAACGTCGAGCAAGAGGGTTGGAAATTTTGTCTGATACGGTAGGTATCTGATAAGGCCGAATAATAACTTGGTATGATTGTTGGTAACGAGCAAACTAAGTCTACCCTGGGATATTTAATTTTTAGTTTTCCTAATATATATCATCTTAGATATTATACATCGATAATACCTAAATTCACAATTCAATTACCTGGTTGGAAAATAGCGTTACTCATAAAGCTGCTTTGTTCATCAAGTTTCTATTGCCCACAAGTTGCGGAGCTAAACTCTAATCTCCATAAATTACCCAATTTTGGATAAATCAAAAGGAAAAAGTAAAGCTCCAAGGTCAGATACTAGGTAGAATAATCGAAATGATTTGGGCAAACTAAGACAAAAGCTTCTCCATGGATTGTAAAAAAATTAGCACAAACTGCCAAACGAGCATAAGTAACAGATTTAAATGATGGAGTGGATTATTATACATGTTCTGCATCACTTTGAAAAATGGAGATGGTACTTGATTGTCACAGGCAGTATCTGAAGGTGACAACTTAAAATGTCATATTTGTGGTATAATATTTGCAACTCAACAAGAAAAGCAGCAACATATGAAATTAGAACATCAGAAGAAAGAAGAACCGACCGGAGTTGGCTAAATTCCAAGCTTTTTGTATTTTAACAATTTAATTAATATTTCTACAAGTTCAACTTTATTGGATACATTGTAACAGATCTAATTACCCTACATAGTAATGCTATTAAAGTGTCTTCTCTGGTATCATTTCAAGTTTTGAATTTAAAACTGATTAATAAATATTATGTGCCTTATTAAGATATGACAGAAATCGGATATTGGGCATCGCAAGAGCAATATTCAATGCAGCAATTGATTGATTTTGTAAAGGAGGCAGAAAAGGCAGGATTTGAATCAACTCTCACAAGCGACCACTTTCATCCATGGTCGCATACAAATGGGCATGGAAATTTTACATGGGTCTGGATTTCAGCCGTCTCCGAAAGAACAAAATTTATCCAATTACATTCTTTCTAAAAGATGTTGTTTCATTTTCTGAAATTCAGATTCGCTCAAAACTCCTTTTTTCATTAATGTAGAGAGCTTCTCAATTTCATCCGCGATTGAGATATTATCAACACTTATTGATCTATCATCACTGGATTCTTTCATTCGCCGCCTGATTATTTCTAAAAGTTCTTCAGCCTTGTCCTTTGAGAGAGCCTCCATCACACCTTCTTGGTCATCCTCGCCGGATATATTCTCATCAAGAAGGCCTAACTTGCTCTTGTTTACCAACGATGGTGCCTTAAATAAAATAGTTGAGGTAAATACACCCTTCTGGAGTTTTACACTAGTTATTACGTCATAGGGAATATCAATAAGTTCAGATTTTAAGCCGAGCATGTATGGGTCTCTCATAATTACTCTTCTATCGGTAGCTATGATAGAGTCTGGTGTTAGAACCGAGCCACCTGGCATCAATCTGGATTGTCTAGCAACTAGGAGAACTTTTTCATTCGAGCTCAATATTTTCTCAACCTTTTCAATCTCTCTCAATTCTTCTTCATCAGTTATATCGGTGTTAAATGAGTGCTTATCAGTCGAGACCAAAATTATCAATATTCTCTAGGTTTACATATTTTATAAACGCTACACAAAAAAGTGATCACAGTTAAATGAGTAGATAATTTTCTTATGGGAGTAGCATTCTATGGAGCATAAGTTAAATTATTTAGCCAATTCACATGTTTAAGCCTTATATCCAAGTAGCGATATCTATTAAGGTAACGCATTTAGCCCTAGCATTAAGGTACAGTCTAACCATCAAGCATTGATTTTCCCTGGATAGAACACATGAGAAATTAATTTATGATAACAGGTATTACAGACAAACATATCCAAGAAGTGATTTAAGGAATGTATTTGTTTTCTACAATAGTCACATTTCATCGTTTCCATTAAATTAATGTGGTCATTATAATTTAAATAGTTTGTATAATCATTTAAGCAAATATTTTTCTTGCTTATTTTTCTATATGAATCTAGTATAGCGAAAGTCCACATACACTAAATTAATGAGTACACATCGATTCGATTGATACCACAAGAATCCAATTAATTATCATCGAGTCTAAATAGAAACAATTAAAGGCCTCATTCGTTACTTCTCGATAATTAGACTATGAATTTATTTACCAACAGATTATTGACAATTTGTGGATTAATTAGTATTGCACTCTTATTTCAAATAATAATTTCATCAAATCTTGTAGTTGCAATAGAAAGCCCAGAATCAAATGCAAATAAGATTAGTTATGATTTTGAACTAGAATCAAACGTTACTAACGGATCATCGACAAACCAGATTGCTTACCGAAACTCACAACATGGAATATCTATGTTGTTTCCTTCAAACTGGACTTTCTCCAATAGCGGTCTACCAGAGTATACTCAGGTAGCAGCATTTTATGGTCCGCTACAAAATCTCTCCGATCCAATTCCACCTAGATTAACTATAACTGTAATGAACTACCAACAAACTGTATCTCTCAAGGACTTTACTAATATGACACTTTCCTCCCTTAATCAAACAAATCAAGTAAAAATCTTAAGCTCTGACTCTACCACTCTGGCTGGCCATCCCGGTTATCAAGTTGTTTTTTCAACATTACCAAATGTCGGAAATCCTGTTTCTTTTGAGATAATGCACTCCTGGATAGCATTGGGCAAAAAGATTTATGTTCTCCAATATAGCGTCGAAAGTTCTAAATTTGATACATATTTACCCACTATCAAGCAAATTTTACAATCATTGCGAATAGACACAACTAGCTAATTCTCTCAAATTAGACTAACCAAAGATATTTATCAGACTTATGCCATGCTAACCAATGCAAATTATCTAGTAGGTATAAAACACAGATCTGAAGATTAACAATTATAAACTTTATAATAAAAAAGAATAGGAGACGGATGAGACCTAAAAATATCAGACTGTTTATTATACTAACTTTGATTGTCTGCGCTTTTACAATGACCTACTACTATGTTCCAATTTCAAAGACATTTCTCTCAAATATTGTGACAAACTCTGACAAATTTGGAATATTGGAAATTTATCCTACAAAACCTGGGGGGAGAGAATGGTTTATTGATATGAACAATCCTGCAAAGGATCCAGGATTCGACCCTGCCTCAAATATTTCTCATCAAATGGATGGCTCATGGCAGGTAAGCGGACGACTTGAAAACGGGAAATTCGCTGGTGAGGTCAGAATGGAAGTGCTAAGACTCCCCGGATCTGAGGAGTGGAAAAATGTCGAGATGACTGGATACGCAAAGATAATTCCAACAACAAATCCAAATGATTCTCTTGTCTGGTCTGTCAGAGGTGGGGTACATAATGATACTGCTCCTTGTGAAGGAACAGCCTTGAAGGGTGGAATAGATGTTAATGGAACTGTTTCTTGGGTAAAGGAGATATGGCATACGGGAGGCTATACGAGCAAACGTGCGGAAGCACAAATCACGGATCCCATTGTTGGACGGTGGATTGGATGGAAAATAGTTGTATACAATATTAATAATAACACTGCGGTAAAGATGGAATCTTATCTAGATGATAAGGCTGATAATCGGTGGTTAAAGGTTACCGATCTAACCGACAATGGTAGGTGGTACGCGAACAGTCCTGATATTGAATTTTACAGCGCAAATTGCGGAAAGGCCAAAAACTACATAATAACAAATGGGGGACCGTTAGCTGTCTTTAGATCAGATAATATGACATGGAATTTTAGGGACTTGAGTGTAAGGGAAATTAAGTCCCCGTCATAAACGTGAACCCTTTCTGTATTACGTCTACAAGATCTCCAAAAATCAACTTTAATTCACCTCTCAGATGATGCCTCACCTAATAAGTGATCGATTAACTATAGATACTTTTTAAAGGTATTCGTAATATGCATCAGCATGGAATACGAAGATTATGGCAAAAAAATGTTGATTTATGCAAGTGTTGCGATTGTAGGAATATTCTTTGCATTACAGGCTCTGTTCGGATTTCCTTTATTCAAATCATTTGAGAGTGATAGTATTAGTGATGCACGGGTTGTAATAAAAGACGCTAGTGGGACTTGTATTCTAGAAGCATCTGATAAAATACCTAGAGTGATTCATAATTGTCTCTATGACAAGGAAGATATTGTAACAATAACGTACAAGAAGGGTTCGCCGGATATAAGAGGACATAATCCAAAATCATAAATTCGAACTTTGAGTATTTGAGATGTTCTCTTGAGTTTTAATCGAGATCGATCGCTATAGACTCTACAGTCTTAATTTGTTTATTGAACACAATATATTATAACATTCATTCTGAAAAAAGGGATGTTTCAGATGTTGATGTTGTAAAAAAACCCGATCGGGATCAGTTTCAAAAATCACGAACATAATGGGCAGTATAGATTCTTAGTACGCATATTGGTAACATTAAAGTATGCATCTAAAAGATATAAATGGATAAGAAAGGAAATGTAATATTAATAATTTTCAATAACTAGTTAGCTGTTGGTTCTTGCTGATCATTTCCCATTGTCATTACCTTGGATCTAATAGTGGTCAATGATTGGTCGATTTGATATAGTGCCAGTTTGTCCCTTCCGACTATATCAAACTTTTGCAGAATAGTTTCAAACAATGTTTCTTCCTCCATCTGTTCGCTAACAAACCATTGTAAGAAAGAGTAGGTAGCACGATCTTTTTCATTTTCTGCAATCTCAACTAAATTGTTTATAAGTCCAGTAACTGTCTGCTCACTTTTTAGGCCAGCTTGGAAAGTAGACTCTAGTGAATCGAAATTGGCCTGAGGTTTATCTATTGCTGGAATAATTGGTTCTACCCCAGAATTATTGAGGTAATGAATGAACTTTAACATATGCGAATGTTCCTCATTGGCCTGTTCAAAAAAGAATGCGGCACTTCCATCGTATCCAGTTCTTTCACACCATGATCCAATAGCAATGTACGCGTGGACAGCGGATGCTTCATAAGCTATTTGATTATTAATTGCCTCTGTCATTTGTGATGAAATTCTCATTGATAATCTTGGTATGATTGACATATGTATATTTTTGGAAACTGACCTTAATATCATGAATTTACGCTTTAGATTGATTTCTAAATGATTATTATCAAAAAATAATTGGTCGACAAAACACTATGGTC
>JAHEZK010000092.1 GCA_023251115.1 Nitrosomicrobium frigidum (SeqCode) | reverse complement strand
GATCCCCTGAACCCTTTGAGGATATCCCTGCCTCTTAGAGAATTCAACATTTTTATTGCATCATCTTTTGTAATCGGAAGAACTCTGAATGAAACGTCCTTAAATAACTCCGTGTAGATACCGCCTAATCCGACCATGATTGAGGGACCAAATTGCGAGTCGTTTTGGAGTCCAATAATTAATTCAACTCCATTTGGAACCATTTTTTCCAACAAAACCCCTTTAACATCAAATTTTTCTCTAAGCCTTTGATACATATCATCAAAAGCTTTTTTGACTTCATCCTCAGACCTTAAACCTACTTTTACTCCACCGACATCTGTCTTGTGCAAAATCTCGGGTGAAACAATCTTCGCCACTAAAGGAAATCCAATCTCCTTTGATTTCTTTACCGCTTCATCACTACTTGTTACAAGTGCATATTGAGGGACTTTGATTCCATATTCACTTAGAATTTCTTTTGACGATTCTTCGGTTATAACTTTTGGATTGCCCTTAGAAGATTCAACAATATTTTGGATCTTTTGATTATCAACCATGTTAATGAGAAAGGGTTTTCTTTGTTTTTAATTAACTTTACTCAAGGCTCCTTTTATGTCGACCTATGTAATTATCTTATTGATCTAATACTGTACTTTTTAAATAAATTCGGTAATTTCAAAAATCGAATATGACGATTAAAAATGCCTGAACTCTTATTATTTCTTGGATATATCTGATTCATTAATTCT
Organism: Nitrosomicrobium frigidum (SeqCode); assembly: GCA_023251115.1. Taxonomy (GTDB): domain Archaea; phylum Thermoproteota; class Nitrososphaeria; order Nitrososphaerales; family Nitrososphaeraceae; genus TA-21. The sequence goes on along the minus strand of JAHEZK010000092.1, from coordinate 3,312 downwards.
TCATGTATTTGCATATATTGCATTCCTTTTGTAGTAATGATTATCTTATTGTTTTGACTCTCAGAATACATTAGTAAATTGTGCTTTCTTAATTCGAACAGAAATTTCATTAACTCTGGCATCGTGATGTTGGATTTTAATCTAGAATATATTTCCTCATAGTCACAGTTTCTGTATGCATTTTTCAAGATAATAGCAATTACGTCTAACTTGCTGAGTGATTCCACAAAAGATAAGCGAATATATGAAATAAAAACTTCGTCATTAACTCTTATAGTAAATGGATTTTCACTTTTTCCAGTAATTTTTTCAGTATAATCGTAAGAACAAAGTTTATGGTGAATTAATAATAGATATTGACATGTTTTCTATAACGAATATGCAGAAGCGACTAGTTTACCTAGCTACAGCTGAATTTTTTAAACAAGAGAAAATTGTTACTATGAATAATATAAAGTCACGCTAATAAGATTCAGAACTTGTACGAAAAAATTCAATGGTACATTTAATATTATGTAGAAAATACGTATTGATTTTCTTGTTTTCCAAATACATACATGTTAGAAGTCAAATTGTATGCTTTTGATTCTTCGTACATTTCTAAGTAATTTTTTCCTTTGTCGGTGGTATGATATGTAACGGAGCCTTCAGACAAATTACTTCTCTCAATAACTAAATCATTTATTACCAAAATTTTTATGTATTTTTTGATTTGCCTATAATTCAAATGTGCTTTTGACATGATGGATGATTTTCTATCTCCATTGATTGCGGTAAACAATATCATGGCGATAATGTCAGCAGTACTCCGATAATTCAATGTGCCATTATTGGGAAATCTGTCTATAAATAGAAGAGTAGAGAATTATCTGGCTTTTGACTAGCTAACATTTACTTTTTCTCAATAAAACGAGTTCTAATAGAGTGAGAAATACGCTGCTATTTGTACGCCACAACAATTATTGCACCTCCAAACATTTTTTTTGTGAATTTGACTCTCGAAAATTTCTCAAGTAGGAGATCATTTAACTTACCATTCTTGGGCCATCGCAAAAAAGTTCCATGCAAAGTCTTAAATTTCAAACCTCTCTTGCCAGAAACGGAATATGCAATTATGCCAAGAACATATTTTAAGTAAAATGCAACAAAGCTTCTAAGGAACATGTTATCGGGTTTTCCTATATCAACAATAATGAATCTTCCATCATTTTTTAGGACCCTATGAATTTCTGAGATTGCCTCGACTAGAGAGAAGGCATCTCTTAGAGAATATCCGCAAAGGACATCATCTATCGTTGATTCCCTAAATGGCATAAATTCGAAAACTCCGCACGATAGTTTGAGTCTTTGATTTACCCGATTCTGGGCATGATATAGCATTTCGGGTATGGGATCATGAAGAATTATCTTGGCATTTCCGTTCAGGATCTCTAATGCCTTAGATGACATATTGCCAAAACCCGAACCCGCATCAAGTATCAAATCACCTGGACGAATTTGACCTATTAGGCCTAAATGCCTGTACTTGTCATCCTGGCCTAATGAAATACTCTTGTTGACCTTATCGTAAACTGGAATTATGCTTCTTAAAACTCCAATCACTTCTTTCCAATAGTTAAGTCCCAGTCCTGACAATTACCAAGTCTAAAAAATGAATGCCTATTTCTTATTTTGGAATGGCGAGTCTACTGATTCCAACACCAGTACTTTATACGCTACTTTACGACCCAATGTCTCATGCCAATCGTAAACTGGTTCATAAAATTGATAAGGGACTAATAATTATGAAATATTGTCTGAGAAAATGGAGTACATATGTGAATCTTGTGGTACGCTATTAATTCATAGTAATGAAGTAACACTCGATAGTATGAAGGACGTTCATAATCAGCTGTGTTCAGTTAAGAGGCAAAATATAGTTACTCCTGTTCCACAGGTTACCCAGAGGCCAGCTCCGTCTGCTCAACCGTCTGTTTCTACAACGCCTCAAGCTCAAACTGCACTCAATTCTCCATCTCCACAACAATCCACAGCAACACCATCTTCAGGTGATCAAACAACTATTTCTTTAACAGGTAGCGGAACGAGCTATTCAAAGGTTGAAGGTCCAATTGATCCTGAGTTCAAATCAAAGCGTCAGGTAAAAGGTATGTATCAAGGAATAAAGATATGGGGTCCAGTAGATCCGCCAGGACAACTTGGGATTTGGGGAACCGAGGTTACAGTTGATTTTGATATTTGCGTTGCTGATGGGGCCTGTATTGAGGCTTGTCCTGTAAATGTATTCGAGTGGTTGGATACACCAAGTCATCCGGCGTCAGAGAAGAAACCATTTATGATAAGAGAAAAAGATTGTATTTTCTGCATGGCATGTGAGAACGTTTGTCCCCCACAATGCGTAAAGATATTCCAAAAGAGTCAATAGTATTTCGACGTCAAACTAGCAAGGCTGAAGATTGATGTTTGATACCGTAGCTACCGGTGGCACATTTGACATTTTGCACAAGGGTCATCATATACTGTTACTAAAGGCATTCGAAGTTGGAAATCATGTAATAATTGGTCTAAGCAGTGACAAATATGCAAATCAGAAAAAGAAAAAAATTACTAACGACTACCCCATCCGGCTAAAAAATTTAAGGAAATTTATTAAAGAAAAATTCAATAAATCCAACTATTCAATTTATGAACTAAATAATTTTTATGGTCCGACGGTATTGAATAGAGAAGTACAGGCTATCGTTACCACTGAATCATCCAAGGAAAATTGCATTAAAATTAATGCATTAAGAGAATCAAAAAACATTACTAAATTGGAAATTGTTATTGTTCCCTTAGCCGAGGACCATGAAGGTAAAGTGATATCTTCAACAAGAATAAGACAGGGTGAAATTGACATAAATGGAAACAAACTATCATTGTATTAATTAAGGCTAGTACATGATTATTTCGTTCCCCTTACTATGTTAACATGCAGAACTGATTAAATCTAGTTGCACGTATAAGGTGTTAGATATAAGTAATCTGTTCAAAATTAAGCTTCATGCACAACATTCAATATATTTTCCTGACCAAATGTCCTAATAACTATCATAGGTCCAAATATTAGTTCTCCTACAAATTCCTTTAATTTAATCGCATTTATGTTATCTTTCATTAGAACGGCATGACATGATTTGTCTTTCAACATTAGTATTATCTCGTTATCAATAATTTTTATGACTTCAACCACAAAGTGGACACTGCCTTTATCCCGTAACAACATACTACCTAATTTTTCGGTTTCGTATGAGTCAAGACATTCAAATCTCG
>JAHEZK010000011.1 GCA_023251115.1 Nitrosomicrobium frigidum (SeqCode) | reverse complement strand
ATGGGGCTGGTCGTTTGTGAACCATATTTGACACAAATTTTAGACCCGTATATTTGATAAACTAAATTATTAACTACTTAAACAACTATTAATTTTTGAAGCAAACTAATCGCTTAGCGACTATTTAGAGCTGTTTGGATAGGTTTTCATACAACTCTTTGTTAATTTGCCACTTATCGAATAGTATGCCCATATAAGAAGTGCTATTGAAAGTAACCGTAAAGGAGTCTGGTAATTTGATAGGAAGGAAGTAGCAGTTATTCCTGCTGCACCCAGTGTAGATATAAGGAAAAATCCTAGAGAAGAACAACTGGCACAGGTACTGGAAAGTACACTTAGCGTTGAACCAGAGAAGAACGATGCAGTGTTTATCTTCATTTTTGAGTGTCTAAACACGTAGATATTCATACTTACGACTATACCTAAGAGCATAGCTGTAATGTTTACAAGAATAAAACCTACGAAAGCGTCATCAGGTAGATAAAATATTACTATTGGATAAAAGAAAAGCAATTGGTCAAAAATACTAGAAACAATCCAGAACGTTACTGCGATTGCGACTGAAATTATGACGTATGGCCAGGTTGAAAAAACCATCTTGAAGGTAAGGATGAACGCTCTTTGAGGCTTGGGTGATGATGAAATAGGTGTTTTTTTCTCTTCTTTCATTGATGGCTAGCTCCCAGAGATTTTTTTGTCAATTACTACTTCAAATGAGGGAAATGGAAGAGCTCCGGACAAGAATTCTGGATTTGATCCATCGCTATTTTCTATTATGAATGAGGGTGTCTCTTTAAATCCAAACGATAAACCCAAGTTGATGTCTTTTTGAACAAAGCTTTTGTACTTTTCGCCGTCAAAGCATGAATCAAATTGTTGGCTATCAAGTCCCCGAATCTGTAACGCAAATTTTTTCAGATTTTCCTTACTTACCCATCCTGAATCAATAGGTTTTTGGTTACTATAAAGTAATTTATGAAATTGCCAGAATTTTCCCTGGTCATTCATACATTGGGCTGCAAGAGCTGCACCCATAGAGTCAAATCCTCTGTTGGGAAGATGTTTAAAGACTAGAGTCACTTTTCCTGTTTGAACATATGTTTGATTAATTAGCGGTTCAGTATTTTTTACGTATCTGTTACACAAGTAGCATTGGAAATCACTAAAATCAATTATTGTAACAGGAGCGGATATGTTTCCTAGAAATGGAGAGCCATTTTTTATTAGATTGTGTAAAGATAGATTTTTAATCTCCTCATTTAACTTTTGAGCGGAGGTATCAATGAAATAATAACGATTGTTCACAACAGAGGTAAGAGTTAGAAAGGTCATGCTAATAATAAATAGAGTAGACAAATCTTTTCTATTCCATAATCTAATTATCAATACTGTAATTGTGTTTTCAGGATATAAACATCTTGTCCTAGCTATATTGTTTAACTTCAATGTATAAAAACAAAAGCAAAAGTATGAAGATTTTTCACCTGCTTAGATTGTTCCATATTGAGATGGGTGAGGCAGGATTCATTAATTGTTTGGAAAATGAATAAATTGCCAGAATTCGATTCTTTCATGAAATGTTAACTAACATCTAGAATTATCGAATATCTAGAACTATCGTCATAGTATTCAAGGCTGGACCAATCAATTCAATGCAAATTACATATTGTATTGCTTTAGATAGCAATTTACTTTTATAGCAGTGAGTTCAGAAATAAGTGATGAATCTAATCAGAAACTCCACTGTAGTAATTGTAGGAATAGTCATGGTAACGTCTCTAGGACTCTTAAGTGTAATACCACACCAAACAGCCACAGCAGATCCAATCAATATGAAACTAGTTGTAGATACATCTGATGCGAAGATCCAAGATTTGAATAATAATAAACAACCTGATGCAGGTGAATTCGTTTCCATAGTAGGCACATTGTACGGAGCAGGAACAGAAAATGAAATTGGTAAGTATAGGTGCTTCTTTTCATGGGGTGGTTGGGCAAATACCACTGAAGGAGTATCAGTTACTCCCGCTATTCAGGTATTTGATATTAAAGGAAATGGAACCATCGTAGCAGCTGGTGATGAGCCAGGTATGGATGCAGAAGGAAAACAAGTTGATGCGGCAATTTCTGGAGGAACTGGTAGCTACAAGAGTATAACCGGTACTGTTGGGTTAACTGAGCACAAGATGGAAGGGACTAAAGTTCCTTTTGATGTTGTCTTTGATATTAAATGGCCGCAGCAATGAGATAAGTTGATTAAGACTTAATCTGAAGAGAACTCTTAATCATTTTTTCTTTGAAAGGATCTTCCGACGCTTCCACAAATCGTAACTGCCGTAAAGACAGCAATCCATATTATTGATTTTTTATACATCGTAGTTGCTATAATGAAGAATTATAAAAGTATTTTTACTATTCTACACTATCAATCCTAAATTTTAAATAAGCTGTAATCGGTATTATGGAAATAGTTAGAAAGCAAAATGCTTTTGCAATCATAAATTGCTTGTACTATACTCCGAACAGCATTTAAACTAGAGTTCATAGCGTAGAAGTAACTATGTTTGAGAATAACATTAACAATATAAGTAGTATGATAAAAACTCAGATCACCAAATGAGTATCAAGTGTTCGCACTGCAACTGCGCACCGATCGAATGTAAGTTAAGCACATCCGCCAAAGATTGTCCTAATTGCAATTTGGAAGAATGCTGCTGCTGGTATACTATTAGCAAAAATTAGTCCATATCCGCTGAATTCCACTAATAATATTCATACGTTGGATACGGTAAACAAGGAGCTATATTACATTCGATGGGTAATTCGATAAACATTCAAATATTTTGTTACTTTTCTGCAAATGTACGATTAGGAACGATATAGACGATAACATTAAAGGAATCTGATTATTGAAAAAATACCTCATGAAGAACGATTTGAACAAGTACTTAAGAGCACGCCGTATAACAATTAATTCATAAACACAAGTAACAGATTTCATTTAATTTGACTTTCTGCAGTAGTCTAGGTCGTCATGACTAGTACTACGTTCGAAAATCACAATTATTTGTATTTATATATAAGAAGTTAATTAAACAGGCATTGGATTTCGCTGCTCTAGGATTGAATAATTTTCCAAAAGTTCGATCGCATGTTGTTATTTGCTTTTTACTTATGATTACAATATTAACAAACAGCAGTACCATTACATTTGCAACTGCTGACAATAATACGCATATAATTTACGAAAACCCCGATTCAAATATCATTCCAGATTGGAATGATTTGACAACTCAAATTGCTATGAAAGAAAAATTATCACCCCTTGAATTTTCAAGGATATATGCCTTGGTTCATATCTCGATGTATGACTCCTTATTGGCCGCTGCGGCTAATACAGGCAAAAGCCATTCTTTTGATAACAGGTCATATTACATTTCATCTATAGCAGAGGCGGTATCTGATGTATTAGTTTATTTATTTCCAAATCATGCTGATGAAATATCCAAGTTAAAGTTTACACAAATTAATCAATTGCACGAGTACGGTGATAATAAATCATCAATAATAAAGAGAGGAATGATGCTTGGTGATCGGGTCTCTACTGCAACTACAAACTATGCCAAAACGGATAATTCGGAATTGTCATGGAACAATAGCAAATCAATTCGTACGAGAGATAATTACTGTATTTGGAATGGAAGTAATCCTGTCAATCCTATGGGTGGATATTGGAAGACTTACATACTGAAATCGGGTTCAGAGGTTCAACCAGAAAAACCCTTACCATGTAATTCAGAGGCTGATTTGCATGATCTGAAAGAAACCCTTGAAGTCTCAAAAAATAGGACGGCCGAACAGAATATTGCTATACATTATTGGGGCAATGTTCCCCCTCCCGTGATATGGAATAAAATACTAAATGAACTGATTCATAAATACAACATGAGTATCCCTGATGCGGCTTATTCCAGTGTATACCTTAACGTAGGAATGTATGACGCATTTGTATCTTGTTGGTATACTAAGTATAGTTATTGGACTGCAAGACCTTTTCAGCGTATAGCAAATCTAACAACGGAAATACCAACTCCAAATTTTCCTAGCTATACGTCCGGTCATTCAGTAATTTCAACTGTTGCGAGCCGAATTTTAGGTGAGTTATTCCCTAATCAGGCAGATTATTTTAAAGGTAAATCTAACGAAGCCGCTCTCTCAAGATTGTTAGCTGGTATCCACTTTAAACAAGATATCATTAGTGGTATAGATCAAGGTGATAAAATAGCAGAGAGGGTGGTTGATGATATGCATGAACCTATTCATCCATTCATATATGGTACATAGGTATCCCATATCTATGATATCCAGTTTGATGCGGCCTATTCTACAGCCTTCCTTTCATTGTGATGATTTAGTATCTTAACTCGAATTAACAATTCACAAATAAGTTTATTAGAGATAGGTATCTAACACATTGAGACGAAATGATTGGATATATTTCGATTTTTGCATCAGCGATCTCAATCACTATAACAATAGCCGTTTTACTCGAAGTAGTAACTACGTCCTTTGAATATCCGATTGTCTATGCACAAATGCAGGTACCGCAAAATATTTCTGGTTGGGGCCAATCTGTGCTTCCAGGTGATGTTCCTACGCTGTTTAGCTTTAAAGCCATAAAGCAAGATGGGACTGTATCTGGCAATTTTGAGTGTTTCGCAGTTATGCCAGATGGTAATACCATGTATGTGAAGGGTACGGTTACAAATGTTACAAAATCAGCTAATGGAACTTCTGCAACTATAAGTGGACCAGCAGTAGTGACAGGCTTTGGAAAAGGAACAGGTACGTTCGAAGCAATAGCAGCACAGCCAAGCTTGAAAGATGGTAGCGGTAGCAATGGCACACTTATACTTACTACTGATGTAAACGGTGATGGTATCCAAGGGAATATGCCTGATGGATCCGAAGGACCATTCAATGAAAAGATTGTCAAAGGCTCAATTAAGTTAAATCCATAAATAGTCTTAATTTATACACAAATTTTGACTAGCTGATTTCTATCGTTAGTAAAGTGTTTTCCGGAAACTGCATATTATAAGTCAACTGATGGTCATAACTTAACCTGATTTGGGCATAGATTGCCTTTACTAATATTAATATCAATAAGCTAAATCACCTGCAATTTGAATGAATGCAGTTGAGTTAAAAATAGACTTCGTAGAGCAGAGTCCGTAGACGCGTGAAATTCCTAATATTAAAAAATTATTGATTCATTGTACCATTAATAAGATTATAGCTATACTAACCTTCTTGATATATCAACTTTTGAGTTATAGTTCTTGATAATAAATTGAAGTTATCTAAAAATAAGAATCACATAAACGAAACTTGAAGGTCATTAGACCGGCGGGATTTGAACCTTGCGGATAAGTGAGGTCTGCTAATATTAGGATAGGACAATAAAACTCGTAGTCTGATTCTTATTTACAATATTACTTGGAGTTAATTACAAAGTTGTGTACACTCTAGCCCCAAATTACAAACTCTTGTATAATACCTTCTTCGAGGTGAAATTAATGGTTGTAAGAAATTCGTTACAGTCAGGAATTATTACAGCTATAATACTAACTATTAGTATTGCAACAGCTCCTTTACTTCAATCAGTATATGCTGCTGGTATTGATCGTGTTGGTGCTGACAAACTATATTCTGGACCAAGGGCATCAATGGCTGTATCTGACACTAATATCTATCTTACATGGTGGGATAACAAAACAGGAAACAATGAAGTATATACAGCTGCAAGTAATGACGGAGGGAAAACATTCGGTAATCCTATTAACTTAAGCAATGCTAAGGGAGCTTCTGCTGATAGTCAAATCGCTGCGGAGGGAAATAATGTATTTGTTTCATGGTGGGATAATAAAACCGGGGATTGGCAAGTATTTTCGAGGGCAAGCAGTGACAATGGAAAGACATTTGACGATGCAGTTATGCTAAAAAATATCGGTAGTTCTCCAGTCAAAACGCTAAAAGCGCCCCCACCATCCACAATATCAGTTGATACGATTGTTACTGCATCTAGTAATAAAAACGAATACCTGCTCTGGTGGGACAACACAACAGGAAACTGGGAAGTATCATGGGCAAAAAGTACAGATGGTGGAAAGACCTTCGGCGAGACTGTAAATATAAGTAATTCTTCAGATGCCCGGTCAATAGGTGCAAGGATGGCTGCTCAAGGAAATAATTTATACATTTCTTGGATTGATATTAACCCCGGAGAAAAACAAGTTATGTTTAGGTCGAGCAATGATAATGGTGAAACATTTGGAAACCCCATTGTTGTATACAGTAGCGGTAACGCTGGTTGAAAATAAGAAAGACACAGCGTCATAAAGTTAGTCATAAAATTAGCGATTCAATTCTTTTTTATTTAACATACGATTAAAATTGCGGAACTAATAACCCAATGGGGCTGGTCGGATGCACATTGTTTACAATATGAATCCAATTAGAGAACTACTAAAGGCATGGGGCTGGTCGTTTGTGAACCAAAATTGACATGATTTTTAGATTCAAATATCAAATGTTATTTATGACAAATGAACACCGATGTTTTAATTCATAGGTTTGGAGCCGTTGTGACTAGTATCCTTCCTATAATAGGATTCTACCGCGCCTTGGTATTTTGATTTTTCATAATGTTTATGAATAAAGCCTAGTAATTCACGTTAGTTGAAATCATTTTTAGTCTACATTATAACATTCTTGATGTTCTCAACATCCTCTCTATACTTTTTAGTTGCAATATTTGGTGAAAGTATTGAAAGTAGTGAAGCTCACGGATTGCAGCTAGTTGAAGGACAAGAGGATGAAACTACGGAGTCTGCCCACAATGAGAATCAAGAGAAAACACTAGAAATTCACAATGAATCTGGTGAATCGTCGGTACAGCGTCTACAAGAAGAGCAGGCACCAGAACAGAACACCAACGAATCTAAACACCTCGAACTCAAAGAAACAGAAGAAACCTTACATCAAGAAACATCTGAAAATCAACGCAGGGTTTTAGAATTTCCACTTTCAATTATTGCTGGAATTGGCTATGCTGCAATAGGATTATGGATGATACTAGATAAAAGGAACAGTAAAGTTCCTTACATAATAGCCATAGTCGGTTCATTAGTATTATTAGGAATTTATTTTACTTCTAGAACGGTAGGGATTTCTAGTCTAGGAACAGAACCTATTGGTTTATTGGATGCTATTGTAGCGGGGGTTCAAATCGCGATAATTGCTATTTCATTGTATATTCTATTTGGCAAAATATACATCAAAGGAATGACTGTTGGTAAATAGAGATAGAATTAGCTGGAACAAAATACTAATCTCAGTATTCTTCTTCCTTTCAGCCGGATTTTGTGAGATTGGTGGTGGTTACCTAGTTTGGCTTTGGCTTAGAGAAGACATGAGTTGGATACTTGGTGTCCTGGGCGGTTTTGTTCTTTTCACCTATGGCATAATTCCAACATTCCAACCGCATCATTTTCATAGGATATACTCGGCTTATGGGGGCATCTTCATTGTAATGGCTTTGTTATGGGGTTGGGTTATACAGGGAATAAGACCAGATATGTTTGACATAATTGGTGCCATTATATCACTAATTGGAGTCATGATTATTTTCTATATGCCCAGAAAAAACAAGTTGATATCAAGTGAACGTAAATGAATGAAATTACTACTTCTATTACTTCAGTAGGACTGTTTCTCTTAGCAGCACTAGCTGAAATTGGTGGAGGATATTTAGTATGGTTATGGATAAGACAGAAAAAGAAAATAATCTTTGGTTTAGTTGGGGGAATCATACTCTTTACTTACGGAATAATTCCTACATTACAGCCTTCAAATTTTGGAAGGGTATATGCCGCGTATGGTGGATTTTTTATTATTTCTTCAATATTATGGGGAATGGTGGTAGACAAAAAGAGACCAGATAAATTTGAAATAATAGGCTCTATGGTAGCAGTTTTAGGAGCAGTCATAATATTTTATGGGCCTCGATAGTATACCAACTTATCATCACAAGACTCTAAAATCATAGTTATCTGGGGTTTGTCGGATTTGAAGCCTCAGTTCGTGTTCCTATTTTGTGTGACTTCATATAGTATATTATTAAATTGCTTGAAGTTAATGTTTCCGCTTACGAAGCCAATATTTTACTTAATCTAAGACGAGAAAAAGATGTCACGCATAATCTTAGAATAGTCCTGCAATTTTTGATATTAATGCTCCTAATGCCTTAAGGAAACTGCTATCAATTTTTAGACGAAATTCCTTTTTGTCACCATCTTTTTTATAAACGACGTCCAACCCTCTAGTCTTCAAATTATCCGCCACTTTTTTCACTGTGTTATCTGAGTAAAAGTCATCACCACTGGAGATTTTTACTTCGGGATCCTTTGCTAGTAGTTTATATGCATTTATTAGGGATAGGTATTCCTTCTTAAAAGTTTTATCATTAATTGCCTCTTTGGCAGCTGACTGAAGATTTTCAGGTAAATTCGGAATCTCCTGCTCCGCTTTACTCTTGAAGCGATCGAAACTATCAATCTCATATAGAGAGAGAACATCCACACTGTATATCATATATGCACTTTACTTATACTTTCTAGGGTTGAGCTTTCGAAATACATCGACGGCATTACAACCATATGTAAAGTAGTCATGTTACTGTTTAGAAGTACGTTCTACGATTTATGCCTAATAGAATCTATGTTAGAAAGAGAGTGAGTGTGTTTGCAATAGATGAAACCATGATACAGATTGGTAATGATGTAGCATGACTCTGGATAGCGATAGAACCTATCAACAGAACTGTTCTTGGAACGTGTATTAAAAAAACAGTGTGATCTGTACATGTATAGAAGTGGATTCAATTGTTTGAATTCATGCATAACAAAATTGGATACATCAAGTTTGGTGGGTTAGTTGAAATGATCGGAGGGGATGGTTCTTAAGTTAACAAGCCCTGTCTACGCATCAGACAACTTAATATCTTTAAACTGAGAAGTAAACTAGTGGAACTAATGACAGGAGTCAAATTCTTATTGTTTTCATTGCTCATTTTGATGTCTGGCACTTCATTGATAGATACTTATGCCATTGCTAAAATAGCTACTCCGATAGATCATTTAATTATTATATATCAGGAAAATGTTTCTTTTGATCATTACTTTGGTACTTACCCTAATGCCGTTAATCCACCCGGTGAACCATCTTTCAGTCAGTTACCAAATACACCATCAGTGAATGGCCTCTCTGGCACGCTTTTGACATATAATCCTAATCTGGTCAACCCGTTTCGCATCCCTAGATCTCAAACGTCTACTTGTGACAACGATCATGAATATAGCAGGCTTCAAGAAGCTTATAATGGTGGTATCATGGACAAATTTGTTCAATCAAACAAACAAATTTCAAAAGGTTGCGATCCAATCATAACCATGGGTTATTTTGACGGAAATACCGTGACTGCTCTCTGGAACTACGCACAACACTATGCCATGAGTGACAGCTTCTTTGGTTCTATTTTTGGTCCTTCAACACCCGGACATATTAACTTGGTTTCAGGACAAACACATGGTGTGGAACCCACTAATGTTGAAAAGCTTTCTCATGGATCTGTGATAAATGTTATAGTAAACGGTACCATGATAAGTGATCCCAATCCTTTATATGATGATTGTTTTAACCCAGCCACAAAATCATATCCACTAGTTTCTCTTGCTGGAACTAACGTAGGAGATCTGTTGAACAGAGCTAATGTTACCTGGGGATGGTTCCAAGGTGGATTCAAACCAACTAATTGGACTGCTAATAGAACTCCAATCTGCGGTTCAACTCATGGAAGCTACGAGAACGCATCTTTATTTGATTATCTTCCCCACCATGAACCATTTCAATTTTACAAAACAACAGCTAATCCACACCATTTGGCTCCAACCTCAGTTCATATGATCGGTAGTAATGACCAAGCAAATCATCAATATGATCTAATAGATTTCTGGGACGCTGCTGAATTGGGGAACCTCCCTGCTGTGAGCTTCCTAAAGGCTGCAGCCTTCCAAGATGGACACGCAGGGTATTCTAACCCATTAGACGAACAGACGTTTCTCGTAGAAACTATAAACCGTCTTCAGAACCTTCCTGAATGGAATCACACAGCAGTCATAATAGCGTATGATGATTCTGACGGCTGGTATGATCATGTTATGCCTCCAATAGTGAGCCAGTCTGATGACCCTGAAAATGATAGATTGCTTGGTCTAGGTTTATGCGGCAAACCCGCTCCTGATCGCTACGACGACCGGTGTGGCTATGGTCCCCGTCTTCCATTTCTAGTGATCTCGCCGTTTGCAAAGATCAATTATGTTGATCACCAAATAATAGACCAAGCTTCAATACTGCGATTTATAGAAGATAATTGGAATCTTGGGCAAATCGGAGATCAATCTTTTGACTCAATTGCTGGTCCAATTTTAAACCTGTTTGACTTTACTTCAGGTCACTATGCAGAAAAAGTGTTGGTGGATCCTTTTAATGGAACTGTGCTCTGGTGACTATGCTATCCATGCTCTATTTTCTTTCGAAATAATCATAATGGAAGAGATATCGACATCTTGCTACTTGAGCTTGTATGTCAAAGTACCAACTCATTTTGTTTTATTGTTATTTATGACTAATCGAACACCATGTCCTTCCAGAGGAACAGATTATAGACCACTTGAAATCTCGAGATATTTTTTATGCAGTTAAGGGTTATCCAAAATATTCAAAAAGCCTTATTTGCCATGGTATTTGGATCCAGCACAGGGTTAATGTTATCTTCTGATCCTGATTCTTTGCCCATAGAAGAACTTGATTCTGCACTTTGCCTGTATTATTCGGGCTATTTCCCTACTATCTCAAGACTCGACTGATCCATACATGATGTTATGACCTTTTAACTGTATGAATACTACATGGCCAATTTGAGAACCTTTTTTCCTTAAAGCGAATCAGCATTTTGTTTTTTTGAGATTTTATCTATTAAATGAAATAATTCTGGATGCTATAGGTCCTGTAAATCTATTATAAGTTTTTACATATTGTACAATAACCGGTTGGAGATAGGGCCAAAAGTTTCAAAACAAGAATTATTAGATGAAATAGATGAAGCTATAATCGACACATAGAAGTCAGACGTAACAAAAAAAGAACTTGAAGAAGGACTTGACGACTTTCAATTGAATATACCAGAGGAAGTTGGAGTAAACAACAAGATGAGATGGTAAAGGCACAAAAGCAAGAGTATATCAAGAATACTTTTTCCGCTATTACCGCGTTAGAGCTAGGGAAGGCAGTTATCAGTTTATGTGTGATATAAAGGACTCTTGAGAGACCTCAGGGATACTTGCATATGTTGTAAACCAGCCCAGACTTGCATGATCGTTTTAGCAAGGCTATAGAACACATTTATCAGGAATAGAGATAGTAAACACGCATGAATCAATTTAGCATTCTTAATGAATTACAAGGTTGAGATCGGATATGCAAGAACCAAAATTTGAATTTAAGATAGACTCTATCGATGAATTGAGCATCAGAGAGTGTAAAAAGAATTAATATGTCTTGACTGCTTCTAAAAGATTGCAACATCACGATTTTTTCACTCGATCAAAGGTTATGAAATTAATTACTTCCGTGATTACATAAATTATTAGGAATATCATTATCCACAAATAGATATTTGGAGTCGCTCCTGAGACCAAGTTCAATTCGTTCGCAATGAGAATGAGCGGAATAATGAGGTTGAGAATAAAGCCAGAACGAATCTGTCCATCCCATAGGCGACTTCTACCCGTTGGAGGAAAAATCCCACCATGATCATACCTAAGCATATCCTTCTTAATTTCATCTACAGTAGGGCCGTCTTCTAGCCAGTGACTTTCGATTCGCATCTTCAAGTATCTATATCTTAGTATGAAGCCATATATGATCATTGATTGAAAGAAAAACCTAATCATTATAACTAAGATTCCTACGACGAAGGAATATCTCCATAACGGTTGAGCAAGAAGATTTGCACTAAAAAAACCAAAATAAACTGCTAAGAAAGCTAAAAGCAAAGTATATGTCCGATTAGTTACATTATCCCTTCGTACAAAGGAAGATTGATAATCTCCTTGTAATCTCCTGTAATATTCGATAAGCCAACTTGGATCTGACATTCTAGATGATTTAGTTAGGATCTGAGGGCACTTATAGCTAATTGTTGAATCTCTTAAGATTCACCTTTATTCTTATTCTAGCATCGTCTCTGGTTGTTACCGCCCTTCTACATTCCGTCAATCCGACAAAAAGATATTTTCATCGAAGTTTTATTTCACTGGCAGGATAGATCTGCCCTTCTACAACTGTGCCCCATACTCCAATATCTCTAATCTTCCCTGGCTGAACTTCGTACGGATCTTGATCTAAGATCACAAAGTCAGCAAACTTGCCAGGTTCTATACTTCCGATTTTGTCATCCATTCCTAATGCGTAAGCAGCATTAACTGTGATCATTTTAAAAGCCTCATCTACTGATACCCGTTCACTAGGCGCAAGGACGTTTCCAGACTGTCCAAACCTATTTACTGCAATCCACACCCATTCAAGTGGCCTCGGCTTTCCCAACGGAGTATCCGAATGCAAAGTAGTTGGAACGCTAGCATTGGTAAGGGTTCCTAATCTTGAAGCGGTATGTGCAACATCTGTTCCTATATACTTTTCATCTATCTCGCCATAATAGTACACAAAATATGGATTAACACTTGCAACTCCTCCAAGAGCCTTTAGTTTCAAAGCCTGAGCAGGAGTAGACAAACCATAGTGATCAAATGTAAATCTGTGATCAAATCTAGGTTTCTCATCCTGTAAAGCAGCCAACACATTTAGGAGTGACTCCTGAGCAGCGCTCCCGCTACTGTGAACATGGATCTGGAATCCTGAAAGCCACCATGGTAGCATGAGTTTAACAAAGCCCTCACCAGGAGCATTATTCCACAATCCCGTATGACCGTCAATATATCCTGGATATCTTACCTGCATTGACTGGCCTATTAACGCATCATCATTGAAGAACTTGACTCCATTAAATATAGTCTTATCACTACTATTATTATGTAAAGAAAGAGTATAATCGATGGCGTTATCCTTCTTTTCTTTTTGAACTGACAATCCGTCGACCACTGCTACAACGCGCATTGGAGTTGAAGAGTTATCAAAAAATTTTTTTAAAAATTTTGATTCAAATTCCACACTCCCAGAACTAACACCTAAGGCAAGTTCTGAACTTGTGGTAATTCCTCCTTGGCGGCTCAAGTCAACAAGGTAACGTGTGGTTTTTTGCAAACTTTCAGGTGTAAGTAGATTCTTTAATTCTGGGGCAAGAATAAGGGATGCTGCCTTGACTCCAATGAACTGACCATTAGGTTGACCATTTGCGTCTGTTCCTACTCCATTTATCCTGGTTGATTCGCTTGTTATATTGTGTTTCTTCATTGCTGCAGTGTTTGTAAAAGCCTTATGTTCTGAAGCGTCCCAGACGATGATAGGACGAACCATGGATATTCCATCTAGATCATGAACCGTCAAGCTTTTTTCACCTATCGCACTAGGATCATATCCCCATGCCAGAAGAGTTTGGTTTGAATCCATACTTTTATCATATTCGCGTAGTTGGGCCAGAACTTCGGCATTGGTCTTGAGACCATGAAAAGATGGACCATAAGGATTTAAAATATCAAAATAACTCAGCAGGGGACGAGTAATAGTTATACTTCCAATTATAAGATGTCCGTGTGGTTCAATGAATCCGGGCATTATTATATTATCTTTAAAAGTATCAATAATTTCATGAGGATAGTGATCCAGCCAAGGCTTGAGATCTTCTAGTGATCCAACAGAAACTATCTTTCCATCTTTTACCGCAATCGCAGTACCTTTAGGCCAACCAGGATCCATTGTAATAACTTTCTTTGCTACAAAGACTTTGATCATATCCTTACCAGTCTTTATCAGTTTTTCAGATGTTACTGACACATCAGTAATATTTGTGCCTGTACTATTTGTATTTGTACTGTTTTGTGCATAAGAAAAAAAGAATAACTCAAAGGTGATAATGATATGATCGTCAAAATTGCTATGAACGCGCTTTTTTCTCGCCATCTAATATTTGGCATTCTTGAAATGAACCCTTTTACTAGGCCTATGTCTGTAAGTGAATTTGTTACCTATGTCTGTAAGTACGACATCTAATAAAGCAAATAAAACAGATAGTCATCTTATTTTAACGAGACAAGATCATCTAGCTGCGCTTGCATTTGTTCTTTCAACTAAATCCTGCAGATGAGGATTGACAGGTGGAGCTGATGTGTTTGTTCCCTTTTTCTAAGTATATCGAGTTTCTGCTTTCTTAATAAGATTAATTGTAAAGATGGAACACATTTACTTAGCCGGTTACCGTACCACCATTCTATGAGGCACCAAGCGTACTGCAAACTGAATATTCTAATATACTAGCACGATATTACTACAGAAGCAGGATGCGGGAGGACAGTAACACAAAAAAATATAGCGACAAGAATTCATCAGAATTATACGAATTACTGCTAGATGTTATTTTTGGCATGATCATTGCTACTAGCTGGAATAATAATAAAGCAATACTGTTTGATCCTAATACGTTTAAGTTCGAAGCTTTTACACTTCTTCTAGTATATGTGACAGTAGTGGCAGGTTGGATTGGGTACCATTTCATCATAAAGAAACGGCCAGATATTAATCCATATATATTTTTTATAGATTTAGTCATACTATTTCTTTATTGGTATCTAGTTAATTCCGTAGGATTTTTTTCTATTATCATTATGTTACTCCCTATGATTTTTGTATTTATTCTTCTCTGGGATATAGTATATGACATATCATTGTACAAGTCTGTTACCAGACCAAGAACAGATCCACAATCGCACCTAAAAGTCATGAGAGGCTGGATTGCGTCTCACTGGATTAGGATCATTTTTCTTGCCTTGTTCATCGTACAGGCCTTAATTTACTTTAATATCGAGAATGACTTTAAATCAAACTTATTATATGGTCGTCCAATTATTGACTGGGCCACTTGTTCCACAAGTTTGATTATGGTTATTGCATACAGCAAGGATGTAAGAAGGGGCATATAGTGATAATCATCAGGATATTTCTAATAAATGAGTCAATAGCCACAGACCTCCTCCTTGAGCAAAATCTATGTATTTGTGGCACTGTATAAAAGCATAGATGATTTAAATTGGGACCTAACAAGAGAACAAACTTTTTTGGCTCATGAATATAGCCTTAGAAACAACAGACCAATTCTTCCATAATATTCCCAATTATCAGTAGCTGAAATATTCAGCAAGAATGCAGAGAATTATGATGATTACTATCATTCCAGAAATCTTTATTATAAACATCACGTAATGGCAGTTGAAGTGAAAATTAATCGGGGTTTCTCTATCTTCGTGATGTTGGGGATGATTCTTAGCGGAATCATTGGGTTACCACCAATTATATCATCAATATCTGCGTCATCATTACCCTTAAATTCAAATTTTTATCAAGCTTTTTCTGAAACTTCTGGCGCTTCAGCACAGAGTCAGCGCCCAAACTTTTTGGTAATACTGGGTGATGACTTTGGATACGCAGACATTGGATCATTTGGCAGTGAGATTTCAACTCCAAACTTAGACACTTTAGCAAAAGAAGGAAAAGTTTTAACTAACTACCATACTGCTCCTACGTGTTCTCCCGCCAGGCTGTCATTGCTCACGGGCGTTGACTGGCATATAGGTGGAATAGGAACAATGTATGAGCTAATAGCTGAAAATCAAGTGGGCCAACCGGGTTATGAAACTTACATAAACGACAGAGTAGTAACAGTAGCAGAACTATTAAGGGATGCAGGATACAACACTATGCTTTCTGGCAAGTGGCATCTCTCCGGATCTGGAAAAGAAGGTCAGCCAGGAACGAAGCCTTATGATAGAGGTTTTGAGAATGTCTTTACTCTGTTGCAGGATGGAGCTAATCACTTCAATAATAACACATACGTACCTGGCTATACAGTAACATTTGTAGAAAATGATACTGTTGTTCCAAGACCTGGCAATAATACAGTTTACGCGGCTGACCTGTATACCGACAAAATATTAGAATACCTTAAAAAAACAGAGGCAGATGATAAGCCCTTCTTTGCGTACCTTTCTTTTCAGGTCGCCCACACGCCATTCCAGGCCCCACCAGATAACATAGAAAAATACTATAAAATCTATAGAAGCATAGGATGGGATAAGATAAGAGAGCAGATATTTGAAAAGCAGAAACAATTAGGAATATGGCCTTCGAATATGACCATCCCGCAAAGACTTCCTCCAAATCAATCATGGGAGAGTCTTACCAATGATCAAAAAGACTATGCAGCAAAAGTATTGGCAGTACATGCAGCCATGATAGGGGATATGGACAAGAATGTGGGTAGAGTGATACAATATCTAAAAGATACTGGACAATATGATAATACATTAATTCTATTTACTTCTGACAACGGTACAAGCGAGCCAGTGGAACTGGCTAAATTCAAATATAGTAGCGCATACAACGCAACTCAAGCGGCACAATTTATAGCTGGAATAAATAATAGTTTTTCAAATCTTGGTAACGCAGATTCCGACTTCAATTACGGTTCATGGGGTACTTATGTGGCAGTCGCCCCATTTTCAGGCTTCAAGGGAAGCTTTTATGAAGGTGGAACAAGAGTACCGTTTCTAATCAAGGAACCGCTGCCAACTTCAAACGCTACAAACAACATTATCAAAAGTTTTGTATATGTGACAGATATAACCCCTACAATTTTAGACTTCGCAGATGTTTCATATCCAACAACCTATCAAGGACGTGACATTCATCCACCTATGGGAAAATCTTTTAAAGCAGTTCTTAATGGAACAGCTCAGAATGTCTATGCAGACAATGAACCTGTCCCAGCAGAACTCTTTAACCAGACAACTGTGATCATGGGTGATTGGAAAGGGATTCATGACTCATCAGATAAGCCAAATGAATGGAAATTGTATGATCTCGCAGTTGACCTTGGAGAAAGCATAAACGTGGCAGATTTGCATCCAGATATTGTACAAACTATGAAGGAGGTTTATGGGAAATTTGCTGAAGATGTGGGGGTCATAATCCCAAGAGGAGCCCAATTTGCAACAGCTGTGGCCAATGTGTTCCCCGAACTAAACTCAACCAACATACAAACTATCTCTTTATCCGGTATGCTAGCACCGGGATTTAAAGGTCAAATTGAACCTATACATACTATTAACTAAACCGATTTAGGTTTGAGAGCAAATAAAAATAACCAACCCGATTTTGTCATTAATATTTTTTGTTGCAATCTATTTGACAGATACTACTATCTCGAAAATATGTCCTACTCTTTCTATCTCTTGTTAACGAAACCTGAGTACGTGAAATTTATGCACAACATTCGGATTCTGCCCATATCTGTGATAAATACTATTCTCTATATCTCTTGTCGTTAAGCCTCTATCGATTAATTTATGATAGTTCATTTGTTAACGCTTAGTAGCTATTCCGAGTCGAGAAAAAACATTTTTATTGAGGTTTAATTTCGCTAGCAGGATAGATCTGCCCTTCTACAACTGTGCCCCATACTCCAATATCTCTAATCTTCCCTGGCTGAACTTCGTACGGATCTTGATCTAAGATCACAAAGTCAGCAAACTTGCCAGGTTCTATACTTCCGATTTTGTCATCCATTCCTAATGCGAAAGCAGCATTAACTGTGATCATCTTGAGTGCGTCATCGACTGTTACTCTTTCACTTGGAGCCAACACTTCTCCGGAGAGCCCCAACCTGTTCACTGCAATCCAAACCCATTCCAATGGTCTAGGTTCTCCAATAGGAGTATCAGAGTGTAAGGTAGTTGGAACGCTAGCATTGGTAAGGGTTCCTAATCTTGCGGCCTTTTCAGCAACATCTGTTCCAATAAACTTTTCGTTTAGCTCACCACGAAGATATACATAATATGGATTCACACTAGCAACTGCACCCAGAGCCTTTAATTTTAAGGCCTGAGAAGACGTTGATAAACCGTAGTGATCAAACGTAAATCTGTGATCAAACCTAGGCTTCTCATTCTGTAATGCAGCCAGGGAATGCAACACCGAATCCTGAGAAGCACCCCCATTTGTGTGGATATGAATTTGGAATCCCGAAAGCCACCATGGTAAGATGAGTTTAACGAAGTCTTCACCAGGAGCATTATTCCATAATCCAGTATGATTATCAATATATCCTGGGTAGTTTGGTTGCATTTTAAGGCTCAGAAATGAATCATCGCTAAAAAACTTGACTCCATTAAATATAGTCTTATCACTACTATTATTATTATGTAGAGAAAGCGAATAGTTGATGGCTTCACTTTTCTTTTCAATACCAGCTGACAATCCATCTACCACTGCTACAACACGCATTGGAGTTGTGGGATCATCAAAAAATTGTTTAAGGATTTTTGCTTCTTCTTCGACGCCGAGAACTATACCCATAGCAAGTTCTGAGGTTGTGGTAATTCCTCCTTGGCGGCTAAGATCCACAATATAATGCAAGATCTCTTGCAAACTCTCTGGTGTAGCTATATCCTCAATCTCTGGCGCAAGTATCAAGGATGCGGCCTTGGCTCCAATGAATTGACCATTAGGTTCACCATTTGCGTCTGCTCCTACTCCATTTATCCTGGTTGATTCGCTTGTTATATTGTGTTTCTTCATTGCTGCAGTGTTTGCATATGCTTCATGTTCTGAAGCATCCCAAACCACGATAGGACGATCTTTTGAGACTGAATCTAAGTCATCAACTGATAATCTTTCACCCATCGTAGTTGGGTCATATCCCCATACAAAAAGGGTCTGATTTGTCCCATTCTGTCCCATATTTGCTTCGTATTCCTGAAGTTTGACTATTGCTTCTGATTTGGATTTCAAGCCATCAAACGCTGGTCCGTATGGATTCAAAGTGTCACGATAAACCAGCAGAGGCCGAGTAAGTGTGATACCTCCAATGATAGGATGTCCATGCGGTTCAATGAATCCGGGCATTATCACCTTATCCTTAAAAGTATCAATAATCACATGAGGATAGTGATCCAGCCAAGGCTTGAGATCCTGTAAAGATCCAACAGACAATATCTTGCCATCTTTCACAGCGATAGCTGTGGCATTAGGCCAACCAGGATCCATTGTAATAACTTTTTTTGCTACAAAGACTTTGATCGTATCGTTACCAGTCTTTATCAGTGTTTCAGATGTTACTGACACGTCAGTAATATTTATGCCTATACTATTTGTATTTGTACTGTTTTGTGCATAAGAAAAAAAAGAATAACTTAAAGGTGATAATGATATGATCGTCAAAATTGCTATGAACACACTTTTTTCTCGCCATCTAATATCTGGCATTCTTGAAATGAACCCTTTTATTAGGCCTATGAAAGTATTGTATAAAAGTTTTCTGATGCATAGACGGATCTGTCAACTTAATGAGTTAAAGCTTTAGCTATGAATGTCTTTTAATATATCCTAGCAATCTCATATAGAGAGAGAACATCCACATTCTGGAATACCAAGAATGTGAAGTACAAAGGCTAGTATCAACATATCTTGGATTTATTCAACTGCAACGCATAATGATACTAATGAACAATTTTCAGATTATAGAATCCAAAATACAAGATTATAATTAATAATTTCTTATCGAATGAATATCAATCTCATTAGACAAAGATAAAACATTAATTTTTATGCCTATTCGGCAAGCGATCAATTATATCTCTATTTGTTTTAGATAAGTCACCATAGTTAATATTAAAAAAACTTTCATCCAATTCATATGATTTACCGTCAAAGGATACAATGAATTGTTCCTTATTATTCAAAAGATTTAGAGCCTCTCCAGGTGCTAATTCTTGTCTGTTAAGGGTATAATATCTATAAATTTTATCATAGTTCATAGCAACTGCAATTATTTCAATACGTTCTACATCCTTCCAACGTAAGTAATCCCATGCTCAAAGCCTGATTCCAGAAGAAGCCATAGTGTATATAATTAGCTTCATTCTTCTATCGGGATATTCAATCATTTTACGAATTTCCTCTATAGTTGGGGGCCTGTCATCAGCAAACCTTCTGACTTTTGGTAGCCCTCTTGTTATTTTTTTCCATGAAACAGGAACATCAGACATTTCACAAAATAACTTGAGTGCTTTTACAAAGTTATAGAGTGTTGCTGCTGTAATTTCTTCTCTTTCCACTCTTTCTTTTTGAAATTGTAAAAAAGCAATAATTTTACTAAATGTCCATCCATTATCTTTTATAGCAATTGCAGCAAAATGGTTGCATCTATGTTCTATCTTTGCATTTGGAAGTAATTTGATAAAATCAAAGAACGCTCTTAATCTTCTAAGATAGTAATCCCTTGTTATTTGAGTTCTTATAGCATATACAAATAAGGAATATGCACTGGTAAGAGATACCTCTTGACTTTGTTGTTTTTGTTGCTGCATTTTATTCACTCTTATTTCAACTGAACCCAATTAGAGAACTACTAGAGTCATGGGGCTGGTCGGATTTGAACCGACGACCTCCAGCGCCCGAGGCTGGCATCATACCAAGCTAGACAACAACCCCTCAATAGTTATTTCAAAATTCCCTTAATATACTATAATATAATATTAGATGCAGATTAGATATCATAGAATGCTTTCAGGAGACACTTACAATTACATATATTCATCTGTAAATGGAGAATCAACAACTCTTCTTGATGTTGGATTTACTATATTCTTTTGAACCAATTGTCTTACAATATTTGCCGCAAAAGGCAGTGCTCCAGTCGCACCAGGCGAATTGTAATTCAATATATGCAACGAAGATTCATTTTCCACAAGTAGACTCTCAGCTGCAAAGTTTCCATTTTTATCGATTAACAATGATCTAATACCAGACATACCTCTTTGTTTAAAATCAGATGAATTCAATGAGGGCAAAAATCTCTTTACCCTATTTATCATGTTTGTTTTGGATAAAGAACTAGATAATTCATTCGATACCAATCGTATAAACTCTTTATTTAAAAACAATTTTACTACTCCTAATTTAGAGGATTTAAAAATTTTTGGAACTACATTTTTCAAGTTATCAGCCAAGTTATATGAGTACGGACTAAATACAGGAACCGCATTTGGTCCTATTTCGCATCTTCCATCGGCTCTCCTAATCCAGTGGGGATCCAAAAAAGGATAATCTGTATATCGCGGAACCGAGTAGATACTTCTTTTGGTAAGGTTACTATATTTTGGTGGCGCTGTTAAATATTCTCCTCTAAAATGTAGGTCAGTAAATTCCTTGGCAAGATCAACACTATGCGCAATATCTAGCGAATTACCCCCAGCTGCATTTATTACATAATCTGAAGTTATATTTTTAGCAGTTCCAATTATTGTCATTCTTCTCTTTGCTCCTGTATTTGTATTGGAACAAATTTCTCTGAATTTATTTTTAAATGATGTATTACAGCCAAATTTGACTGCGTCTTCCTTTAGTTTTTGATTTATGAGACCATAATCAGTTGAGGCGTCCCGGAAACACACAAGTCCAGATTCACACTTTACATTAGGCTCAATCTCAAGCATTTCATTTTTACTTAAAAATTTTATTTCCTCATTATTCAGTCCGTTCCTGCGTGCCCATTCAACGTGTTTGATCAAGACATCAATTTCCCTGTCATCTGTTGCAACTTCAACAACTCCATCTTCTTTAAACGGTAAACTATGAAACGCGCAATAACGCTTTATCATTTCATATCCCCTTATTGTGTAGGCTGCAGTGGACGGTTTTTTTTCTGGGTCATAGTAAAAGGGCGCATGAACTTTTCCAGTATTCCTGCTGCTTGTATGCAGACCAACGTTTTTTTCCTTTTCCATTAGCATAATTGAGGAATTTGTCATGATGGAAAGGAAATAAGCAATGGAACAGCCTAATATGCCACCACCAATGATCAATACATCATAATTGTCGCGCAAATTATTTTCATCTCTTTGCTTGATCAATTCGCATTTGCAATAATATCATTATTTATCAAAGTCCTTCAATTACAATACCATTTCATTTTTTATTTTTGTAATTTAGATGAAAGTCCAATGATTTGTAAAAAGCAACAATCGAAGATGCATTTAATATTTTTCCATCATATAGTAACATTTTAATTTCATCAATTGGCAGAATCGCCGTCTCTATTATCTCCATCATACCCAAATTCTGTTTCCTCTCATTAACCAAATCGTAACCCACAAACAAATTGCCTGTCTGTTCAAACATGGTATAATCCAATGTGTATGAACCCAGGTCGATAATATTATTTGCTCTGTAGCCTGTTTCCTCTTTTAATTCTCTCATCGCTGCCTGTAATGGTGTCTCGCCTGGGTCAATATAGCCAGAAGGGGCTTCAATTTGATATGAATTGACCAAATGTCTGTAACTTTTGATTGCGAGAATCTCATTATCTGAAACAAACGGTACTATCGTAGAATAGTCTTTTCTTCTTGCTCTTGTATAGATCTTCTTTTTGTTATTAATGTCCAGTACGTCCTCATACAGTTCGATATATTTGTTGGAGTATATTTTCCGTGATGATTCGAGAGTCCATCCAGTCGGTAGATTCATAGCTTTTATTCATACTTTTACTGATATTTGCTTTTATGTAAGTTGTCTAATTAGAATAGGATTGCAGAGTATTTCCAAAGTATTGATAATTTCATATTAAATGAATTCTGCCCGTGCCAGTCTACAGAAGTCATACTCCTGCAAGCTTGACATTTCCATAAAGACATGCGTTTTGCAAATCCTTGATCTCATGAGGTTTATGTTTTCTAATCTCGACTGTATATCCACTCGTAGAATGATAAAAAATAACCATATCTGTTGGATAAAGCGACAGCATTGCATGATTTTCAGGATCAGATGTCATGTGTCTCAGGTGTATGCGTTCCCAGGAAAATAACTCATCGATATTTCCATTAAAATGAAAATTACTGCCACACGGGCATGATGAATCTCTCCAATTTCCTTTGATGTTTTTAAGCCATATATCCTCTCTGTCAGTTGATTGCAATATCTCAATTTGTAATACATCCTCAACATATATACTATTTCTCTTTTAACAAAATTTCACTTACAGTGTAGCTGATTTCAAGCAAGTTTGTTAGGTATTCATAGTTTGTCGTTGAACTTGCGCGTTATTTGAATCAATACCGTTCCAAATAATTTCATAACCCATTTTTGTAATAAGTAAGGTAACACATTCTTCAGGTATATTACTTTGACGCAACAGTCTAACTGCATCCTGTAGCTTGCCAATTTTATCAAGCTCTGGTAACAATTCGCTAATTTTATTATTAGAAATCAAATAATTGTCAACTAATAAGAATTCCCTCAGTTTATCTGTCATCACTTTTTCTGAATTGTCAGTATTTAATTGAAGGTTTCTAATGGTCTTTACCACTGATTCAATTGGAATCTTGCACCTGTCTGAGATTTCTTTAAGTGATATAACACTATTTCTTTGCCTGTCATGAATTTCCTTATCCATTTCTAAAGCAATCGTATCATGTAGATTGACCGATATCTTGTCAATGATTTTGTAATCGATATCCTTTAGATAGCTAATTATTGGACCAAATGGAATTTCGTCTTTTCTATAAAAAATTAAATGTTTTTTATTCACAAATTTAGAAAACACAGAATCGATGGGAATCTTTTTACCGTTTTCAGAAATACAATTATCCATATTTGCAACAATTAACAAATCAGGACCGGTTGAAGTTCCAGTTTCAGATTTACTGGTCAAGTCTTTTATCTTTTCTAATTTCCTTTTCAAGTAGTCCTCAGTCCAGAAACCTACTATCTCTAAATAGACTTTAACGCCATATTTTTCAAATACAAAATCAGGTATGAATGCTTTACCGTTCGAAAGTATCAATGGATCCGGTTCTCTGACCAGGTGCCATCCAATAGAAAACTTGAGAAATTTATCCATAAATTTTTTTTCAACACTGCTATCAAAGTACTCCATGCCGTAGTTGTCATATGATAATCTTGGTCCTGACTTTTGCTCTGATTGAATGTGAAAAGTTGACGCATCAAATAGAGGTATATCCTTGTCTGTACTTGAGAGCTCAAAATCATAGGTCTTTTTCATACCGGAGATAGATTTTCTTAATATTGTTGCATTAATGGACCAATTTTCACTAAAGATTATTGAAGGAATTAATTTAGCCATTGCCATACCGTATCTATCAGTCAATCTTACAATGCTAAGCGGACCATTAACTGTGCATATAACTTTGTTTTCCTTTTTATTTTTCAATAACATTTCCTCCTTTTTTGGATGAGCATTTGATTCTGATCCGTAATTGGATTCACGGTACAAAGAGTACATCAGTCCAAGTTGTTTTATCTTGCGCAAGATTTTCTTCCAACTGAAACCACCATAGATACTAAATTCCATTTTTACACTGTTTAGCAAAAGGGTTTGAAGAGCGGAAACATTGTACCATGCAACCAATTGTAATGAAGTCAATGAATCAAAATTTTTCAAATATTTATTTTTCTCAAGGTCATCCCACATTGCCATTTCCACATCATTTACAGATAGATTATTTTTTGAAGCAATTTCTTGAAGAATATTCTCTCTTTCGTTTTCTGTTACAGGATAACCCAGCAGAGAAGCTATTTCGAATATTTGCCTTCTAAGGTGTATGGCATTGATTGTATCATTGTTCCTTGCATTAGAAAATCCGCTTTGCGATGCATACTCGCATCTCTGTTCTAAAAGATGACATATGGCCCTAACAAGTTTATAGTCTAGGTTTTTTGCTTCTATCTCTGAAAGATTTTGATCTACATTTGACTTTAATAATTTCCTATCTGCCATATCTTCATACATTTTAATAATTTTTGATGGTAAGGATGGTTGGTTATCTTTTTCACAGTCAATAAATACTGGCTTTATTTGATTCTTCTTACTTGAAATCTGCACTCTTAGTAGCTCAATTGGGAACATTTACAATTTTTACCTCTTGTAGCGATAATGAGTAGATTTAAATCATCTCACCTTAATAATTTTTCATTTTAGAGTGCTTGAAATCCAATACGATCTACAATATTAGTTCAAATTGAATGGATTTTGTAAGAGCGTACCACCCACCCACCCTCCTACTAGTGTGTCAAGCCTTAAATGTAATTCGCTACATGATGTATAGAATGAGAAACAAAAAACCGACTTATTCAAATTCTCACATGCAGGAAGAAAAAAAAGACAATACTGAAAATATTTCTAATGATTATGCCGAAAATATTGTAAACGAAGCCGAACAACCAGTAAAAGAAGATAATGAAAATACCGTTATGAATAGTGAAGCATCATTAAGTACATTATCAGAACAATCTCAGATTACCGATCTAACTAATCTTGAAATTCAGGATATTGAAGGAATAGGTCCTACAACTGCTAAAAAACTGAGAGAAGCAGGAATTTTTTCTGTGATGGATCTTGCTGTAGCCGGCGTTGAAGATCTAGCTGTAGATATTAATGCATCCAAAGATAGTGCAGCTTCATTTATAATGGCAGCCCAAAAACTCCTAAGAGAATCAGATGTTCTCAATAAAGAATTCATTACTGCTGATACTGCACTTCAGAAAAGAAGATCTTTGTTACGATGTTCTACTGGTTCAAGTATGCTTGATGATCTATTCCTTGGCGGTATCGAAACACAGGCAGTTACTGAACTTTATGGCGAATTTGGCTCAGGCAAGTCTCAGATATGTCACACTATGTGTATTACTGCTGGACAACCAACTGAATTGGGTGGATTAAATAGCGGCGTTATTTACATTGATACTGAAGGAACATTTAGACCTGAAAGACTGGAGCAAATATCTAGCAATAGAAATATAGATCCAGTGCAAGCACTGCAAAATGTAGCCGTGTGTAAAGTCTATAATAGTGCACATCTAGAGTTAATCGTTAAAAATCTTGGCAAATATATAGATGATTACAAAGCAAAATTAGTAATTGTCGATAGTATAATCTCATTACATAGAGCAGAATTCTCTGGTAGAGGAACACTTGCCGATAGACAACAAAGACTTAATTCTATTATGCATAAACTTCTTAGAATTTCAGAAATTTATAACATTGCAATAATTGTTACAAACCAAGTGCAATCTACTCCAGACACATTCTTTGGTGACCCAACAAAACCTACTGGTGGAAATGTAATTGGCCATGCTTCAACTTATAGAGTATACCTGAGAAAATCCGGCGAAAATAGAATAGCAAAAATGATTGACTCCCCATATCATCCATATAGTGAAGTAAGATTTACCGTCAATGAGAAGGGAGCCGATAATCTAGATGAGGGCAAAAAATCCAAAAAAGAATAACACAATTTTTTTATTTTTTTATAATTTGTCTAGGGAAAATAATGCCATCAAGTATTTTCGGGTTTATGCTTTTCATTATAGTGCTCTAGATATTCAGATTCACTTTCAAATGTTTTATTACATTTACTACACATAACCGGTTCATCATTCTCATGTTCCATTTCTATTTGAACCTGATAATACAAAGTCATCTGGATTAAGAATTTACGTTTGTCTATATGGTCCTCTCCATATCTGACCAACTCCAGTGATTTTCATCAGGCGCGCTAGCTAAGGGGAACTATCAACAGCAAATGATACCTTTACGCAGGTTCGATATTTCGATATTTTTCCTGAGCCAGGATCCACATTCGCAGTCATATCGACAACTTCGAGACCATGAATTCCATGCAAGGTCTTCTTTGCTTCATCAACTGCAACTTGTGCAGCATCTTCCCATCCTTTATCGGAGCTTCCTATTATTTCGATTATCTTTGCAACATGATGAGTCATAACAAAGCGATAATGAACTGCATTTGTTATAAACTTTATAAAATTAAGTGGAAATAAGCAGAATTTAGAAACGACAAAAAACCAATTTGAAGTTAAGCAACGATTAAAAATGATGTTTACTAGAATTTATCATGATCGAACACAATAATCGAAGAGTAAGAGGCGATGGCAACTTTACTATTTTGCTTTTCAGTTATTCTCTAGTGTTGGTTTCTGTTTTATCGTCGATTCAACTAAACAACTTCAAGATATTTGCATCTGATGCTTGGGTTGAAAATGCGTTGTCTGAAGGTGGACAGATTTGTCCACTTGAATCTGAATGTGATAGACAGAATGAAAATCAAACGGATGCTCATAATATGACTGTGAACGTCCCAGCTGCGGGAAAAACTGAAAATGGACAAGGTTCAATCGGCGGCACTGGTTTAATAGTTAATAATTCAAACATTGTTCAAAATGAAACTAACTTGGCTAATGATACATTAGTTGATGGAGAAATCAAAAATTCAATAAGTGATATGATAAGCATTACAACTGATAAGCAAATTTACAATCCTGGAGAGATTGTTAGCATTTCGATAAAGTACTTGGGATCAGAACAATTAACATTTCCAAACTCTGCGTTGGGGCTTAAGATAAGAAACTTGGCATCAAATGAATTATATCCGATTCTATCTTCGCAGGTGATAACGATTCTCGGTCCAGGTGATTCAAAATCCCTTCAATGGGATCAAATAGGTATTGACGGAAATCAAGCACCGTCGGGAAATTATTCAGCATCAGTAAATTCAGGCATTAACACAGCGGAAACAAGTTTTTCAATTAAATAAATTTTACTATAGCTTTTGAATGTTAGTGCCAACGGGATCAAGTCTTGACTTGAAATTTCTTTTTCGATAAAGTTTCAATATATCCAAAGCAAATTAATAAAATCTACATATGGATTAACGGGCCCGGAGGGCTTCGATCCCTCGATCTGTGGTTCCGAAGACCACCGCGATATCCTGGCTACGCTACGGACCCTTTTGTTTGTAACTTTTAAAATTAGATTCAAGCTTCTATATCAATTGAGCTAATTAATATTCAATATTTCGAATAATACATAAAATCACTGAATAACAATCAATTTATTATCTCAAATATTTCTGAGTAATTGTAATTAGTTGAAGGTATCCAACAGAATATCCAATGTAGAATATGCTATCAGGGACATAACACTACATGCAAGACAATATGAAAAAGCTGGAAAAAAAATAATTTACCTAAACATTGGAGATCCAGTAAAATACGATTTTCCCACTCCAAACCATATAAAAAAGGCATTGATTGATGCAGTCGCTAGCAATTTTAATTATTATGCGGATTCTGAAGGCATTTTGGAATTAAGACAGGCCATAGTAAAGAAAGAATCGCAAAAAGGATTATCCATCACTGTTGAAGATGTTCTTGTGACCAATGGTATTTCTGAAGGACTCGACATGGTAACCGCATCTATAGTGGAACCAAATTCAGAGATTTTGATGCCAGGGCCCTACTATCCACCCTACGCCTCATATGTAAGATTTTACGGGGGTAAGCCTATTGAATTTAAAATTACAGAAGATGGAACACCCGATCTTGACGATATTAAATCAAAGATTACACCAAAGACAAGAGCATTATGTGTTATTAATCCTAATAATCCTACTGGCGAGGTGTTTGACAGCAAGAGCCTTAAACAGCTAATTGACGTGGCTAGCGAACATGATCTCTACATAATATGTGATGAAATTTACGATCGATTGGTATTTGATAAGGAATTTACCGGGATTGGTAAAGTTGCAAAAGACGCACCGGTGATACTACTAAATGGATTTTCAAAAGTTTATCTTATGACAGGATGGCGTTGCGGATACATATGTATGAATAGTGATTGTCAGAAATTAGAGAATATCAGGAACAATATTCCTAAACTTGCTAGGGTTCGAATTGCTACTAATCTACCAGTACAAAAAGCTGCAGTTGCTGCTCTGGAAGGTCCCCAAGGATACATTGCCCAAACTGTAACTAAATTAAAGAAAAGAAGGGATTTGGTAGTCAAAAGACTAAATGAGATAGATGGAATTTCCTGTAAATTACCAAACGGTGCATTCTACACTTTTCCGAAAATACTTCATAATGGCTGGAAGGATGACAAAGATTTTGTTCTCGATTTATTAGACAAAACTGGTATTCTCACTGTGCATGGTTCTGGTTTCGGGGAATTGGGTAAAGGTCATTTTAGGATAGTTTATCTTCCAAATGAACAAGTACTTGAACAAGCAATGGACAAGCTTGCTGGTTTTGTTAACACTCGCAACAGAAATTAATTAAATCTTAATTGTTATTATATCAAATTAACCATTCCTTACTTTCATCATTCTTAGATCATCCTGACATCCTTACATCATCATAATTGGCATCCATCCTACTTCTAAATTTACTCCAATATAGTAATACTCCCCCACCAATCAACATTGCTACTACAAATTTTTCGTTTGTCACCGAATTATTTGTGTAGTTATCAAGATAGAAACCAACTGACAATTCTGTTGAATAAAGATAGAAGTTCCTTAATGCAATAACTGTAGCCATCACTATAAATAATATTCCCATTCCGTACATCCAATTCTTGTCGTGCTTATCATCTGCATTTCTAATTTGGAACGGATTCAAGTAAGCTTTATTCCAGGATGCTTGATCTTGTTCTTTTTGGATGCATTTAATAACATTGGAGTAAGAACTTCTGCTTGATAACTAAGGGACAGTGATCCAAGGTAAAGTGGTCTTAGACCTTTTATTTCCGCTATCAACTGATTTAGTTTTGCAACGGCTTCCTGATCGTCACCACAAACAAATGTATCCGAATCAAGACTTTCTGTGATATTTTTTAACTTGACTTCTGATATTGTATGAAATGCAGAAACTATTTTCTTGCCAGGAAGATTTTCCGCCAAAATATGTGCTGCAGATTTCATAGTTTTTTCGAATGGAATGTATGTAAAACCGGAATCATTTCTTTCCATAGGAACAATTGGGGAAACTATTATACAATCACTCTTTATTTCGTTAGAAATAGAATCACAAGTTAATTTTATCGATTCATAGGGTATCGATAGTATCAATATGTCCGAATCTCTTGACGAAGAAATGTAGTCAGCTCCTTTTATGGTACCTCTCATACTATTTCCATAAGACGCTAATGCTGTATTCATGTACTGTTCCGCTGAATTGACAGCTTTTTGGGCATCGCGGGAACCAATAGTAATATCGTGATTTACGACCCATCGAAGAGCAAAACCTTCTCCCATTCCACCGGTGCCACCGATTATTGAAATTTTCATATAATCTGTCATAAAGTGTCGGAGCATCCTAATTAAGGTTATAATTGATACTTGATTGAACAAATTCGTTGATTTTTCCAAGGTACTATAAATTAATGAATTGATCTATGAGAGACAAATTACAGATTAAAGAACAAAAAAATGGAAAAACAAATTTAAGACTTTATATATTTATTTGAATTGTTTTGCCACTTATAGTTTTTGTACGTCACGGAGAAGCAGACAATAATGTCAAACGGCTACTTGTAGGTAGACACATAGAATCCCATCTCACAGAATGTGGAATACAACAGGTTAAAGACACTGGCCAACACTTGAAAAAATTGAAAATCGATAAAGTATATGTTAGTCCGGTAACAAGAGCCGTTGAAACTGCAAAAATAATTTGTGAGATAAACCATTTAGAATATGAAACTGACGAAAGGTTATACGAAATTGAATTAGGAGATTTAGTTGGCATGAATTATGATGACGTTATAGAAAAGCACGGTAATCTATTTTTGAAATTCTATACTGGCGACGATCCAATTCTTGACAGTTATGGTATAGAAAGTTTTTCAGCGGTCAAAAAAAGAATCAAGAGTTTACTAGATGATTCAATGAAAAACTATCCGGACAAAAATCTGCTATTTGTAACTCACTTGGATCCAATCAAAGCAGCAATATCAATAATGTTGGGTCTTCCTCCAGAAAGCCTGTATGGTTGGCACATCCGAAATGCATCAATGACTGTTCTAAAACATGAAAATAATACCCTTTCACTTTCAGGGGTTAATGTAATGGGATTTCATAGATATATCGAGGAATGAATTTGATTTGAATTCTTGCAAAAACCTTAAATTAGATGGAGTAATGATTTCCGACAAGGAAATTTGATGTCACCAAGATCAAATATATGGTTAATCCTTTTGTTGTTTTCACCACTCGTTGTTATAGTTCTTTCATCATTTGACAATGTTTTTGCACAAGAATCAGAAGAATTTGTTATCAGAAGAGTGGAAATTTGGGCTTTATTTTATAGGTTAATGGTTGCAGCTTTTGTCGTTGGAGCTGTTGTTCAAGGTGCCATAGTCTACGTATGCTGGCGGTTTAGAGAATCACACAAGAAAAATAGGTTAAGAGAAATAGAGGGCGTATGAAATGGGACATGCAACAATCGAATGGGTTTACGTTGGTGTTGTTATAGCTTTGCTTACGTGGGTGGGAGCCGAATCTTGGAATGTTGAAAGGTTAGTTGAGCATGTTCCAGCGGAAGCAGAAACAATCAAGGTAATAGGTCAACAATGGTTTTGGACCTTTGAACATGAGGACGGTAAAAAGGAGACAGGCCAGCTTCATGTAAAACAAGGAGTTCCATACAAATTTGAACTTGTTTCAAAGGATGTTATTCATGACTTTAATGTGCCAGATTATACGATATTGATGGACGCAGTACCGGGAAGGGTAAATGTAGTCTGGAATCTATTTGACCAACCAGGTGAATTTCGAATCCAATGCAGAGAATATTGTGGATTTGGACATTCAACTATGAAAGCAAAATTATTTGTTGAACCACAGACTGCCGAAGCAGCAGCTGAGGGTCAAAATGCAACAGCACAAGCCCCAGCACAAGCCCCAGTTCAATCAGCCGGTCCACCTGGAATGCCGCTGACAATACTTGAAGGAGCTTCAGTACAGGGAAGTCCAGACTTTGATCCAGACACAATTACTGTAAAGAAAGGGGACAAAATAACAGTAACCAACAAAGACACTTTACCACATACAGTTACTAGTGGAACAGGACCAACAGATCCAAATAATGCAAAGCAATTCGATACAAGCATCATAGAAGCTGGAGCAACAGCAGACATTCAGACTACCAACCTTAATCCAGGGCAATATCCATTCTATTGCACCGTTCATCCATACATGACAGGGAAGCTAATAGTACAATAGTTTACAGCCATGACAAATTTTATTTCCGGTTCTAATAAATACGGCCAAAATGCTTTTATTGATAGAATGTTTGAAGTAAGTTCAACTAATAGAGGTAGTTAGAAAGATTGGTTCTAGAAGTTAAACAACCACGTCCTATGTGGGAGATATTATTTTCCACACATCATACTGATATTGGCTTGTTGTACATGATAACCTCAATAACAGCATTGATGATGGGTGGGGCACTTGCACTTGCATTACGTGCAGAACTTTTCCTTCCCGGTTTACAAATTATGCCGGATCCTACATCTTTTAACAGATTCTTTACTGTTCACGGAACCACAATGCTCTTTTTATGGGCTATTCCATTTGCTGCTGGTGTAGGAAATTACCTTATCCCACTCATGGTAAGGTACAAGGACATGGCATGGCCCAAACTAAACGCTGTTGCCTTTTGGATGATACCTGTAGGGGCGGCTCTTGTATGGCTCGGATTCTCTGATACTGGATGGACAGCTTATCCACCCTACTCAATTATAAGGGCACCTGGTCCGGCCGCCGAAATGTGGATCTTTGGTTTAAAGATACTAGGAATATCATCGATACTTGGTTCGATAAACTTTATTGTGACAATTCTAAAGTGCAGACATCCTGACTTGTCTATCATGAAGATGTCTCTTTTCGCATGGTCTATACTTTCAATATCATTCATGACAATAGTTGCGGTCCCAACATTTGCAGCATCCTTAATTATGCTTTATACTGATAGACTAGGCATCTCAGGGTTCTTTAATCCTGCCATGGGTGGAGATCCAATTGCTTATCAGCATCTTTTCTGGTTTACATTCCATCCGGAGGTATACATTTTCTTGCTGCCAGCTGTGGGTATGCTATATGAAATAATACCCAAGTTCTCCAGAAAACCGCTGTTCAGCTATCAGTCTGGGGTCGCGGCTTTCGTGTTACTTGCATTAATAGGATTTGCATCATGGGCACATCATATGTTTGCAACCGGCATGAGCTTCACAGAAAAGACAGTATTTATGGTTGGAACTCTGGCTGCAGTTCCGGCTTCATCGATGCATGTGTTTAACTGGATTGCAACAATGTGGGGAGGTAGGATAAAGTTTGGAGCTCCAATGTTATTTGGAGTAGGTGGAATCATGTTGTTCTTTGCTTCAGGAGCTGGTGGAGTAGTAAATACAGCACTACCGCTAGATTTCATTACTCACGATAGTTACTGGGTTGTAGGTCACTTCCACCTTATACTAATGGGAACCGTCTCACTCACATTCACCGGATTCATTTACTATTTGTTCCCATTGATTACAGGCAGAATGTATAATGAAAGGGCAGCACAGGTACACTTTGTGTTGGCATTTGTGGGTGTAATATTTGTCTTTATGACTCAACATTTGCTAGGATTGCATGGTATGCCTAGAAGAATAGCAGACTATGATGGAACCATACCCGGATGGCTTATAATGAATCAGATTGCAACGATAGGGGCATGGGTGGCCGGCTTGTCTTATGTTATTATGTTGGTTAACTTGATAAAATCTGCAGGAAGCGGCAAGGAAGCAGATGTAAAAGATCCGTTCCAAATTGGAGAAGAATATTATGACTACACACGACGAGAGCCCCATCATTAGAACTAGTTCTAAGAGGATGGCCAAAGGCATCCTCATAGTAGTAATTACCCTTGCCGTGGGCGCTGCTATCATAGTACCGTTCTGGCAGACAATGATTCATAATCCGCCAGCAGCATCAACGCTTAAACACGAAGAAGCTCCAGAGATAGCGACCGGTACTCAAACTAGTATCGGAACAGTTGATGGAGTTACGAAGCAGCAACCAAAAACCAGTGCCAATGTAAGCACCGCTCCTACTCCAAGTAGCCCTGCAACTACCAGTCCTCCGGCTGGTACCACTAACGCTACAACCGGTCCACCTGGAGCCCCACTGACAATACTACAAGGAGCATCAGTGCAAGGAAGTCCAGACTTTGATCCAGATACACTTACAGTAAAGAAAGGCGACAAGATAACAGTAACTAATAAAGATACTTTACCACATACCGTTACAAGTGGAACAGGACCAACTGATCCAAATAGTGCAAAACAATTTGATACAAGCATTATAGAACCTGCAGCAACAGCAGACATTGAGACTACCAACCTTACCCCCGGAGACTATCCATTTTACTGTGCTGTTCATCCATACATGACTGGAAAACTTGTAGTGCAGTAGTCATGAAATTGAAAGTCGGATTTATTCCATATAACGCCATGATAAAAGTGCAGCGATAGTATTATCTGAAATGCTCCTAACAAGACTTTCCTTTTCTACACTATCCATATTATTTGCTCTAATCTTTATTGGAGGTTACGTTAGTTCGTCGGGAGTAGGATTGAGCTGTCCTGAGTGGCCTTTATGTCCTGCAGGTCTTGTGCCAATGAGAGAATTTATTATTGAATATTTTCATAGAACTGTTGCTGCTACGACCGGCATAATGGTATTTGTCACCATGTTTTTTACTTTAAGATCACAAGAAACTAAAAGATCTACAAAAATTGCATCAATGATTGCAGCGGCATTAGTAGTGGGCCAAATTACTCTGGGGGCGTTTGTTATAGTTGAAAAATTACACGCAGTACTTGTGACGGTACACCTGGGAATGGGATTAATCCTATTTCTCATGATACTTACAGTAACGCTGGACGTAAATCAAATTTCAAAAACCCGGCTCCAAAAGCCGGTTCAAATATAAAAGCCGTCATATTTTGATGTAAAAAAATGGTTTCAGCTCCAAAAGCCGTTTCATTTGGACAAAACCATAGAAATTACGAATATCGACCTATATTTTTTACATGATTTCTGAGACGACTCTTTACTGTACCCGCACTCAAAAATAGTTCAGGCGATTGTTTTGGAACTCAATATCAATAATATTCTTTCCTATGAAGTCTACACTAAGCTCCAAATTAGGTAAATCCAAATTTAATCTAGTGAATAACAAGTAATGTTACAAATATCCCCGAAAATCAATATTAGTCACGGCATGAATTAATCGAAAAGTTCTTCGCGTAAAACATAATACCAATTGACATGGCACAAGTGGTATGTGGAAAGTAATGATGCCAAGGAAGATAGTGTACGGGGCTAATGCTGCAAGCGAGTTTCAGTACCCAGAAAATAGTCTGGTAATAACTACGACAACTCCGGATATCTATGAAAAATGGTTAAACTATATGGGAATTAAGAAATACGAGATATATGACAAGGTAACACCAGATCCCGCAATAGAGAAAATTGAAGAAATTAAGAAAAGATTTGAAGGCAAAGAAATTTCTTCGTATATCGGACTTGGTGGAGGAAGCTCAATGGACGTATGCAAATACCTTGGAAAATTGACAGGAATTCCAAAAATTTTGATTCCAACTACTTTCGGAACAGGTGCTGAAATGACGACTTATGCCGTAGTTAGTTTTGAGCACAAGAAAAAACTACTACAAGATGAAGCCTTTTTGGCAGATGCAGCAATAGTGGATCCGTATTTTCTGCCTGGAACCCCATTTAATATTATGAGAAATTCTGCATGTGATGCATTAGCACAAGCATCTGAGGGATACGATAGCAGATTGGCAAATCCACTCACAAAGTTATTTTGCAAAGAAGCCTTCGATATACTTGAAGATGCAATCATGAATGAAAAGCATGATCTATTACCATACGGTGCAATGCTATCTGGTATAGGATTTGGGAATTCTTCAACCACTTTGGGACATGCGCTTTCATATGTATTTTCTAATGAGGGGGTACCTCATGGTTATTCACTTTCTTCTTGTACAACAGTGGCACACAAATTTAACAAGTCAATTTACTACGAGAGATTCAAAAAGGTATGTCAAAAGCTAAAGTTTGAAAAGCTAACACTGAAGCAATCCCTTGATGAAGCAGCAGATGTAATAATGCCTGATAGGGGTCATCTTGATAATAACCCAATTGAAGTTACCAAGCAGGATATAATAAATTGTTTAGATGAGATAGTCAGCAAAAACCCCATGGAGTAATACTTTTTCCTCTCCATTAACTCTGACCTTGACTCATGCCGAACATTAAGGCCCTTTACATTTTTTCCTTATCATAATTGGTATCAAAAAATAAAAA